>DATHXF010000212.1:0-19123 GCA_035459785.1 Rariglobus sp. | reverse complement strand
GACGTGTCGGGGGCCATGTTGCCGACTTCGACGGTGAGCGTGTAGTTCGTGTTGGTCTGCAACGTGGCGGCGAGCGTCTGCACCAAGCCGGACTCGATGCCGGCGAACTGGGATTGGTTGCCGGCGTTGTCCATGAGGAACACGACGCCGACGTTGCGGCCTTCAGGGGCGCCACCCGGATACAGCGTCGAACCGGTGGGGTTCACCGCGCCGATGGAGCGGTTGTTGTGGTTGATCGAGCCATATGCGCTCCAGCCGGAGGGGCCGGGCGAGGCGACGTTGAAGGTGTTGTCGGCGAGGAAAAGTGTTTCGAAGCCCGCGTTCTGAACGGTGAGCAACGCGGCGCGGGCGGGTGAATGCAGGGCGGCGAGCGCAACGAGAAGAGCGGCGAAGCGGAGCGGGTGTGTGTTCATAGCGGAGGAATGAAGAACTAACGTGAGGCGCTGTTTTTCTTGGGGCAGTCGGCGGGCGGTTTCGGACAAGTTTTCGGGATGCTTTTTCCGCTACCGGGGCAGTTGGGCGCGGGCTTTTTTTGGCAGTCGGGTGGAGTGCTCGGCGGAGGTGTGTCCGGCAGCTTATCGCAGGGGAGGGCTGATTTTTTTTCACCGACAGAGACCTGCGCATCGGCGTAGGTCGCGAGGGAGGCCATCAGGAGAAGGCCGATGAGGCGGGCGATGAAGAAACGGTTCATATGCATCCCCTGCTACGGGAACGGCGACCGGATGTTACCGGGGTGGAAAATTTTTCGATCAATCGCCCATAGGTGGGATCCTGCCTCACAAGCCCTGTGTTGCCTTGGGGCGCACGATGGGAACGATGCGGTGCAGACGACATGACGCTTGATCCGCAGACCGTATGGGGATTTCCGCCAACCAGCTGGACGCTGGTCCGGCAGAGCCGCGGCGGCGATGAGCGCGCGGTGGGCGTGGCGTTGGATCAATTGTGCCGGACTTACTGGCGTCCGCTGTATGCCTACGCGCGCGGCCGGAGGCTGGCGCGGGCCGATGCGGAGGATGCGGTGCAGGAATTTTTTGCGACGGCGCTGCGGCGCGAGTTGTTTCAGCGCGCGGAAGCGGGCCAAGGGAAGTTGCGGAGCTTTTTGCTCACGGCGATGAAGCACCATCTGATTGATCGTGCGGCGAAGGAAGGTGCGGCGCGGCGGCGGCCGGAGGGCGGTTGGGCGGACATCGATTTTTCGCAGGCGGAGGCGGAGTGGTTGCGCGTGGCGGAGTCGGGCGCGGCGCCGGATGCGGCTTACGAACGCCAGTGGGCGAAGGCGCTGATCGCGCAGGCGATGGTGCGGCTGGAGGCGCGTTATGCGGCCGAGGGGAAGCCCGAGGTGTTCGCTGCGTTGAAGGGCGAGGCTCTGGAGGAGGGGGAAGGCGGGGGTGGAGGGACCGCTTTGTCGGGGGGGGCGAGGCGCGTGGCGGTGCATCGGTTGCGCAAGCGGTTCTCGGAGGCGTTGCATGCCGTGGTGGCGGACACGCTGCCGGCGGACGGCGACGTGGAGGCGGAGTTGCGCGAACTCGCGGTGGCGTTGAAGGAGGGCAAACGATGAGCGCGGATCAAAACGCACCGCGCGATCCGACGGCGGATTTGCTGGCGCGCGGGCTGGCCGGTGTCACCGGGGCGAAGCCGGCGGCTTGGCAGGCTCCGGCGGCGGAGGCATTGGCGGAAGTGTTTCCCGGGTTGCGCGTGGTGTCGCTGGCGGGGCGCGGCGGGATGGGGGCGGTGTATCGCGCGGAGCAGATCCGGCTGGGACGCACGGTGGCCGTGAAAATCATGCCGCCGGAAATCACGCCGGATCCGATGGCGCGGGAGCGGTTCGAGCGCGAGGCGCGCGTGTTGTCGGGGTTGAACCATCCGCATGTGCTGCAGATTTTTGATTTTGGCGCGTTGCCCGACGGCACGCTTTATTTGGTGACCGAGTGGGCGGAGGGCGGCGATCTCGCGCGACTGCTGGCAGGGAAGCCGCAACCGCTGGCCTTTGTGCAAGACTGGGTGGCGCAGATCGCGTCGGCGCTCGACGCGGCGCATGCGCGCGGGATCGTGCACCGGGATTTGAAACCGGCGAACGTGCTGGTGCGCGCGGACGGACGGCTGGCATTGGCGGACTTCGGACTCGCGCATGCGCAAGGGCAGGGGTTCACGACCTCGCTTACGATGACGGGCATGATTTTCGGGACGTTCGATTACATGTCCCCGGAGCAGATGACGCCCGGTGCGCCGGTGACACCGTTGACCGACATCTATGCGCTGGGAGTGATGACGTATCAGATGATCACGGGGCGCGTGCCGAAGGGGGCTTACACGCGGCCGTCACGGTTCACCGACGCACCGGTCGCGGTGGATGCGTTGATCGACGCGGCGATGTCCAACGAGGCGGGAATGCGTCCGAAGAAGGCCGGGGAGTTTGCGCGGAAGCTGTCGGTGATCGCCGGAGTGAAACCGAAGTCGAAACGCGTGTGGATCGGGGGCGCGTTGCTGGCTGCGGCAAGCGCGGTAGCGGTGTGGACGTTGATGCCGGAGGAACGTGTGGTGCCGCCAGTCGTGAAGTCTGCGCCCGAGCCCGTGCCGGTGGTCGCTGAGGTGGTTGCTCCGCCGCCGACTGCCGTCGTGCAAATGCCGGCCAGTCCCGAGCCTGAGCCCGTGGTGGCGCCAATGCCGGTCGCAGCGGAGCCGGTAGTGCCTGCGCCAGTTGCAGTGGCGCCGACGCCGGAAGTGAAGAAAGAGGCGCCGCAGGTTCCGTGGACATGGCTGCTGGGTGAGGTAAGTCCGGCCCGAGATGCGTTGCGAGGCACGTGGAGCATGCGCGGAAAAGAGTTGGTTGCGGGCCCTGATATTTGCGTGCTGCGACTGCCGGTGACCGTGGCCGAGAACTACGATGTGGCGGTGGAGTTCACGCGCACGGGCGGGAGGAATTCGATCGGGGTATTTTTGCCGACGCGGTCGGGCGAAGGCGTCTTTGAGTTGGATGCATGGGATCGGGGCGTCGGCGGTGTGCAGCGAATCAACGGTCAGAACATGCTCGATCACGGGCAGTATTTTCCGGCGAAGCTGACCAATGGCGAAAAGCAGCAGATCATCCTGCAAGTGCGCGGTTCGCGCGTGTCGGCGACGTGGAACGGCGAGCCGCGCATGACGTGGGATCTGACGGGGCGACGTTTCGACAGCACGGCGTTGTGGGAAACGGGAACTGGCATCGGACTGGGGCTGTGTTCGTGGCGAAGCCCGACGGTGTTTCATCGCGTTGCGTATCGCGCGATGCCGGCGGAATAAGTGGCGGACGATTAGGAGATTGAATGGAGCGGCGAACCACGGCTGGCATCGTCTGTCTGAGGGGTGATGAGCGGTTGGCAGGATGTGAAAAACGGCCTATAATTTCCCCATGAAAACGATCCTTACCCCTGTGGATTTTTCTTCAGCTACGCGCGCGGTGCTCGCCACCGCTTTGGAACTCGCCCGCACCACGGGCGGTGAAGTCGTCCTGCTCCATGCGGTGCAGCCGCCGGTGATCACGACCGATTACGGGCTCTCCTTGGAAGTCATGCGCGAAACCCTCGCGCTCTCCGAGGCGGCGGCGAAGAAGCAACTCGCGCATCTCGAAAAACTCGTGGCCGCCAAAGGCGTGGCGGTGAGTTCACGGCTCACCAACGGTTTTGCGGCGGGCAACATCATCGACGCGGCCAAAAAAGTGCGCGCCGCCTACATCGTGCTTGGTTCGCACGGACACACCGCAGTCTATGATTTGCTGGTCGGCAGCACGACTCACGCGGTGATCAAGAAAGCGCCGTGCCCCGTGGTGATTGTGCCGGGCGTGTCGAAGCGAAAAAAGAAGACGTAGGTCGAAAGGACAGAATTATCCGCGGCGCAGGAGCAGGCGGCGGACGCCTTCGATTGGCGAGTCTTCGATGGGGCGCAGGGTGAGCGAGCTGCGCTTGGCGAGGAGAGGGCGCACGGCGGCGTGCGTAAGGATGGGACCGCTGACGCCGGCGCGCAGGTGATCGCGGTGCCAGCCGGGGAAGAGCTTCGTGATGACGTCTTCGGAGAGTTGCAGGAGCGCGGTGATCGACTCGACGACGATGTGATGGGCGGCGTGGTCGCCTTCGGCGGCGAGGCGCAGGAGCGCGGGGGCGAGCGCGGAGATTTGTTTGTTGGGCTCGGCGTGTTGGTAGAAATGGCGCGTGATCGCGGCGGAGTGGATCAGGCCGGTGTGATCGCGCACCAAGGTCGAGAGGGAGGTGGGGAGTTGCCAGCCCTGGAGTTCCAGGAGGGCTTTGCTGATGGCGCGGCGTCCGAGGTCGTAGCCGCTGCCGGGGTCGCCAAAGCGCCAGCCAGTGCCGCCGGCGTAGTGGAGGGAGCCGTCGGGGGCTTGCGCGGCGACGAAGGAGCCGGTGCCGGCGTGGAGGACGAGGCCGGGTGAACCGCCGGTGGCGAGTTCGAGCACGGGACGCGAGTCGTCGAGGACGGAGACTTCGCCGAAGAGGCCGCCGCTGGTGAGGGACTCGGCGGTGTCGCGCCAGAAAGAGGGCGCGCCGGCCATGCAGAGGAGCGTGTGCGAGACGGGGAAGTGCGCGGCGAGGGTGCCGAGGGCCTCTTCGAGGATGATGCGCGCATCCTCGGGACCGGCGACGTTGGGATTGCACCCGCCGGCGATGCGGCGGGCGATGATGTCGCCGCGGTCGTCGACGAGGATGAGTTCGGTTTTGGTGCCGCCACCATCAACGCCGATTTTCATTTTGGGGTAGGGGTAAGGAATGAAATGGGGAACTCAGGAAACAATCCGGAACGATCCGCCGGACTTCGGCTTGGTTCGTTCCTGATTTCTTGAGTTCCCCATTATGGCTCGTGGATTAACCGATCAGTTTGCTCAGGCGGGTGCGGTATTGTTTGGAGAGCTCGATGTTGGCCTCCATGCCGCCGGGAATGTTCTGGCTGGTGACAAGCGGGAGGGCGTGACCGTGGGTTTTGAGCCAGTCGAGGACTTCGAGTGTGAGCAGGTTTAGCAACGTGGCGCCGATGAGCGTCGAGGTCGGGCCCGCGAAACGGCCGGGGGTGATCTCGGTGATGGCGTCACCGGTGACGCCGAGGTTGTCCAACGTGTAGTCGGCGACGGCGTGCAGGTTTTTTCCGCCGGGGTGCACGGTCTTCGCGGTCGTGCTCATTTCGAGCGAGGTGAGGGCGATGACGGTGACGCCTTTTTTCTTCGCGTAGAGGGCTACCTCGATGGGCGAGGAGTTTTTGCCGGAGTTGGAGATGACGATGATGCTTTCGCCGGCCTTGAAGTGGTAGTGATTGTCGTGGCGTTCGGCGAGGCGCGTGCCGTAGCCGACGACGTTCTCGGAAAACCCGTAGCCGGGATCGATCAGGCCGGTGACGGGCATGAGTCCGCCGGCGCGGCCGATGATCTCGCGGCCGATGAGTTCGGAGTGTCCGCTGCCGAAGGTGTGGAGAACGCCGCCGGCGGCGATGGAGGCGCCGATGTGCGGGGCGACGGCGCGGATGACCGGCATGTTTTTCTCGCGGGCGCGGGCGAGCGTGGCGGTGGCGGTGGCGAAATAGGCGTCTGCGAGGGACATGGCGGAAAATTAATAGAAGAACGAGAGGCTGATGGAGCCGAAGACGGAGCGTTCGTCCTGACCGACGAACTCGATCGTGCGGTAAGTCTGGGCGTAGGTGAGCTGCCAGTGCGTCGTGCCGAGTCCGAGGCCGGCGTAGAGGTCGGCGACGAAGTGTTTTTTGTCGATCGAGTGGCTGTCGCGGAAGGTGTTTCCGTCGAGGGTGATGTCGCGGGCCACGGCGCGTCCGTCGGTGGCGGCGAAGAGGAATATGTTGAACGGGGCGCGGCGGGCGGCGTTGGAGTCGCCGGAGGGGCGGATGAGGTTGCTGCCGAAATCGGCGGGGAGGCAGTAGCCGGCGCGGACTTCGAAGCCGGCGTTGGCGTAGGTGAAGATGTTGCCGAGGCTCACACCGGCGTGCGGGATCAGGTCGGCGCCCCAGCTGTCGCGGGCGTTGGCGGTGGAGAAGCGGTATTTGCGTTCGTATACGAGGTTGAGGCCGGGCTCGTTGCGGATCTGGTGGTCCCAGCCGTTGGCGCGATCCACGCCGATGAGGTCGTGGAAATTATTCTGGAATTCACGGCCGAGGGCGGCGGGGCCGACGACGCCGGCGTTGATTTCAAACACGTCGAGGCGGGCGACGCCGTCCGCGGTGGCCGGCGGGTGATAAACCTGGAAGGCGACACCTAGATAGAGCCAGGCGGCGTAGGGACGGTCGTTGGGCTGGTAGGCGGTCGTCGCGGTGTCTTCGGGGGTGTAGATGTTTTGACCGAAGGAGAGGCCGAGCTTGTAGGGCTTGTCGCCGTCGAGGAAGCGGCCGAAGAGACGCGAGAGGCCGCGGATGGGCGCGGGCACGGAGTCGTCGGTGAAGCTGCGCAGGTCGGTGGAGAGCGCGGAGAGCTTGAGGCCGTTGGTGTAGTTCTGGTCGGTGCCGGCGAAGTATTTGTCGTTTTCGGTGTAGAGGGAGAAGGAGCCGAAGCGGAGTTTTTCGCTTTCAACGGGGACCGGAGCGGCGGCCGGCTCTTCGGCGCGGGCGAACGAGGAGGCGAGGAGAGCGAGCAAAAGGGAGGGGCGAAGGTTCATGGGGGTTCAGTTTTCCCAGCGTCCGTAGATGCCGCAGGGGAGGATTTTGCCGTCGGCTTTGATGGGGAGGCCGACTTCGCCGCCGGTGATGACGCCGCCGCGACCGGCCATGAGCTCGGTGAGGAGGTTCACGACGACGGTGGGCGAGAGGCGCGCGGTGTAGGCGTTGATGAGGAAGAAGAGGGGTTTGTCGGTAAGGAGTTCGCGGCACTCCTTCAGCAGGGGCCAGAGGTGTTCCTCGAGTTTCCACATCTCGCCGGTGGCGCCGCGTCCGTAGGTGGGCGGGTCCATGATGATGGCGTCGTATTTTTTACCGCGCTTGAGTTCGCGGCGGACGAACTTGAGGCAGTCGTCGGTGATGAAGCGGACGGGCGCGTCCTTGAGGCCGGAGAGTGCGGCGTTTTCTTTGCACCACTTGACCATGCCCTCGGCGGCGTCGATGTGGGTGACGCTGGCGCCGGCCTTGGCGGCGGCGCATGTGGCGGCGCCGGTGTAGCCGAAGAGATTGAGGACGTTGATCTCACGGCCGGCGGCACGGGCGGCTTTGATAAGCGCGGAGGACCACTCCCAGTTGACCGCCTGCTCGGGGAAGAGGCCGGTGTGTTTGAAGGAGGTCGGGTGGATGCGGAACGTGAGGCCGAGCGAGTGGTATTTGATCTGCCAGGAATCGGGCAGGGGCTTGCGGTTTTCCCAGCGCCCGCCGCCTTTTTCGCTGCGGTGATAAAAACCGTCCCAGGCTTTCCACTCGGGGCCGCTGCGCTTGGGCCAGATGATCTGGGGGTCGGGGCGCACGAGGACGACGTCGCCCCAGCGCTCCTGCTTCATGCCGTCGCCGCAATCGAGCAACTGGTAGTCCTGCCAGCGGTCGGCGAGAATGAGCGAAGGGCGTTGGGTGGAATCGGCGGGCATTCTAGGTGGAAGCAACGCGTCCGTCGGGGTGGTGTCGAGTGCCTTTCGGGCGGGGGAATTTCACCGCACCGAATCCGTGATCGGGGTTTGACGCGGCGTGGCTGACGTTGCGTTAATAAAATAATTCATATGCCCACCCGTCACTCACGCTCCTTTGCCGTCGCGACGTTGTTTGCGGCCATCGCTTCCCTGGCCAGCGCGGACGTTGTTGAAACGAAGAGCGGTGCGCGTCTGGTGGGCACCGTGACGTCCATCGACGGCACTTCGATTACGTTGACCACGGACTACGCGGGCAAGGTGACGATCAAGAAGTCCGAGGTCGTCAGCCTGCAGACCGACTCGCCGCAGTTTGTGCGTCTGGCGGGCGGCACGGTCATGGCGGGCACGGTAAAGCCGGCGGGTGACGGCAAGATCCAGATCTCCGGCGAAGACGGCGTGATCATCACGTCGGTGGAGAAGGTCTCCGCGACCTGGGGTCCGGACGCGAAGGATCCGGCGTTGGTCGCGCTGGAAGCCAAGTGGAATTACGAGGCTGCGGCCGACATCAGCGGCAAGACGGGCAACCGCGAGGAATTCGGTTCCGCATTGAGCGCCCGAGCCAAACGAGTGGGGCCCCATGATGTGCTTCAGTTTTATACCGCTTATAAGCGGCAGGAGACCAACGGCACGGTGTCGGCCGACCAGTTCAAGGCCGGCTTCGACTACGCGAACAACTTCTCGGGCCGCAAGTCGTGGTATGTGCGCGACGAGGCCGGTTTCGACCGCGTGAAGGACATCGAGTTCTACAACGTGGCTGCGGTGGGTCTCGGTTATGATTTCATCAAGGAGAAGCAGCAGATCCTCACGGGCCGCGCGGGTGTGTCGCACCGGTTTGAGAGCTATGGAAATCCGGCCACGGAAGAGTTGAACAGCGCCGGTTTGGACTTGGGCCTGCATCACGAATATACCTTCACCACGTCCAGGATGGTGAACGATCTTACCTTCATGCCGGCATTTGAGGACTTCACCAATTACCGCGCGGTGCACGAGTCCTACTACGAGATTCCGTTGGCGGCGGCCCAGTGGAAGCTGCGCCTCGGCGTGAGCAACGACTACACCAGCCAGGTCGGCGCGGGTGTGGAGAAGCTCGATACGACTTATTTCACCCGCTTCGTGCTGAGCTGGAAGTGAGGGTCCTGCCCCGGGGGCTGCCAATGCGCGTAGGTTGACAAAATCTGCGCTGCCCAATCGAGGGGCTGGCGCTATGATCTGTGTCCTATGGACTGGATCAACCAGCTGTTCACCGCCGAATCCGTCGCGCGCACCGTCATCCTTCTCGGGGTGGCCGGGGCGCTGGGCGCCGCCATCGGCAAAATCAAAATCTACGGCATCAGCCTGGGCGTCGCCGGCGTGCTCTTCGCCGGTCTGCTGCTCGGGCATTTCAAGCTGTCCTTCGACCATCATGTGTTGGAGTTCGTGCGTGAGTTCGGGTTGATCCTCTTTGTCTACACGCTCGGCCTGCAGATCGGCCCGGGTTTCTTCGCCTCGCTGCGTTCGCGCGGACTGGTGCTGAATCTTTTCGCTGC
Organism: Rariglobus sp.; assembly: GCA_035459785.1. Lineage (GTDB taxonomy): Bacteria > Verrucomicrobiota > Verrucomicrobiia > Opitutales > Opitutaceae > Rariglobus. Next base: position 10,008 of record DATHXF010000212.1, on the reverse strand, counting down.
GGGCATCGTGTTTCTCGGTGTGATCGTGGCCTCGGGCTGGATTCTCCTCGGCCGCACCGATGTGGCTGCCGGCGTGGGTCTGCTCTCGGGCGCGACCACCAACACTCCCAGCCTCGCCGCCGCCGGCCAGGCGCTCAAGCAGCTCGGCGCCGGTGATGACGCCACGATCATCCAGGGTCTCGGCTACGCGATCGCCTACCCGTTTGGCATCATCGGCATCATCATCACGATGATTCTGGTGCGCACGGTGTTCCGCATCGACGTGCAGAAGGAAGTTGCCGCCGCCGAGTCGGCCAACCGTCCGTCGGCGCCGCCGCCCACGACGCGCAACTTCGAGGTGCGCAACCCCAACCTCGTCGGCAGCGTGCTCGCCGACGTGCCCGGACTCGCGGGCTCGGGCGTGGTGGTTTCGCGTTTCTCCCGCGATGGCGCGGTGGCGCTTGCCCGGCCCGACACGGTGCTGCAGCTCGGTGATATTTTGCATGCGGTCGGTCCTGAAAAAGGCCTGCACTCCCTGCGCGTGGTCATCGGCACCGAGGCCGGCGTTGATTTGAAGACGCTGCCCGGCTCGGTGACCAACCGTCGGTTGATTGTCACGAAGCCGGCTATGTTCGGCAAACCGCTGGCGGAGCTCACGACCTTTGCGCAGCACAATGTCGTGGTGACGCGCGTGACGCGCCAGGGGCTGGAGTTTACGCCGAGCCCGGGCTTTCGCCTGCAGTTTGGCGACATCCTCATGGTGGTCGGCGAGGCACCGCAGATCGACGCGGTGTCCACGGTGGTGGGCAATTCTCCCAAGGCGCTCGACACGCCGCAGCCGCTCACGTTCTTCCTCGGCATCGTGCTGGGCGTGATCGTCGGTTCGATCCCGCTGGTGCTGCCCGGCCTGCCGGCGGCGGTGAAGCTCGGCCTCGCGGGCGGTCCGCTGGTGGTGGCGATCCTCATGTCGCGCCTCACGACCACGGGACCGCTCATCTGGCACGTGCCGCACACGGCCAACCACATGATCCGCGAGATCGGCATCACGCTTTTCCTCGCCGCGGTGGGCATCAAGTCGGGAGAGAAATTTGTCTCGGTGCTGATGGGCGAAGAAGGTCTGCGTTGGGTGGTTTACGGGGCGCTCATCACCATCGTGCCGCTGCTGATCATCGGCTTCGTGGCGCGGGCGTGGAAGAAGCTCAATTACGCCGAGCTGTGCGGCCTGCTGGCCGGCTCGATGACGGATCCGCCCGCGCTGGCCTTTGCCCAGCAGACGACCGGCAGCGACGCGCCGGCGGTGGCGTATGCGACGGTTTACCCGCTGGTGATGCTGTTGCGGGTGTTCACGGGACAGCTCGTGGTGTTTCTGCTCTACAAGGCCGCGACGGGGTGAGGGCGGCTTTGGGATGTGTTAGCAAAAAGCCCCGCTTGGCAGCGGGGCTTTTTTGTAGGCGCAATCGGAGCGATGCGCGCGGGGCGTGCTCAGGGGAACAGCGCCTGTTCGCGCCAGCCCTTGCCGACTTTTTTGTAGGCCATGCGCTCGTGGAGGCGGAAAGGGCGTTCCTGCCAGAGCTCGATGTTGTCCGGGACGACGCGGTAGCCGGTCCAGTGCGGCGGACGCGGCATGCGGCCGCGCGGGTGTTTCACCATGGTGGCGGCGACCGCGCGTTCGAGTTCGACGTAGCCGTCGAGGGGCTTGGATTGTTTGGAGGCCCAGGCGCCGATACGGCTCAGGTAAGGGCGCGAGTTAAAATAGGCGTCGGCCTCCTCGGTGGTGACGGGCTCGACTTTGCCCGTGACGCGCACCTGGCGGCCGGGCGGGTTCCAGTAAAAGCAGAGCGACGCGTAGGCGAGGTGGCGGAGATCGTCGGCCTTGGGGCTCTCGGTGTTGGTATAGAAAACGAAACCGTGTTCGTCGGCGTGCTTGAGGAGCACCATGCGCACGGAGGGACGCCCCTCGGCGTCAACCGTGGCGAGGGCCATCGCATTGGGCTCATGGACGCCATGGCGTTTGGCGTCGTCGAGCCAGGCTTGGAACGTATCCAGAGGATTGTTCATAAGCCCCTATTTTAGGCGTTAGTGCCGCGCCACGCTGCGCATCCTTTGATGAAAGCGGCGCAAAAATAGCCTAAACATCCCGTATTAAACTTTATCCGTAAGAACGAAACCAGCTTACAACCAATTACAAATGAAAGTTTGTCACTTATTAAGTGACAAATAGGTTCGGGCCGTTGATATCCGGCGGAATGGATTCTGGAAACAATACGGGGATGCCGGCGGCGATGAGGCCCTTGGACTCGCTGATCGGGCTTTTGGGGGACTTGGGTGCGCTCGCGGTCGAACATGCGCAGCGCTCCGCCCAGCGACGCAAGGACGCGCGTCGTCCTCGACGTGGTTCCACCCTTCGCCCGGGTGATGACACCCCGCTTTGGAGCGCCGTGGTTGAAAAAGTCCGTCCGCATCTGCGCGTGCGCGGCGCCAAGGCCAACCTGGCGCGCGTGCTGGAGGTTCCCCGCCAGCGCGTGCATGACTACTTCGTCACGGGCACGCAGATGCCCGATGCCGAGCGCATGATCCATGTGCTGCTGTGGCTCGCGTCGCGCGAGACGGCTGCTTCTGACAAAACCGGCAGCGGCCAGAAGAGTCCGAAACCTCTGAACTGATTTTCCCGATGCCGTCCAAACCCATTCCTGGCTCGACCGGTGAAGTGCTCACGTGTCTGCCGTCGCCTTATCAGCCGCATCCGGCGACCGGGCTGCTTTATCTGCCGCGCTTCCTGGCGAAGTGCGCCTATGTGAAGGCCCATGGCGCGCTGCCGGCCAGTTATGCCAAGAACTACAAGCGCGGGCTCGACCGGTTCCTGTGCATGCATCTCGGCATCGATCCGGCGGCCGTTGAGAAGATCGTCCACGAGTCGGCGACGTCCGAAGAGATCGAGGCGAAGCTGAAGGCTCTGTTGCCGGCCGATGTGCGTGCCGTGAAGTGGAATCGCGAGCTGGTTCAGAAGGGCATGACGACCGCCGGCCGCGAGTTTTTGAAAGAGGCGCTGACCAACATGGGTTGCGCCGACCGCGCGGAGCAGATCATCAGCGTGCCCGACCTCATCGACTTCGACGAAGGGCGCATCGAATAAAGTCACGGATGGCGTGGAGACATTCTCCTCATTGCGTCATCGGCGAAACCCCCTACGTTTCCCTCATCATGGTCAAAGGACAGAAAGTCGTCTGCACGAATGACAGTTTCACGGCGGTCATTCGCGCGATCTACAAGCAGCTCCCGGTGAAGGGTAACACCTACACGATCCGCGAGGTGTTTCTCGGTCGTGAAAAAGTGGTCAAAGGCGGCGACAGCGCGACCGTGGGCCTGCTGTTGAACGAGCTGGTGAACCCGCCGGATCCATTTCACGCGGGTCAGCAGGAGCTCGGGTTTTCATCGGAGCGCTTTGCCCCGCTGGAGGAAGTTCCCGCCGAGGAATCCGAGGAGCAGCTCGAGGGCGTCGGCGTGGGCGACGATCACAAGGGCGGCGGATATTGGATGAACTGATCTGGTCGCCGGAGGCCTGGCGACTTTGCCAGACCTCGCGCGGCACGGAGCGGTCAACCCGACCCGACGAGATCGTCGGGTCTCCACCGGAGCGCGTAGTAAAATGCGATTTCTCCTCCCAAAACCGGCCAATAAAAAGGCCGCCCGGTTTCCCGGGCGGCCTTAGGCCATAAAAAAAGCAACAGGCGTGAGCCGGTTACTTCTTCTTCTTGGCGGCGACTTTCTTCACAGCCTTTTTAGGGGCGGCTTTCTTGACGGCTTTCTTAACGACTTTTTTGGCTTTGGCCATGGGATGTGGATGTTTTTGGTTCTGGTATTTACGCCCGGAGAGAATCCCCGAGCGCTTGGCGCACTATGCGCCGCGCAGCGACAGCATCAGTGACCCTATAAGAATTGCAAGTGTCCAGTGAGCGTGCACGTGTGTTTTCGCGGTCCGCGATCCGGCATGAAATTTGAGTATCCCTTATCTGGATACGTCATAAATTTCTCCTCTGAAAATCCGATTTTCGGGGCTTCAGCTTCGCGTTCGACACGGTTCGGCGGGCGGCCTAGATCGTTGGCTCTCAAAAAATATTTTTAAAAATGAGCACCGATTCACCCCGTCCAACGCGCATTGAGATCTGCCGCTTCCCCGCCGGGAAGCGCATCGCCGTCACCACGAGTTGGGATGACGGACACACGTTCGACCGGCGTGTCGTCGAGGCCTTCAACACGTGGGGACTCAAGGGCACGTTCAACCTGAACTCGGGCAGCCTGCAGCGCACCGGCAAGCCGGCGGTCGAGGCACCCGGCGCCAAGCGCACGAATCTCGATGCGTCGGAAGTCGCCGCGCTTTATCGCGGGCACGAAGTCGCGATTCATGCGGTGACGCATCCGTGGCTCGATCGCTTGGATGCCTCGCAGATTGCGACGGAGGTGTTGGATGACCGGAAGGCGCTTGAAGACCTCGTCGGTTATCCGGTGCGCGGGATGGCTTATCCCTTCGGCGCGTATGATGCGCGGGTGATCGAGGTGTTGCGCGGACTGGGGATCGTTTACAGCCGCACGTGTGAGAATGCGGCGAATTGTTTTCCGCCGGCCGAGCCGCTTGCCTGGGCGAGCACGGCGCATCAATACGCGTCAAATCCCTCGGTGCCCGAACGATTTGCGGCGCTGCATGGCAATGCGCGCTACTCGGGCGTGTTCTACATCTGGGGTCATGCGTTTGAGTTCTTCGACAAGAACGACTGGGAGGGCATCGAACGCATCTACAAGCCGCTCTCGGGACATGCGGACGTGTGGTATTGCACCAACATCGAGCTATTCGACTACGAGGAGGCGCGCCGACGCGTGCAGATCGCGGCGAACCGCGCGACGGCGTTCAATCCGAGCGCTCTGACGGTGACGCTTAACGTGAACGGCAAGTTGGTCGACGTGCCGCCGGGGCAGTTGGTGAAGCTGGGGTGAGCCGGAAGCTTTACCGATACTCGATCCACTCGGTGGAGGAGTATTGGTCGGTGAGGCCATCGTGTTCGCCCTCGGCGAACTCGGGCCATGGCGTCGGCACGGGGTCGGCGTCCAAGGTCGCGGCGAGGCGGGTGGTGAAGGCTTCTTCGAATGCATCCCAGTCCACCGTCGGGGCGAGCGCGGGCTTGGCGATGCTGCCTTGGAAGAGGAGTCCGTGCTTGGTGCGTTTCTGCGCGGCGCCGGCAACCTTTGCGCCGGTGTCGGCGTGGAGGACGTCGTAGAGTTCGGGGCGCACGAAGCAGACGGTCGGGCCGGTTTCGCAGGCGGCGCCTTCGGTGGCGGGTTCGCATCTTTCCTTGAGGATGACGGGCTGGCCTTGGTCGCGGAGGGCGGCGACGAGGTCGGCGTGGACGCGGCGGTAGCTCTCGGTGGCGCGGGCGTCGTAGAGGGCGTGGCCGCGCGGGATCACGAGGGCGAAGGTCCAGTCGTCGCGATGATCGACAACTCCTCCGCCGGTGGGGCGGCGGGTGAGGTCGAGGTGTTCTCCGGGGGCGAGGGCGGAGAGTTGATCGCGGACGTAGGCGATTTTCTGGCTGTAGCCGAAGGTGAAGGCGGGGCCGCGCCAGTCATAGTGGCGGAAGCGGGCGCGGGCGGGTTCGGGGTAACGCTGCAGCAGGAGAAAATCGGCCGCCATGTTTTCGGCGGCACCGGCGGTGCGGTGCGGAAGGAGGTCGAGCTGCATGCTGGCTCAGACCGAGAAATACCACGCGCGATACGCGGGCGGGATGATGAACTGGTCGAGCTGGGCGGCGAACGTCTCGATGGGGGTCTTCACCACGCCGGCGAGCGGTTTCAAATCGAGGGCGAGGCAGGCCGGGCGTTTGGACGCGGTGCGCGGGTCGGCTTCGCGGGTGATCGCCTCGAGCGGGGCGGCGGTTTCGCTGAGTTTGAAATGCGTGCGGATGCGCACGGCGAGTTCGTGGCGCGAGAGGGCGTCGGCGCCGGCCCAGTGAAACACGCCGCGGGTGTCACCGCGCTCCAGGAGCTCGACCATCAGCTCGGCGAGGTTGGCGGCGGTGCAGGGTTGGCGGACTTCGTCGGTGTAAACCTTGGGCGTCTTGCCGGCGGACCAGTCGGCGAAGAGGCGTTCGTGCAGGCTGCGTTTACCGGTGAGGCTGTTGCCGGAGAGGAGGGGCGCGCGCAGTGTGATGGCGAAGTCGGGTGCGGCGGTGTGGACGAGGCGTTCGCTCTCGACCTTCTGGCGGGCGTAGAGGTTCAGGGGCTTCACGGCGCTTTTCACCGTGTAGGAGCCGGTGCTGGTGCCGTCGAAGACCTGTTCGGAGGAAAGGTGGACGAAGCGGGCGCTGAGGTGGTTGGCGAGGCGCGCGAGGTGGGCGGGGAGAGCTACGTTGAGGGCCTGCGCGCGGGCCGGGTCGGCGTCGCACTGGGCGGGCTCGGCGACGGCGGCGCAGTTGACTATGGCGTCGGGAAAATGTTCGAGCGCGAGGGCGGTGAGCGCGGTTTCGTCGGTGAGGTCGGCGGTGCGCTTCAGGGCAAGGCCGGGGATATCGCCCGCGTAGGTGCCGGTGAGGCCGATGACGTGGTGTCCGCGGCGGGAGGCGGATTGGGCGAAGGCGCTGCCGACGAGACCGGAGGCTCCGGTGAGGAGGATTTTCATGAACGGGGTTTTCTGCGGGAGGCGGCGCGGGCCGGCTTGGCGCGAAGCGGGGCGGGTTTTCCGGAGGGGGATTTGCCGTCGAGCAGGGCGCGCACGGTGTGGAGGAGCGTGCTGAGGGCGTAGGGCTTGGCGAGGGCGGCCTGGGATTCGCGGGCGAGCCAGGCAAACGGTGCGCCGGGCGTGCTGTCGGTGGCGACGATGCGCAGGTGAGGATGCGCGGTGTGGAGGGTGCGGGCGAGCTTGGCCGCATCGGCGGGCTGCACGTTGCCGATGAAGAGATCGATGGGCTTGTTGTGACGGCGGGAGAGTTCCAGGGCCTTTGCGGGGGTGTTGGCGGCAAGGACGGTGTAACCGTCGGTCGTGAAGATGCCGGCGACCATTTTGCCGACGACCGGGTCGGCCTCGGTGATGAGGATCGTCTCGCGTCCGCGGGTCGAGGGCAGCGGGCCGAGCGAGTCGGGGCGGGGCGCGATGGGTTCGCTCACCTCGGGGAGAAGGATTTCGAACGTGGAGCCGATGCCGATGGCGCTGCGCACGCCGATGTAGCCGCCGCTTTGCTGGACGACGCCGTAAACGAGAGCGAGGCCGAGGCCGGTGCCCTGGCCGGTTTCCTTGGTCGTGAAGAAAGGCTCGAAGAGGTGGGCCTGGGTTTCCTCGTCCATTCCGCGACCATTGTCCTGCACGCAGAGCTGCAGGTAGCGGCCGGGAGGGGTGTCGCCGATGCGGGAATGAAAGCGGGCGTCGATCACTCGGTTGGCGGTGCTGATCGTCACGCGGCCGCCGGCGGCGAGCGCATCGCGGGCGTTGAGCGTGAGATTGAGGAGCACCTGCTGTAGCTGGGCGTGATCGACGAGGACATGGTCGGTCGTGGCGTCGAGTTGGAGAGCGATGGATTTGCCGGGACCGAGGAGCTTGGCGAAGATGCCGGCGTTGTCGCGGATGAGCTGGTTGAGGCTAACGACCTTCGGGTCCATCGTCTGGCGGCGACTGAAGGCGAGCAACTGGCGCACGAGACCGGCGGCCTGAAGGCCGGCGCGGTGGATCTCGCCGATCTCGCGGCTGGCCTCGCGGCGCAGGGCGGGCTTGCTGCCGAGGATCTCGCAGTAGCCGTTGATGACGGAGAGGAGGTTGTTGAAATCGTGGGCGACGCCGCCGGCGAGGCGGTTCACGGCTTCGAGACGTTGCGAGTGGATGAGCGCCTCCTGCAGGCGGCGCTTGGCCGTCATGTCGCGGTAGGTAATCGCGACATGGGTGACGCGGCCCCGGGCGTTGGCCACGAGACTGAACGTCCAGGTCGTATAGAGGCGGGTGCCGTCGCGGCGGGTGAGGTAGCCTTCGCCGGTGAACGTGCGGCCCGGAGTCGCCTTGGTGCGCCAGCGGCGAAGATCGGGCAGATGGCGTGGATCGGCGTGGATCTGGCCGTGGGTGCGTCCGCGCAGCTCGGCGGAGGACCAGCCGGTCATCGTGCAGATGCTGGTGTTGACGAAACCCACGCGAAAACCGCCGCGTTCCCAACGTCCGTCCGCGATGATCACGCCTTCGCCGAGCGTCGCGAGGGCGGCGGCCAGCAGCCGGTCCGAAGGACGGGCGGGTGCGCGGAGGCGTTTGTTTTTAGGGGAGGCGGGCACGGGAGCCGACGAAGGCCGGAAAATCAGGGGGCGAGGCGTTCGACGATCCACTCGCCATTCTCGCGGCGGTAACGCAGGCGGTCGTGAAGGCGGCTGCGGCGGCCTTGCCAGAATTCGACGCTCTCGGGAGAGAGACGGTAGCCGCCCCAGGCGGGCGGCAGCGGGATCTCGGCGCCGGCGTGTTTCTTTTCGAGGGCCTTCATGGCGTCCTCAAGCACGGAGCGGCCGGTGATGATGGCGCTTTGTTGAGAGACCCAGGCGCCGAGCTGGCTGGCGCGCGGACGGCTGTGGAAATACGCGGCGCTTTCCTCGCGACTGAGTTTGACGAGTGAACCTTCAATGATGACCTGGCGCTCGAGCGCGATCCAGGGAAGGAGAAGGCTGGCGCGAGGGTTTTCGGCGAGTTCGCGGCCCTTGCGGCTCTCGTAGTTGGTGTAGAAAACGAAACCGCGGCCATCGACTCCCTTGAGAAGAACGGTGCGCGCGGAAGGGCGGCCGTCTTTCGTGGAGGTGGCGAGCGTCATGGCGTTGGGCTCGACGAGCTTGGCGGCCTCGGCCTCCTGAAACCACTTGTCGAACTGGCGGAAAGGGTCGCGCGTGAGGTCTTTCTCCAGAAGACCCGACATACTGTAATCTTTACGAAGATCGGCGAGGGACATGTATGCGGGCAACGATGCGTGCGCGGCGGGGGCTGTCAAAAATCATCGCGTGAGCGCGAGAATATCGGAGGACCAGCCGGGAAAGCGGGCGAGCCAAGCGGCGCGTGCGGCGAGGGCAAACTCACGCTCGTCCCAGCCTGGCGACATGGTGCAACCCAGCAGCGCCCAACTCCCGCCGGGCGCAAGACGCGCGCCCTGGCAGGTTCGCGCAGGCACGACGAGCTGCGGGCGCTGGCCTTGCGCGAGATCGGGGCCGAGGAAGGTTTTGGTCCCCGTGTGCGTCGTCGCATCCAGCATGAGATGCTCGATCGGATCGCCCGCGTAGAAGTGCCAGACTTCCTCCGTGGCCAGGGTGTGCAGCGCCGAGAAACCTTCCGGCGTGATCAAAAAATAAATCGCCGTGCCGGCCGGGCGTCCGCCGGGCAGGGTGGCGGCGCTCGCATATGTTTGACGGAAAAACCCGCCTTCGTTCGGCAAGGGTTCCAGTTTCAGCAAGGTGATGATGTCGGCCGCAGTGGGCATTGGGATGAATTTTTATCGCCTCGCCCGGAGAGGCAAGGCGTCTAGTTTGCGCGGCGATGTCGCCCGCTGCATACATTGACGCCCATTCCGCCGACTTGTTCGCGCTGTTGCAGCGCCTGGTGCGCCTGCCGACGGTAAATCCTCCGGGCGAACACTACGACGAGGTCACGCGCCTGCTCGCTGCGGAGCTGGAGTCCGCTGGCCTGAAAACGCGCCGCTTTTCCGTGCCGCGCAAGCTCATGCAAAAAAACCTGCCGCCGGAGCAGCACGGGCATCCGCGCTACAACGTCCTCGGCAAACTCGCTGCGCGCGGGGCGAAAAAAACGATTCATTTTAATGCGCACTACGACGTCGTGCCCGTCTCCGGCGCTTGGAAACACGGCAGCCCTTTCAGTGGCGCGATCGACGGCGGTTGGATCTACGGACGCGGCACGGCCGACATGAAAGGTTCACACGCCTCGCTGCTCCTCGCACTGCGCGCACTCAAGGCGACCGGCACCGTGCCGAAGATGAACGTCGAGGTGTCGTTCACCGCCGACGAGGAAACCGATTC
>DATHXF010000211.1:0-6993 GCA_035459785.1 Rariglobus sp. | reverse complement strand
GTCGGCTACGCCCGCTGGAAAACCACCGTCGCGGACGCCCTGCGCGCCCTCTCCGCCACCGAACAAGCCGCCATCTTCGGCGACAACGCCCAGACTCTCTACCGTTTGCCCCGCGACTGATAACCACCACGCCATCTCCCTTTTTTCCCATGACGCCCACCGCCCCCACCTCCAAAAAAACCGGCCTCTTCACCACCCCTGAAGGCAAGAGTTACCTGATACCCTTCGTCCTCGTCAGCACGCTCTTCCTCCTCTGGGGCTTCTGCAACGGCATGATCGACGTCATGGACAAGCATTTCCAAAAGGAGCTGCACCTCACGCTCGCCCAATCCGCTTGGGTCCAGTTTGCGCACTACCTCGGCTACTTCCTCATGGCCATGCCCGCCGGCTGGCTCGCCGCCAAGTTCGGCTACAAGGGCGGCATCATCGCCGGCCTCCTGCTGGTCTCCGTCGGCGGCTTCTGGTTCATTCCCGCCACGCAGATCGCCACGTTCCCCGCTTTCCTGTTCGGCGTCTGCCTGATCGCCTCCGGCCTCACGTTCCTTGAAACCGTGGCCAACCCCTACTCGACCGTCCTCGGTCCCAAGGAATACGCCGCCACCCGCATCAACCTCTCCCAATCCTGCAACGGTGTCGGCTGGATTTTCGGCCCCATCGTCGGCTCGATGTTTTTCTACGGACAAAACAAACACGGCGAAAGCACCGGCTCCGAAACCCTCTGGATTCCCTACGCCGCCATCGGCGGCTTCGTGCTCATCCTGGCTGTTGTCTTTGCTTTCACCAAACTCCCGGACGTGAAGTCCGAGGACGAGTTTCATGTCGAAAACCCCGCCGACCCCGTCGCCGTTCCTCCCGCCAACCGCGGCACCGCGCTCCTGCTTCTTTGGCTCAACATCACCTTCCTCGCCGTCGCCGTCGGCATGATTTTCTCCGCAGTCGTCGCCATTCCTTCGGTCGGACAAAAACTCGGCCTCACCGACAACCAGGCCCTCATCTACGCCGCCGGCGCGCTCACCGCCCTCGGCACCGTCGTATTCCTCCTGAAAAAGGACAAAGTCACCGCGCACAGCATCTGGAGTCACCCGCACTTCTCCGGCGCCACCCTCGCGCAGTTCCTCTACGTGGCCGCGCAGTGCGGCATCTTCGCCTACTTCATCAACTACATGACCTCGCAGATCCCCGCCGTGCCCGACGCGTGGAAAGACGGTTCCTATGGAAACTGGTTCGAGGTCCACGCCAACGGCCTGCTTGGCCTCAGCGACTCCGGCGCCTCCAAACTCGCCTCGCTCGGCTTCTTCTTTTTCCTCGCCGGCCGCGTCATCGGCGCCGGCCTGCTCAAAAAATTCCCCGCCCACAAGGTCCTCGCCTTCTTCTGCGCCGCCGCCGCGCTCTGCAGCCTGCTCGTCTTCCTCAAGCTCGGCTGGCTCTCCGCCGTCGCGCTGTTCCTGACGTATTTCTTCATGTCGATCATGTTCCCGACGATCTTCTCGCTGGGCATCCACGGACTCGGCTCGCGCGCCAAAAACGCCTCTTCGTTCATCGTCATGGCCATCATGGGTGGCGCGATCATGCCCAAGTTCATGGGTCACATCGGTGACGTCCACGGCATGTCCGTCGCCTTCATCGTGCCGCTCCTCTGCTTCGTCCTCGTCGGCGCCTACGCCCTCGCCTGGAGCAAGCTCAGTCAAAACGACGGCGTCGTCGGCCTCGCCGCCAAAGGCGGCCACTAAGCCCCGCGCCCCACGCTCCATCACTCCCACTTTTTAGGACTCACCCCGCCCCATGAAAACCACGACTCTGCTCACGACCGCTCTCGCCCTCGGCGGCACCAGCCTCGCCCTTGCCGACAGCGCCATCCCGTCCACCGCCACGCCCTCGGTGATCGTCAGCACCGCCGACGAACCCGTCGCCCCCGGCAAGTTTCAGCCCACCTGGCAATCCCTCGAACAATACCGGGCCCCCGAATGGTTTCGCGACCTCAAGTTCGGCATCTGGGCCCACTGGGGCCCGCAGTGCCAGCCCGAGGCCGGCGACTGGTATGCGCGCGGCATGTATGAGGAGGGCAAGGGCCAGTATAAATCCCACCTCGCCGCCTACGGCCACCCGTCGAAATCCGGCTTCAAGGACGTCATCAACACCTGGAAGGCCGAAAATTTCGATCCCGACAAACTCGTCGCCCTCTACAAACGCACCGGCGCCCAATACTTCTTCGCCCTCGCCAACCACCACGACAACCTCGACCTCTGGGACAGCAAGTATCAGCCGTGGAACTCCGTCGCCGTCGGCCCGCACAAGGACCTCATCGCCGGCTGGGCCAAGGCCGCCCGCGCCCAAGGCCTGCCCTTCGGCCTGAGCGTCCACGCCGCCCACGCCTGGAGCTGGTATGAAACTTCCCAAGGCGCCGACAAAAACGGCCCGCTCGCCGGCGTCCCCTACGACGGCAAACTCACCAAGGCAGACGGCAAGGGCCAGTGGTGGGACGGCCTCGATCCGCAGGATCTCTACGCGCAGAACCACACCCCCGGCAAAAAACTGGAATGGGATTGGAATGCCGCGAAGGGCAGCAGCGTGCCCGACGCCGCGTATTGCCAGAAGTTCTACAACCGCACGATGGACCTGATTAACAAATATCAGCCCGAGCTCATCTACTTCGACGACACCGCCCTCCCTCTCTGGCCCGTCACCGATGCCGGCATCAAGATCTCCGCCCACTTCTACAACACCAACCTCAGGAAACCCGGCGCCGTCGGCCCCGGCGTCCTCTTCGGCAAGATCCTCACCGACCAGCAGCGCAAATGCATGGTCTGGGACATCGAGCGCGGCGTTCCCGCCACCGCTCTGCCCGACGCCTGGCAGACCGACACCTGCATCGGCGGCTGGCACTACAACCGCGGCATCTACGACCGCAACGGTTACAAGAGCGCCAAGACCGTCGTCCACATGCTCGCCGACATCGTCAGCAAAAACGGCAACCTCCTCCTCAACATCCCCGTCCGCGGCGACGGCACCATCGACGAGAAAGAACAAAAGGTCCTCGAAGGCATCGCCGCCTGGATGGACGTGAACAAGGACGCCATCTTCTCCACCCGCCCGTGGAAAACCTTCGGCGAAGGTCCGGCCAGCGACGGTGCGCCGATCTCCGCACAGGGTTTCAACGAAGGCAAAGGCAAGCCCTTCACCGCCGCCGATGTCCGCTACACCGCCTCCAAAGATGGCCGGAGCCTCTACGCCATCGTCCTTGGCCTGCCCACCGGTCCTGTTACTCTTAAATCACTCGGCACGACCGCCGCCCTGCTCGACCGCCCCATCGCGAAAGTCGAACAACTCGGATCCATCGAAACCCTCGTTTGGTCTCTCGGCGCCGATGCGCTCACCGTCACCCCCGCCTCCGCCAAGCCCGCCTCCGAGGCCGCCCTCGTCTTCAAGATCACCCTCAAATAAGCCCGGCGAAGCACCTGGTATCTCCCCGCTTCGGCCCAATCCGCGAAGTAAGCGAACCCCTCGACTTAAACAAACGATGAACACGAAACTCCGCATCTCATTGTTTTTGGCCGTCGCCCTTTCATCGGTTATGGCCGGCCTGTCAGTCGCCGCCGATCAGGCTCCGACCCGCTGGGGAGACTCGCCCCTCTGGGGAGACCAAGGCGACGGCACCTACCGCAATCCCGTATTGCCCGGCGACTACAGCGACATCGACTGTATCCGCGTCGGCCCGGACTACTACGCGATCTCGTCCACGTTCCAGTATTCGCCGGGCATGGTGATTCTTCACTCCAAGGATCTCGTCAACTGGTCGATCATCGGCCACGCGGTCAACGACGTCACCGAGATCGGCCCCGAGCTCAACTGGGACCGCATGAACCGTTACGGCCGTGGCGTCTGGGCCGGCGCCATCCGCCACCACGCCGGAAAATTCTGGATCTATTTCGGCACTCCCGAGGAAGGCTATTTCATGACCAGCTCCACCAACCCGGCCGGCCCATGGGAGCCTCTGCATCGCATGACCACTGAGGCCGGCTGGGACGATTGTTGCCCTTTTTGGGACGATGACGGCCAGGGCTATTTCGTCGGCACGCATTTCAAGGGCGGCTACAAGACCTGGCTCTACAAGCTCACGCCCGACGGGCGCGACCTCATCCCCGAGTCCCGCGTCCTCATCAACGAGGGTGCCGGTCGCGAGGCCAGCAAGCTCTTCAAGGTCAGCGACACCTACTATCATTTCTACAGCGAAAGCACCCGCGACGGCCGTCACGTAATGATGCAGCGAGCGAAGAGCATCACCGGTCCCTACACCGAAAGGCGCCAACTCAGCCACGTGCAGCGCGACTTCAACGAGCCCAACCAGGGCGGCATCGTGCAAACCGAAAAGGGCGATTGGTATTTCCTCACCCACCACGGCAGCGGCATGTGGGCGGGACGCCTCGCCAGCCTGCTGCCCGTAACATGGGTCGATGGCTGGCCCATCCTCGGTAAAGTCGGCGACGACGGACTCGGGCGTATGGTGTTGGGCGGAGAGAAGCCGGTCAAAGGCCTGCCCGTGATCCGTCCGCAGTCCAGCGATGACTTCAATAATCCGAAGTTTGGCCTCCAATGGTCGTGGAACTACCAGCCGCGGCCGGGCAAGTGGTCGCTCACCGAGCGCCCCGGCTACCTGCGCCTGCACGCCTTCAAACCGCTCCGCCCCGACCAGCTCAAGACCGCCGGAAACACCCTCACGCAGCGCTCGATGCGCACCCCCAACAACGTCGCCACGCTCGCGCTCGACCTCGCCGGCATCGCGGACGGACAGGTCGCCGGCCTCTGCCATTACTCGAAGGACACCTCCACGCTCGGCGTGCGCCGCGAGGGTGGCACGGTCACCCTCGAGTTTTCCCTCAACGGAAAATTCACCCCCGGCCCGCGCATCACCTCCCGCCAGCTCTGGCTCCGCTCCACCTGGGGCATGGACGGCCTCAGCCGCTACGCCTACAGCATCGACGGCAAAACCTTCACGCGTTTCGGCGAACCTTACCAGCTCGGCTGGGGCGATTACCGAGGCGACCGCATCGGCATCTTCACCTACAACAACCAAGGCGAAACCGGCCACATCGACTGCGATTCCTTCGTTTATGATTACCACCTCCCCGCCGATCCCGTCGCCCCGGGCTCGCCCGCGCCGCAGCCCAAATGATCCGCGCGCTCCGCGTGAACAAAATTTTACGCCCCCTGACGATTTCCCCAATGATGCTCTCAAACCCCGTCGTTCGTTTCCTTGCCTTCATGCTGACCTCGTTTGTGGCCGTGACGTCTTCCCTGTCCGCATCTCCCGATGCCGGCGTTTCGACCAACGTGCTGTGGTATGCCGCGCCCGCCGCCAAGTGGGAGGAGGCCTTGCCCGTGGGCAATGGCCGCCTCGGCGCGATGATCTTCGGTAGCACCAACAAGGAGCGTCTCCAGCTCGCCCCGGGTGGTGGTTATGCCGCCACCTTATCCCGAAAGCATTAATCGTTAGAAATACCCGAAATGAAAATACATTACCTCTCACTCGCCGTCGCCGCCTTTGTTTTCGGTGCGTCCGCCTTCGCCGAAACCATCGCGGTCGAGTCACCGGACGGTCACCTCAAGCTGACCCTTGAAGTTGCCGACGACGGAGCGGTGACGCACGCGCTGGCCCTTGACGGAAAGCCGCTGATCTCACCCTCGCCGGCGGGCTTCTCCGGCGGACGTTTCGTCGGCGTAACCCGCCGCGTCGAAAACTCCGTGTGGAAACCGGTCTGGGGTAAACGCACCGTGGTGCCGGATCGTTACCGCGAAGCCACGCTCGACCTCGGTGGCTACCAGCTCAAAGCCCGCGCCTATGATGAAGGCGTGGCGTTCCGCTACGTATTTCCCGGCCCAAAACCGACCGGGGCCGAAGCCACTGCCTTCAACTTCGCGGGCGATTACACCGCGTGGTATTACAACGGCGAGAATCATAACATCGGGCCGGAAAAACTAAGCGAAGCGAACGGCCAGCGCAGGCCCGTGGTGACGATCAAGGCCGAGGACCTCGGCTACTTGGCCCTGCACGAGGCCGATCTCACCGAGGGCGAGCCGTTGCTCTTGGACGCCAAGCAAGGCGGAACCTCGCTGCGCATCGCCTCCAAACCAAGCTCCTCGTGGCGCGTGGTCATGTTCGGCCGCACGCCCGGTGCGCTGGTGGATTCCCACCTCATCGAACTGCTCAATCCGCCGCCGGCCGCGGGCCTGGATTTCTCCTGGGTTAAACCCGGTGTGACCGTCTGGGACTGGCGCATCGACGGCGCGAAGGTGGACGGCTTCCGTTACGACATGTCCCTGCCGTCGTGGAAACGCATGGTCGATTTCGCCGCGGAAAACCGCATCCCCCACCTCGTGCTGGACGCCAATTGGTATGGCCCTGAATTCGGACACAACTCCGACCCCGTGAAGGGTGGAAAAGTGGACCAGGTAAAGGCGATCATCGCCTACGGAAAAACGAAGAACGTGGGCGTCTGGCTTTATCTAAATGACATCGGCGGCCGTAAGTTCTCGCTGGAAGACACGTTGAAGCAATACGGAGAATGGGGCGCGGCGGGCGTCAAATACGGCTTCATGAAAGGCTCGCCCGAGGAGAAAAACCAACGCACGCGCCTGATCACCGAGCTGTGCGCGAAAAACAAATTGCTCTGCAATTACCACGACGGCCCCGTCCACCCCTATGGCCAGATGCGCACGTGGCCGAACGCCGTGACGCGCGAATACTGCCAAGCCCAGCTCGACGGCCACAAGGTTTTCGGCCCCGCGACGTTTGTGACCAGCGTGTTCGTGAACATGCTCGCTGGTCCGCTCGACATGAACAACGGCCTGGCCGATCTCACCCAGGCCGGCCGCGTGGATTACGGAAAGCCCGTGCCCTCCACGCTCACCGCCGAGATTGCGCGCACGCTGATCGTGTTCTCCGGTGCCACCGTCATCCCGGACATTCCTGAATACTACCGCAAGCACCCCGAGTTG
>DATHXF010000210.1:0-14883 GCA_035459785.1 Rariglobus sp. | reverse complement strand
TGCGCGAAGGCGGCGAGTTCGCGGAACTGGGCGAGCTCACCCTTGAGCTTACCGCCGACCTGCTTGGTGACCTTGATCTGGGCGGACGAACCGACGCGCGAGACGGAGAGACCGACGGACACGGCGGGACGGATGCCTTGGTTGAAGAGGTCGGTCTCGAGGAACACCTGGCCGTCGGTGATGGAGATCACGTTGGTCGGGATGTAGGCGGACACGTCGCCGGCCTGGGTCTCGATGATGGGGAGCGCGGTGAGCGAGCCCTTGCCGTCGAGGCGGGCGGAGCGCTCGAGGAGGCGGGAGTGCAGATAGAACACGTCGCCGGGATAGGCTTCGCGGCCGGAGGGGCGCTTCAGGATGAGCGAGATCTGGCGGTAGGCGACGGCATGCTTGGAAAGGTCGTCATAGACGATCAGGGCATCCATGCCGTTTTCCATGAACCATTCGCCGATGGCGGCGCCGGAGAAGGGGGCGATGTATTGGTTGGCGGCGTTGTCGGCGGCGGGGGCGCCGACGATGCAGGTGAACTCAAACGCGCCGGCCGCCTCGAGGGCGTTGATGGTGCGGACGATGTTGGAGTTCTTTTGTCCGACGGCGACGTAGATGGAGTAAACGGGGCGGAACTTGGGGTCGCCGGAAGCGAGGCCGACCTTGTTGATCTTGGCCTGGTTGATGATCGTATCGATCGCGATGGTGGTCTTGCCGGTGCCGCGGTCGCCGATGATGAGTTCGCGCTGGCCGCGACCGATCGGGATCATGGAGTCGATGGCCTGAATGCCGGTGAAGAGCGGCTGGTTGACCGATTTGCGGGACATGACGCCGGGAGCGATGCGCTCGACGGGGTAGGTCTCGGTGGCGCCGAGCGGGCCCTTGCCGTCCACGGGATTGCCGAGGGCGTCAACGACACGGCCGAGGAGGGCCTTGCCGACGGGAACGGAGAGGAGCTTGCCGGTGGTGGAGACCTCGTCGCCTTCCTTGAGCTGGGAGACGTCACCGAGGACGACGGCGCCGACTTCGTCGGCACCGAGGTTGAGCGCGATGCCGATCACGCCGCCGGGGAACTGCACCATTTCGTTGTAGGCGACGTCGGAGAGACCGTCGATCTTGGCGACGCCGTCGGCGACGGTGCGGATGATACCGGTGTTCTTGCGGACGGCTTTATTGGAAAGCTTCGAGATCTGCTGTTCGATTTGTTCGATGACCGTGCTCATTTGTGTGAAAGGGAGTGGGATGAAGTAGTTAAAAAAGGGATACGCCTGAGGGGATCAGGTCGCTGCGGAAAGGACGGCGAGCTGGCCGGAGACGGACGACTCGTAGAGGTCGTCGCCGATGCGCACGCGAAGACCGGCGAGGAGGGACGGGTTGGCCTTGGCGGTCGCGGTGACGGGGCGGTTGTAACGCTTCGAGAGGGAGGCGGCGATGGAGGCGAGGACGTTGTCGGCCACGGGGCCGGAGTGCTCGACGATGGCGGAACCCTTGGCGACCTCGACAGCCACCAAGCGTTGGTAGGCTTTGAGGATCGCGAGGGCGTTGGCGGCGTGGGCCTTCTCGACGTAGCCGAGGACACCGGCGACCTGCTCCGAGGAGAGGCGGCCGTCCACGAAGCTCAGCTTGAAGAGCTGGCGGGCGAGCTGCTGGATCTGGGGTTTGCCGGTGGCCATGGCGGGTGATTAAACGGTGGTGAGCTCGCGGGCGGCGGCCTCGTTGTAGGCGGCGCGGTCGGAGTCGGTGAGTTTCTTGGCGAGGACGCGCTCGGTGGTGGCGACCACGAGGCGGGCGATCTCGGTGCGGGCCTCGTCGAGCATCTTCTTGTGCTCAAGGGCGATGGACTGCTGGGCCTTGGCGAGCTGGTGAGCGGCGCGCTCGGTGGAGGCGGCGGCTTCGCGGTCGGAGAGGTCCTTGGCGGTCTTGCGGGCTTCCTCGATGATCTTGTTGGCGGCGACCTGGGCTTCCTTGAGCTGGGCGGCGGCGGTGGCCTGGGCCTGCGCGAGCTGCGCGGTGGTGGCCTCGGCGTTCTTCAGGCCGGCGTCGATCTTGGCGTTGCGCTCGTCCATCGTGGCGAGCACGGGCTTGATCGCGAACTTGTAGAGGACGACGGCGAGCAGGGCGAAGCTGAAGAGCTGCATTCCGACGCTGAAGCCGTCGATGCCGAACTTGGTCACGAGACCGTGCAAGAGATCATCCTGAGCGCCGGCCGCATGGGCATCGTGCGCGGTTTCAACGGCGGGATTGGCGGCGGCCAGAAGAAGGGAGAGCATGGCGGAAAAGGACGGAGTAAAAAAGGGAGGGTGGCGCCGCGCGCGAAAGCGCGGCGGCGCCGGGACTCTAAACTAAGGCTTACGAGCGGGCGAGGAACAGCGCGAGGAGGCCGAGACCTTCAGCGAGCGCCATACCGAGGATGGACTGAACGAGGATCTTGCCGGACGCGCCGGGGTTGCGACCGACGGCCTCGGCGGCCTTGGTGCCGATCATACCGACGGCGATGGCGGCGGCGATGAGGCCGGCGGCGGAAGCGATGTTACCAGAGATTTCAGCGATGAACATGGATGTGTGTGTTTGGTTGTTTGGATTGCGTCGTCTCGTGCTCGTTTGGTGTGGCGCGTGGGCCCGAGGTCACGAACCGACAAAGTCGGAAAGTCTTAGTGGTGGGCCGCCTCCTTGGCGTGGCCGTGGTCGCCGGCGTGCTCATCGTCATGGTGGTCGTCGCCGTGGTTGCAGATGAGGCCGATGTAAACGGCGGTCAGCAGGGTGAAGACGAGGCCTTGGACGAAGCCGACGAGCAGCTCGAGAAAATAGAAGGGCGGCAGGAAGTGCATCGCGTGAAGGAGGTTTTCACCGCCGAACACGTTGCCGAACAGACGCATCGAGAGGGTCACCGGACGGATGAAGATCGAAACGACCTCGATGAAGCCGACGATGAGGAACACCAGCGAGAGGCCCCAATACATGGCGGGGGCGAGTTCCTTTTTATCGGCCTTGTTGCCGAAGAGGTCTTTGATGAGGAGGCCGGGGCCGGCGTATTTCATCACGATGACGAACCAGGCGCCGAACGAGACGATCGCGAGCGCGATGGTGCCGTTGAGTTCGGAGGTGTGGGGGCGGAGGACGGCCGTATCCACAATGAACTTACCGGTAACGGGATCGTTATGGCCCCAGCCGACGGTGCCAACAAACGGGAGAAGGCCGGACCAGTTGTGGAGAACGATGAAGATGAAAAGCGTGACGAGAACGGGGAAGGCCATCGGCATGGCTTTTTTGCCGACGATGGGCTCGTAAAGATCGCGAAGGCCGGTGACGGCATCTTCGATGATCGCTTGGCCACGGGAGGGAACGAGCTTCGGGGTGCCGACCATCCAGCGGATGAAGAGGATGATCGCGATCGTGATGACCCAGCTGGTCAGGATGGAGTTGGTGATGGGCAGACCGAGCACTCCCTTAAGAGAAGAGGCTGCTTCGTGACCGCCACCTTCAGAGGCAAACGCGGTCGCGCCAGTGGCGAGTAGGATCGTCGAAAGGGCGAGGGTTTTGACTGCGGACATGGGTTCGCGGAAGGGCTAGGCGTGAATGGAAAAAGACAAGACGTAGGCGGACGGCTTTGTTCCCGTCAACCCCTGAAATTACGCCGTCTAATCGAGGCGTGAGTAATTAGTTGTGCCAAGCGCGGGCGTGGCGCTGCTAATTGCCCGTATCGTAACTTTACGCCTTGGCGGCGGCGGGACGACGGCGGGCGATGAAGGATTGGTGTTCTTCGGCGCGCAGCTGAAAAACCGTGGCGAGTTCGAAGGGCCAAGGTTCGTCGGGGGCGAGGGTCCAGTCGGCGTGTTCGGCGGTAAAGGCGTGGGCTTGCGCGAAATAGGGGGCGTGATCGGTGCGGAAGCAGAAGCGGGCACCCTCCCCTGCCCTGGCGGCCAATGCGGTGAGGAATTCGGGCTGGAGGACACGGTTTTTCCAGTGGCGGCGTTTGGGCCAGGGGTCGGAAAACAGGAGGAATATCTCGGCGAGGCGAGTGTTGGCCGGCAGCGCTTCGAGGAAGAGGTTCACGTCGGCGCGGAGCCAGGCGATGTTGGGGAGGCCGGCGCGGGTGGATTTGCGCTCGGAGCGGGCGAGGCGGTCGGGGAGCAGGTCGATGCCGATGCAGAATTTTTCCGGGTGCGCCTGGGCGTAGGCCGTGAGGAAGTGTCCGTGGCCGCTGCCGACCTCGAGCGTGACGGGCAGCGGGGTCTTGAGCAGGGGGACGAGGCGCTCGCGGAGTTCGGCGAGACGACTTTCGGTGATGGCTTGGGCGACTTCCAGCGGCATGAGGGAGCCGAGGAATTAGGCGGGGATGCGGGCGGGGACAATCACGAAGGTGTGGGCGTGGACGGACCGGGATCGGCGACCCCGGCTACATCGGACTGAATCGTCAGCCTGCTGAACGCGCTCGGAGATCGCGTTCCACCTGGAGATCAGGCGTGGCCGTTGGGGCGCGGCGGCAGGCTGAAGAAGAACGTAGTCCCCTGCCCCAGCGTGCTCTCGACCCAGACGCGGCCGCCGTGGAGTTGCACGATGTGTTTCACGATGGAAAGGCCGAGGCCGGTGCCGCCCTTCTCGCGGGAACGGCCTTTATCGACACGGTAAAAGCGTTCGAAGAGGTGCGGCAGGTCTTCGGCGGGGATGCCGGTGCCGTTGTCCTGCAGGGAGATGAGGATCTCGCCCTTCCCTTGCAGGCGTGCGGTGAGGCGGATGCGCGATTCCTTCGGGGTGTATTTGAGGGCGTTATCGAGGAGGTTTTCGACGACCTGGGTGATTTTGAGGGGATCGATCAACGCGGTGTCGACGGCGACATCGACATCCAGCTCCAGCTTGTGGCCTTCGGCGGCGGGGCGGCCGTGGTAGTCGGCGATGATGTCCGTGAGCAGGGTGTTCACGTTGACCGACTCGCGGTGCAGGCCGGGATTGATGGATTCGAGGCGTGAGAGAACGAGGAGGTCTTCGAGGAGCGAGTTGAGGCGCTCGGTATGGCGCTGGATGGTTTTGAGGAAACGCTCGCGGTCGTCGACGGGGATGTCGTGGTGGCCGTCCACGAGGGTTTCGACGTAGCCTTTGATAACGCTGAGCGGCGTGCGCAGTTCGTGGGAGACGTTGGCGACGAAATCCTTTCGCACGGCCTCGAGCTTCTTCTGCTTGGTGATGTCGTGGAGCACGAAGAGCGTCCACGGGCCCTTGGAGCTGCCGGGAGATCCGATAACGGTGCCGGTGACTTCAAGCCAGGTGGTGCGCCCGCCTTCGACGAACTCGACCTCGTGCTGCGGGGTGGCTTTGCCAAGGCGGACGGCTTCGACGTAGTTGAGGAAGTCCACGCTGTGCAGCACGATCTCGAGACGGTGGCCGATGATCTGGTTGGCGACGCGCGGGGAGATGGCCTGGAGGGCTTTGTTGGCGAGCAGGATGTAGTTGCTCGCATCGACGATGAGCACGGCCTCCTGGAGGCTGCCGAGCGTGGCTTCAAGTTGCGCGAGCTGGCCGGTGCGCTGCTGCTGGAGCTGGGCGACCTCGGTGATGAGCTCGTTGGTGGCTACGCGCAGGCCTTCCCAGGCGCGTCCGGCGGAGTCAGGGAGGTCTTCGTTAAGCAGCGGCTGCTTGCGGGCGATGGCCTGCTGCAACAGCAGCACGGCCTGCCGGTGGGACATGATTTTAAAACACGCGAACCCGAGGGCGATGATCAGGCCAATCAGGATAACGTTCAGCATGCGCGAGTGCGGCGAGAGATGGCGGCGGACGCGGGGCGGGTCAACCGCGCGCCACGCCGGCTTCCTGGGCGCGTTTTTCCGCCATGCGGTAGCCGACGCCACGGATGGTCTCGATCCAGTCGGCCTCGGTGCCGAGCTTCTCGCGCAGACGGCGCACGTGGGTATCGACGGTGCGTGTCTCGATCTCGGTCTCATAGTTCCACACGTTCAGCAACAGGTGCTCGCGGGTTTGGACGCGGCCGCGGCGTTCCATGAGAAGCTTGAGGAGGTTGAACTCGGTGGCGGTGAGATCGACGGGTTTGCCGTGGATCTGAACCTCGTGGCGCTCGGTATCGACGACGATTTCGCCGACCTGCAGACGCTTCGGCTCCTCGGGCGCACCCTCGGAAAGGCGGCGAAGGATGGTCTGCACGCGGAGAACTAACTCCTTTGTGCTGAAAGGTTTACATATATAATCGTCGGCGCCCGTTTCGAGGCCTTGGACGCGGTCGTTTTCTTCGGCCTTGGCGGTGAGGAAGATTACGGGGACTTTTTTGAGTTTGGGGTCGGCGCGGAGCATCCGGCAGATCTGGATGCCGTTGAGGTCGGGCATCATGACATCCAGGATGACGAGATCCGGGAGGAAAGTGCGGGCGGTGCCGATGCTGGCGTTGGGGTCGTTGACGACGGCGACTTCGAGGCCCTTTGCCTTGAGGCTATACGCGACGAGTGCGGACACGTCGGATTCGTCGTCCACCACGAGGATTTTTTTGGGTTTGGCGTCTGTCATGTTCGTAACAATAGCCGAAGCGGGCGGTAGCTCCTAGTGGATTTAGGGTCCGTTTCACAAATGTTACAACGACACCGGAATGACGTGTGGTTGGTTGCAGGAGCGGCTTTACGCCGCGAATCCAGAGGCGTGTTGCGCGTGTCATCGCGGCGTAAAGCCGCTCCTGCAAGAGCTACCGCCCTCCCCTGCCCGCTTCGATCAGGATCATTAAAATGCTGATGTCGGCGGGGTTAACGCCGCTGATGCGGCTGGCCTGGCCCAAGGTGTAGGGTTTGATTTCGGCGAGTTTCTGGGCGCTTTCCTTGCGCAGGCCACGGACTTGGAGGAAGTCAATGTGCGGGGGGATTTTGATTTTTTCGATCTCACTCAGTTTGGCGATCTGGCGCTCTTCGCGGGAGAGGTAGCCTTGGTGACTCACGCGATAGAGAACTTCTTGGCGAAGGCCTTCGGGCTGCGCCAAGAACTCAGTGGGGAGCGGTGGCATGGCTTGAAGCGGACCGGTGACGGCGCGGCGGATGGAATCGCCGAAAGTCCCCTGCCCTGCCGGCGCTTTGGCGGTCTCCAGGAAATTGATCCAATGCTCGGTCTGGCGCTTGGATTCTTCCATGCGGGCCAGGCGTGTCGGTGAAACGAGTCCGTGGACTTTGGCGTGATGCTGGAGCCGCAGCTCGGCGCTGCCGTGGGTGAACAGCAGCCGGTATTCGGCGCGGCTGGTGAACATGCGATACGGCTCGTTGGTGCCCTTGGTGACGAGGTCGTCGATGAGGACACCGATGTAGCCCTCGTGGCGTCCGATGATGAGCGGCGGTTGGTCGCGGACCTTGTTCACTGCGTTGACGCCGGCGAGCAAACCTTGGGACGCAGCCTCTTCATAGCCGGAGGTGCCGTTGATCTGGCCGGCGAAGAAGAGATTTTCGACCTTCTTGGATTCGAGTGACGGATAAAGCTGGGTCGGCGGCGCGAAGTCATATTCGACGGCGTAGGCCGGACGCAGGAGCTGGGCTTTTTCCAGGCCGGGCACGCTGTGGACCATTTGGAGCTGAATATCGAACGGTAGTGACGTGGAGAGGCCGTTGACGTAGTATTCGTTGGTTGAACGACCCTCGGGCTCGAGAAAGAGTAAGTGGCGGGGTTTATCGGCGAAACGGACGAATTTGTCCTCGATTGACGGACAATAACGCGGGCCGACGCCTTGGATCTCGCCGGAATACATCGCGGACTTGTGGAGGTTGTCGCGCACGAGCTGACCGGTCTCGGCGGTCGTGTGGGTCATCCAGCACGAGACTTGGTTGGTTGTGGCGGGCCAGCCGATGCGGGTTTCGCCGGTCTGTTCCACGTGGAACAGGTCTTCGGGGTCGCGGGTGTCGTAGAATGCGAAGCGAGTCGGCGAGGTGTCGCCGCGTTGTTCTTCCATTTTGGAGAAGTCCAAGGTGCGGCCAAGAAGGCGCGGGGGGGTGCCGGTTTTGAGGCGGCGGAGCTCGATGCCGGCTTCAAGGAAGCTAGCCGACAGGGTTTTGGCGCTAAAATCGCCGAGTCGGCCGCCTTCATTCTTGTTTTGGCCGATGTGCATGAGGCCGCGCAGGAAGGTGCCGGTGGTCACGATCACGGTCAGTCCGTGGAATTCGATGTCGAGATTGGTGCGGACGCCGGTGACTTTCTGGCCGGTAAAGACGAGGCCGGTGACGGTGGCTTGGAAGACTTGGAGGTTGGGCTGGAGCTCCAGGGTGTGTTTGAGGCGAAATTGGTAGGCCTTTTTATCGCACTGGGCGCGGGGGGACTGGACGGCGGGGCCTTTGGATTCGTTGAGTAGGCGGAACTGGATGGCGGTGACGTCGGTGTTGAGGCCCATTTCGCCGCCGAGGGCATCGATTTCACGGACCATCTGGCCCTTGGCTTGGCCGCCGATGGCCGGGTTGCAGCTCATCTGGGCAATTGTATCGATGTTGCCGGTGAGGAGCAGGGTAGAGGCTCCCATGCGGGCGGCGGCGAGCGCGGCTTCGCAGCCGGCGTGGCCGGCACCGCAGACGATCACATCAAAAGGGGCTTGGTTATAGATCATTTGCCGATGCAGAAGGTCTTGAAGAGGTGGTCGAGCATGCGCTCGTTGTCGATTTTACCGGCGATCTCGCCGAAGGCGTCGAGGGCTCCGCGGAGGTCGCTGGCGAGGAGTTCGGTGGGGCCGCTGGTAAAGACTTTGGTGCGAGCCGTGTTTAGGCACTCGGTGGCACGGCGAAGGGCGTCGGCGTGGCGGGCGTTGATGGCGATGATTTCGTCGCCTTGGTCCAGTCGGACGGAGTCAGCCAAGCGGGTGATGTGGTCGGTGAGAGCAGGGATTCCGTCGCCGGTCAGGGCGGAGATGCGCAGGTGCGGCAGTGCAGGCGGGGGTAGGGAGGGCGTCGCCGAGAGGTCGGATTTATTGAGGAGAATGAGGGTGTTTTCCTGGGTGAGGCGGGCGGCAACCGAGTCGGGCAGGGGAGGGGTGGGGCGGGTGGCGTCGAGCACCCAGAGGAAGAGATCGGCCTCGGCGGCACGCTCAAGGGTCTTGTCCATGCCGAGTTTTTCGAGGGCGGCGGGGGTGGGGTTTAGACCGGCGGTGTCGATCAGGCGCAGGCAGTGCGGGCCGAGGATAATACGCTCTTCGATGAAGTCACGGGTGGTGCCGGGCTCGGGGCTGACGAGGGCGCGGTCGCGGCCGACGAGGCGGTTGAGGAGACTGCTTTTGCCGGCGTTGGGCTCACCGATGATGACGGTTTTGATGCCGTCGCGAAGGAGTTCGCCGTAGTGGTGAGTGGCGAGGAGGCGGGCTGTTCCATGTAGAACAGAGTCCAATTCTTTGATGACGATGCGGCGGTCTTCGGCCGGGAGGTCTTCGTCGGGGAAGTCGATGTAGGCTTCGATGCGGGCGAGGACGAGGAGCAGGCCTTCGGTGAGTTCGCCGAGGTGGCGGCCGAGGCTTCCGCGGAGCTGTTGGTTGGCGGCGGCGAGGGCGCGTTCGCTGCGTGCGTGGATTAAATCCATAACCGCCTCAGCCTGTGATAGATCTATGCGTCCGCTTAAAAAAGCGCGTCGCGTAAACTCCCCCGCTTCGGCGAGACGAATTTCGCGTGCAAGCAGATCATTCAGAATTGATTGCGCAATAAATGGGTTCCCGTGAAGGGCGATTTCCAGCGAATCTTCGCCCGTATACGACCGTGGGCCTTGATAAAACGTGGCGAGCACATCGTCCAAAACGGCGCCTTGGAGGTTGCGGTAGTCGGTATGGCGGGCGACGCGAGGGGGCAGGGGGGCGGGACCGAAGAGGGCTTGGGCGAGCGCGGCGCAGTCGGGACCGCTGACGCGCACGACCGCGATGGCGGAGGTGCCCACGGGTGTGGCCAAGGCGGCGATGGTGTCGGTCGTCGGTTGAGACATGCCGCCCACGGAAAGCGTGGGCGGGACAAAGGGCAAAATAAACCGGTGGCTACGGTTTCTCGACGGACAGGGCGCGGACGCGGGAACCGTCGGTGACGCGGTCGCCGGGATAGATGACGACGCGATCGCCTTCGGTTAGGCCGGAGGTGATTTCGGTTTCGAGTCCGTTGGACTGGCCGACTTCGATTTTGCGCAGGCGGGCGTGGCTGCCTTCGACGGCGAAGGTCTGCCAGACGCCTTCGCGTTGGAAGAGCGCACCGGCGGGAACTCGGAGAACGTTGTCGGTCGACCAGCGCACGATGCGGGCTTCAACGCGGTAGCCGTCGCCCAAGCTGGCGCGGGTTTCGGGCGGATCGACTAGGTCGGCGATGACGTAAACCCGTTGTTCTTCCACGCCGAGGGCGGAGATTTTGGTGAAGGCGGACGGTTCCACGAGGCGCACGCGGGCTTCGAGGGGTTTGGTGCCGCCCCATTGGTCGAGGAAGACGCGGGCGCCGGGGGGAATCGCCACGCCGTCGCGGGAGAGGACTTCGATGCGGGCTTCGAGGTCGGTCGGTTCGCCGACTTCCATGATCGGCGTGCCGGCGGGGACGGTGCGGGCGCTTTCCTGGATGACGCGCAGGATGCGTCCGCTGACGGGGGAGAAGATTTTCAACGCGGCGCCGTCGCCGCCTTCGCCGGGTTGCGCGCGGATGAGCACGGCGCGGGCTTGTTCGAGTTCGTAGTTGGCGACTTGCAGGCCGAAGCCGGCGGCGCGTTCGTCCTGGTTGGCGACGCTTTCGCGGGTGAGGGCGAGATCGAGTTCCTGGCGGGTGATGATTTTTTGATCGAAGAGCGTTTGGGCACGGGTGAGTTCGGTGCGGATCTGGGTGAGCGTGGCGGCGGCACCGGTGTGACGGGCGGCGGCTTGTTCGCGGGCGCTTTCGGCACCGCGCACGCGGGCCTGGGCTTGGGCGAGGCTGCGGGCATCAAGGAGGTCGGCGCCGCTGGTTTCGAGGACGGCGAGAATGGTTACGCCCGCTTCGACGACCGCGCCGGCTTTGAAGTCGATGCGGCGGAGGTGTCCGCCGGCGGGGCTGGCAATGACGTAGCGGTTGCGCACGCGGGTCTGGCCTTCTTCGTCCACGGTGACGAGTAACGGGCCACGGGTGGCGGTCGCGAGTTCGACGGGCAGCGGGCGCGGCCAGAGTCCGATGACGATAAGCGCGAGCAGGAGCGCGCCGCCAGTGTAGGGCAGCCAGCGTCGGCGACCCGGGGTAGGCGGGGTGTTGCCGTCAAAGGGCGTGGGTGCGGTGTCGGGTGTCATGGCATTAAGTAGTTAATAAATGGATACGAATCAATCGCGGGCCTTGAGCGCGCCGACGAGGTCGAGCTGGTTGAGTTTGCGGCAGGCGAAGATCGCGGAGGCGGTGGTCGCGGTGCTGACGACGAGGACGGCGAAGGCGTAGTTGGCTGGCGTGAGAATGAGGGGGAGGCGGACGGTCTCGGTGTTGACGGTGGTGAGAATGGCTTTTGCCATGAGGGAGCCAATCACGAGTCCGAGGGGCAGGGCGACGAGGGTGAGCACGACGAGTTCACCGATGAGAACCGAGCCGACTTCACCGCGAGTGAAGCCGAGCACGCGCAGGGTGGCGAGTTCGCGGGCGCGTTCGGAGAGCGAGATGCGGGCGCTGTTGTAAACGATGCCGAAGGCCACGGCGGTGGCGAAGGTGAGGTAGATCGTCTGGATGAGGCCGATGCTTTCGGCGGTGGTTTTTCGGAAGCTGTTGCGGGCGGCTTCCTTGATGGCGACGCCGGCGGATTGAGGGGTGTTTTTAACGGCGGTGAGAAACGTGTCCCAGAGTCCGCCGGCAACGGTCAGGCGGGCACCATTGATGCGGTCGCCTTCGCCGAGGAGGCGGTTGAGCGCGCCCATGTCCATGTAGGCGGCGACACCGGCGAAATCCTCGGCGAGGGCGGAGACACGGACTTCGCGCACGGGGCGTTCGCCTTGGAGAACGCGGAGCGTGACGGAGTCGCCGGGCGCGAGGAGAAGGACGTCGGCGAGGGCTTTGGAGAGGACGATGCCCTGAGGCGGCAACGTGATGCGCCGGCCTTGGGCGTCGATTACGCGGGCGAGCTCGGAGTTGGCGGGAAGGCCGGTGACGCCGAGGCGGCGCGTGCGGTTGCCGGCGCGCAGTTCAGCGGGGATGGCGCGAAACGGTTCGGCGAGCACCACGCCGGGGAGTGCGCGGAAGTCGGCAAGGGCGCGGGCTGGACCGGGTTCAACCAATGACACGATGACGGTTTGGCGCTGCGAGATGTCCCATTGGAAATCAAGAATGTGGCTGATGCCGTCGCGGAAGGAATTCGGGATGACGAGGATGCCGGTGGCGAGAGAGAGGGCGATGCAGGTGAAGAGGGCTTGGAACGGTTTGCGCTCGATGTTTCGGAGCGACATGCGGAACGAGACGGAGAACTTTTTGGCGAGGCCGATGCGCTCGAAAAACGCGGGCCGGAAACTCGCGGGCGGTTCGGGGCGCATGGCTTCGGCGGGCGAGAGTGCGGCGATGCGGCGGACGGCGCCGAGCACGCCGATCAACGCGGCGAAGGCGCTGGCAAACGCGGCGGCGACGAGTGCGCCAGAGGCGAGCTGGAAATCGAGCGACGGGAAACGAAAAAACAGGTGATACATGATCACGAGTTTTTGGCCGAGGAGCCAGCCACCGAGGGCGCCGAAGGTCGTGCCGACGACGACGATCACGAGGGTGAACTTGACGAAGTGAAGGCCGATCTGGCGGTTGGTGAAACCGAAGGCTTTGAGGATGGCGATCTGTTCGCGTTGGAGCGCGATCTGCCGGCTCATGACGGAGTGCGTCATGAACGCAGCCACGCCGAGGAACACGAGCGGGAAGGCGAAGGAGAGTCCTTGCAGCACGCGAATTTCGTCGGAGACGCGCGTGTCGGACGGATGATCGTGGCGTCCGTAGGCACCGAGACTGCCATAGGGTTCGAGCACGCGGTCGAGGCCGGCGATGACGCCACGTTCACTGGCCCCGGGCGCAAGGGTGAGGGCAACGGTGTTGAACGCGCCTTCGAGATTGAAGGCTTCGGAAAGGGCTTCCTCGCGCATCCAGAAAACACCGAAGCTGCGGTTGTCGGGGAGCGCGGAGCCGGGCGCGGCTTCAAAAACGAACTGCGGCGAGAGCACGATGCCGACGATGCGAAGGGTGATTTTTCGGCCGTTGAGAATCGCGGCGACCGAGTCGCCGGGGCGGAGGAGGTGGGCGTCGGAGAAGGCTTCGCTGACGAGGGCCTCGTTGCGCGCGGCGGGGGCGAGCATGCGTCCGGCGCGGAGAAACGGACGGTTGAGCGCGGGCTCGCGGCGGTCGGGCAGGGAGTTGATGAGGCCCGTGGCGGGTTCGATCATCCCCGGGATGTCGAGCGTGACCTGCATCGACACAGATGTCTCGACCGCGGCTACGCCGGGCAGCGCGGCGATCTGTGACAAGACGGAGGCGGGCGCGCGTTTGAGGGAGGAGAAAACATCGGCGAAACGGTGGCGTTCGTAGTAGCCGTTGCGCGCGGTTTCGAGCGAGAGGATCAGGCTGCGCGTCATGATCATCATGGTGAGCCCGCAGGCCATGACGAGGGCGACGGCGATGGCCTGGGACTTGAGGGCGCGTAGGTCGCGAAGAAGCTTGAGATCGAGGAGACTCACGGCGCGTCGGCGGGTTTACCAGTCGAGTTCTCCGACGGGACGGCGATTCACGTTTGTGCGTGAATTTTGGATACGACCGTCGTAGAGCGTGAGGACGCGGTCGGCCATGTCGGCGATGACGGCGTTGTGGGTGATGATGACGGTGAGCGTGCCGAGCTCGCGGTTGATGCGCTGGACGGCCTCGAGGACGGTGATGCCAGTTTTGATATCGAGGGCGCCCGTGGGTTCGTCGCAGAGGAGGACTTCGGGGCGTTTGGCGATGGCCCGGGCGATGGCGACGCGTTGCTGTTCACCGCCGGAAAGCTGCGCGGGAAAGTGGTCGGCACGCGGGGTGAGGCCGACGAGGTCGAGCGCATCGGCGGGCGTCATCGGGTTGCGCGCGATCTCGGTGATGAGACCGACGTTTTCGCGGGCGGTGAGACTCGGGATGAGATTGTAGAACTGGAAAACGAAGCCGACGACATCGCGACGGTAGCGGGTCAGGCCGGTTTCATTGGCGCGGCCAAGATCCCAGCCACGGTAGCGGAGCTCGCCTTCGGAGGGAGTGTCGAGTCCGCCGAGAAGATTGAGGAGCGTGGATTTTCCGGAGCCGGAAGCACCGAGCAGAACGACGAGCTCGCCGGCACGCAGGTCGAGGTCGACGCCGGAAAGGGCGCGGACGGCGGCATGGCCGGTGCCGTAGGTTTTGCCAAGATTGCGAACGCTGAAGACGGCCTCGGCGGCGACGGGATCCTTGGGCGTGGTGGCGGACGGATTCACGGGAGACGTTAGACAAACAGGAAAGGCGACATCTTCCGAATGCAAAAGAGGGGTGGGCGAGGGGAGTAATCGCCGGTCGGCCCGGTTAAGCGAAACTGATAGGTGCCGGACGGGCGCACAAAAAACCCCGCCGGCGTGAGCGCGGCGGGGTTTGGAAGAATAGCGTAGTTAAAATTCAGATACGCTTAGTCGGCGGCGTCACCGGAGCCGGTGACGGAGGTGCCGCCGACCACGGTGACTTTTTCCATGATCGCCTTGGTGAGCTCGGCGGCGAGTTCGGGTTTGTCGCGAACGGCCTGTTTGGCGGCATCGCGGCCTTGGCCGATGAGGTTGCCCTGATAGGAGATCCAGGCGCCTTTTTTCTCCAGGATTTTGTGTTCGATACCGAGGTCGATGATGGAGCCGCTGCTGGAAATACCCTCGTCATACATGATGTCGAACTCGCACTCGGTGAAGGGAGGGGCGACCTTGTTTTTGACGACCTTCAACTTGGTGCGGTTGCCGATGACCTTGCCGTC
>DATHXF010000209.1:0-24535 GCA_035459785.1 Rariglobus sp. | reverse complement strand
TCGGGATTGGCGACGCCGTCCTCGGCATCGGCGGTGAGCGTGAGATCCTGGAGTCCGCTGTTGTTGAGGAAATTCGAGGGGGCGCTGGATGTCACCGTGATCATCGCGTTCACCGGGTTGAGCTCGTGCGGGATCGGAACGTCGAGCGTGAGGACGTTGCCCGAGCGGGAGAGAATCCGGCGATAGTAGCAGAAGGAGTAGCTCGGATCGGAGAACAGCGGGACGTTGGCGGCATCGTAGTCGGTCCAACGAAGCGGCTTCGGCGCGTAGGAGGAATTATTGGCGTAGGTGGAAACGAAGGACGACCACATGATCTGGCGGATCACGATGCCGGTGGCGGTGTCAAGTTTGTTGGAGGGATCGGAGATGGTGAGGGTGCGCGTGCCGAGGGGAGCGGTGGCGGACACGGTGGCGGAGTTGGCCTGGATGCTGCCGTAGAACCAGCCGCCGCTGTTGCCTTTGTAGAAGTTGATCACGCCGCTGGCGAACGTCGCCTCCTGACGGTCGGCCACGGCGGTCGCGACGTGGTAGGTGGCGTCCACTTTCAACGTGGTGACGCCCATGCCGGCGCCCTTGATGACCGTGTTGTCGGTGGTGACGCTGATGGCCTTGCCGGTCTTGCCGGCGCCGATGCGGAAGGTGCCGGCGGGGATGATCACGGTGCCGCCGGAAGGAAGGGCGGCGAGGGCGGTGTTGATCTTGTCGGTGATGTCCTCGTTGGCGACGGCGGAGATCGTCTGCGTGGAGCCGGGAATGCCGGTGAACTCCTCGCGTTCACCGTAGTTGTAGCCCGCGTAGGAGAAGTCGTAGGCGCCGGCGTTCCAGGATTTGCCGCCGACGGAGAGCGTGTTGAATTGCCAGACTCCGCCGACCTTGGAGAGCAGCTGAGAGGGCGAGCCCTGGCGGGTGACGACGACGTTGTCGATGTAGAGGGTCGTCGTGTTGCCGCCGATGCGGAAACTGATCTTGGCGTCGGAGACGTCGGAGCCGCTGTGGGTGTAGGTGATCGTGGTGCGGGCGGACGAGGTGCCGACGGAGATGCCGTAGTTGGAACTGTAGATGGTGGCGGCGGGGCTGGTGGAGCGCAGCAGGACGTCGATGGATTTTGTCGCATCGGCGCGGGCGTCGAACGCGATGGTGTAAGTGACGCCGGCGATGAGCGGCTGTGCCAAAGGTTGTTCGAAGGCGACGGACGACTTGGACGAGCCGCCGTTGGTGATGAGCACGCGGCCCCAGCCGGCGTTGTTGTCGAGCGAGGCGGCGGTGCCGGCGGCGAGTTTAAGCGACCACGGGTCGGTGCCGCTGATGAAGTTGTCGTTGACGATGGCGTTGATGGCGCGGGCGGGGACGGAGCAGAACAGGGCGGACAACGTCAGTGCGACGAGCGCGCGACGGAGGGGCGGGTGGGTTTTTGTTTTCATGGGGTGGTTTCGGACAAAGCAAAGCCGGGCACCGGCGGGCAGGCCGGCGAAAGGGGGAGAAACGAGGGTGGGGCGGGCCGCTCAGGTCGAGCGGTCGTAGAGCTCGGGGGTGATTCTGGCTTCCAGGGGTTCGCCGCGGAGGTGGCGGGCGAGGTTGTCGAGTGCGAGTTGTCCGCAAACGGGAAAGTGGTCGTAGGTCGGGCCGCCGATGTGCGGCGAAAGCACGGCGCCCGCCAGCGCGGCGAGAGGCGATGCGGGGTCGAGGGGTTCGCGCGTGACGACATCGAGCGCGATCTGGATGCGTCCGCTTTCGGCTTCCTGCAGCAAGGCGGACTCGTTGACCACGGGGCCGCGGCCGACGTTGACGAAAACGGCGTGATCGGGGAGTGCCGCGAGCACGGACGCGTCGATGCTGCCGGCGGTGTGAGCCGTGAGCGCTTCGCACTCGAAGAAGATTTCGCTGCGGGCGGCGAGCTCGGTGAGCGAGGCACAGGGTGTGACGCCAGCGTCGAGCATGATCGATTCGGGCACGCCGGCTGAACAGGCGGCGATCTCGACGTTGAAGGGGCGCAGCAACTCGACGAGCGCGCGGGCGACATGGCCAAAGCCGTGAATGCCGACGCGACGACCGAAAAGTGAGCGGGTTTTCAGGCGCACGCTGCCGGGACGCCACGGGTTGGCGCGGGGGCCGTGAATGAGCGGACGCCAGGCGGGCTGGTTGCGCAGGGAGGAAAGGGCGAGCAACAAAGCGTGCTCGGCGACAGTGCGGCCGGCGATGGAGCCCCAGTTGGTGAGCAGGCCGCCGCGCTCGAGAAAGGCACGCGGGACGACGTTGCGCACGGAACCGACGAGGTGGCAGACGTAGGCGAGTGGAGAACCGGCGGCGACGAGCGAGGCGGGAACGGGCGGCGTGGACCAGCAGGAGACGATGACGTCGGGCTGATGTTCCTCCATCAGGGCGAGCCACTCGCCGGGGGCCAGCGGGTGCTCGGGGCGCCAGCGGGTTTCGACGTCGAGTGTGTTGATTTCCTTCGCGAGTTCATCGGAAAAAAACGCGCGACGCTCGTAGTCGTTCAAAGCGAAAAAAATCCGCTTGGTGCGAAGTGCGGACGGAGCGGTTTCGGTTGACGGGAGCACGGGAAACGGCGGCGAGAGCGACGGGAGAAATCAGGCGGTGCGACGGCGGCGGATAGCGGAGAGACCGAGGACAGACAGACCAGCGACCAGGGCCACGGTGGCGGGCTCGGGGACGGATGAAATGGCCAAGAAGCCGTTGGAGTTGATCTCGGCGAGCTGTCCATTGATTGTGATCTGGCTGAGCTGGCCTCCGGTGAGGCCGTTGCCATCTGTGCCAAAGCGGACGGATGTGGCCGAAAAGGTGCCGACAATGCTGAGGGTGCTGCCGATACCCCAGGTGGACGAAGCACTGTTCGCGAAGTCAAAGGTGCCGCCGGTGGAGAGGTCGAGAATACTGGCGGTTCCTGCAGTGAGGCTGAGGGTGGCGAGGTTCAGGTTCTGACTGAGCGCGGATTGCAGGGTGCCGCCGCCGAGGATGATGTCGTTGGTGGCGCTGTTCAGGATGGCGCCGGTTACGGCGAGGCTGAGTGTGCCGGCGTTTACAGTGGTTACGCCGGTATAGCTGTTGGCGACATTGAGAGTGGTGGTGCCCGTGCCTGCCTGGGTGAAGGAGCCGGTGCCACTGATGGCGGTGGAGCTGAAGTCGGTCCCCTGGACCACCGCGTTGTTGCGGTTAATGGTGAGGTTGGCGTTGTTCACGATCGTGCCGGTGGTCAGGAGCGATCCGGTGGCGCCGCCGTCGCCGAGTTGCAGGGTGCCGCCGCTGATGGTTGTGGTGCCTGTATAACTGCCTGCGCCACCCAGCACCAGTTTGCCGGCGCCTGCTTTGGTGAGTCCGGTGCCACTGGCCAATGCTCCGTTTAATGTAAGGGTGCCCGCAGTCGTCGTGATCGTGCGATTTCCGCTTCGCAGGTCCACGGCACCATTGAACGTCAGATCCTGCGTGCCTGCGAAAGTGAAGGTTCCGTTTACACGGATGCCGTTGGTGTTGTTCAGGGTGATGGCCGCGCCTGACGTATTATCGATCGTGCTGCCGGTGGAGAGATTGAGAATGTTAAGGCTGTTTCCCAAGGCTCCCGCGTTATTGATCGCAAGCAAGCTGCCGGCCGTCGTTGATGTGGTGATCAAGCGGCTGGAGGCACCAAAGGTGTTGGCCCCCGCAAAAACAACCGTGCCGCCACCCTGCAGCGTGATGGCGGTTCCGGTGCCCGACAGAACGGCGTCGATGTTCAGCGTTTTTCCAGTGGCGACACTGAAAAAACTGGTGAACGCCGAGTTGTTTGGCAGCACAATCGTCGTGACGCCGAACCCGGCTGAGCTGGGGGTGCCCAGATTGATTTGTCCCGTGACCGAAGAGTCGACCGTGATGGCGCCCGACGTCAGGGTCAGGGTGCGTCCGGTAGTGACCGAGGTGTTGGCGCGAAGCGTGAAGCTGCCCAAGGCCGTGCCGGTGGCGGAGCCGAAGGTGAGGCTATTGGCAGCTTGAGCGGCATTCAGGGTGAGGACGGTGGTCGTGGCTCCGTTGGAGTAATCGATGAGCACGTCGTCCGTCGAAATAGGGATGCTTCCATCCAGCCAGTTGGTGGTGGTGCCCCAGGCAACACTGGTTCCGGTTGCGGTGGAGGAAAGGGTATCGGCGGCGAGAAGCGAGGAGCCGGAGAGAAGGCCTGCAGCGACGAGGCCGGTTATAACGAGACGTGATTTGTGCAAGGGGTATCGGGTGGTCTTCATAAAACGGACGAGCGGGTGGGGTGTGGAAAATCAGGACTTGGGCGTGGCGAGCGATGCCGCCAGCTCGGTGGGGAGCACCGTGGGGATTTTGTTTTGGGTGACGTAGTCGATGATTTTTAGAAACTCGGCCCAGCGGGGTTCGTCCCATTTGTTGGCGTGGCCTTGCAGGATGAAGTAGCGGCGGGCCGCGGCGTATTTGTTGTAGCCGGCAATGAACTTTTCCGGATTCGGAATGAAGAGCGGCTGTTCGATGTTCACGGCCCAGACGCGGTCCAGGACCGTGACCTTGCCGGCGGCGTTGAGCTTTTCGCCGCGTGCATCGATGGGCGACGGATACAGCCACACCTTCATCGAAGGATCGTCGGTGAGCACGCGGGCGGTGGCGTCGAGGTCGGCATCGGAGATTTTCATTTTTCCGCCGCCGGGAGGTCCGTAGGTCTGTAAGGTGAAGCCGAGTTTTTCTTGCGCGAGTTTCTGGGATTTATCGAAGCGCGCCTTCTGTTCCTCGTAGGTGAGCGCGGTGAACTCGGCGGCTTCCTGGTCGCCGACCTGACGGACTCCGTGGTCGTAGCCGTGGAACCAGAATTCAACGAGGCCGGTCGCGTGCATTTCCTTGATCCAGGAAATGTAGGCGGGCTTGGCGTTTTCCAAGGAGTCGGCGATGACGCCGAGCGAGAGCTTGATTTTGCGCTCTTGCACCAGGGGCAGCAGGCGCCGCCAGCGCTCGGAGAGGAAGCCGCTGTCGTTGGTGCGGACGTCGTCGAGTTTGAAGACGATGGGAACGACGTGGGCGGGCGGTGGTGTTTGCGCGCGCAACGAGGAGGTGATGCAGGCAAGCGCGGCGAGAATGAGAAGGGGCGAACGCATGGGGGCCGGGAATCAGGGGTTGAGCAGGACGAGCAGGGCGGCGGCGGAGTCGAGCGTGGCGACATGTCCGTCGGCATAGAGGTAGTTGGCCTTGCCCGAATGACGGACCGGGTCGCCGCTGGTGTATCCGCCCAATTGTGACGAATCGGCTTTCCAGCTTCCGACGATGTTCAGGTGATAGCTGCCGCTGTCCCCGACCAAGATGGTGCGGGCAGGGCGCGGGATTTGGACCGGTTTGAAGCGGATGTCCCACGGATTGCCGCCGGTGCCCAGATTGGGATTCATGCCATAGCCGCCGGTGGTGGTGATGGTGCTCTTCCACTTGGCGTCGTCTTGATAGGTCGAAACGAATTCAGGGCAAAAGGCGTAGGCGTCGTTGCCGGCTTTTAGCTGGCTGAAATCTTTGACCGTGCGGCTTTGGTAGGGGCTGAGTTCGCCCTGCCAGTTGTCTTCGGTGGGATTGGTGCCGGCGACGCCCGCGTTGCTGTTTTTAAAGCGCAGCGCGGGGTAGAGGCCCTTGTTGTCGGCGGCGTAGAGTTGGAAGGCGACGCCGGTGCTGGAAAGATTGCGCACGCAGTTGGCGGTGCGGGCGCTTTTGCGAACATTGCCGACGACGGGGATAAGGACGGCGGCGAGAATACCGATGATGGCGATGACCGTGAGCAGTTCGACCAGGGTAAACGCGTGCCGGGAGCGGGCACGGGGAGTTGTCGGGGTGGGAAACAACGGGGGCATGTCCCCAACCTATCCGTGGGCGTGGCGAACCGAAAGGCGAGGTAAGGTCAAATTGTTGAACTAGCCTCAAGACCGCGGACGGTTCCAGCTGGGTTCAACAGTTTGAGGCAGGTCTGTCTTTGGCTTTGCGCGCGAGTGTGGTTAGCACTTGTTGAATGAATACCCCGTTCGTGCGTGTGCTCTCTGTTTTCGGTTATCGTCCGTTCGTTGCGATGTGCGTGCTGGCGGCCGGATTTTTTGCAGGCGAACCGGCGCGTGCGGAGACCGGGTCGGGCTGGCGCTCGGCGTTATATCCGAAGAATTGGACGCCGGAGTTTGCAGATGAGCAGGGGCGGTTTTTATACGATTTTTCGTATGCGGGTTATCATCGCGGCGAGGTGCCGCTGCCCGATATTTCCGGGCCGGTGATCGATGTCACGCAGGCGCCTTATCTGGCCGATGCAAGCGGCGCCAAGGATGCGACAATGGCCATCCAAGCGGCGCTGGATGCGGCGGCGCAGACGGGCGGCGGCGTGGTGTATCTGCCGGCGGGCACGTATCGCGTGGCGCCTCCGGCGGATGCAGTGGCGGCGTTGCGCGTCGAAGGAGACCATGTCGTGCTGCGTGGCGCGGGCGCGGAGCGGACGTTTGTGTTCAACGACAGTGTGGAGATGCGCAACAAGCGCGTCATTCAAGTGAAGGCCAAGGACTCGGGCTGGTGGTTTGCGGAGGCGGGAAAGGGTTCCGCCAGCGCGCTCACGAAGGATGTGCTCAGACCCTCCGTGCGCGTGGAGGTGATGGATGCGTCGCCATTCAAGGCGGGCGATCCGGTGATTCTGCGCATTGATCCGACTCCGCGTTTCATCGAGGAGGTCGGGATGACCGGCAAGTGGGTAGCCGACGAGAAGACGCCTAAGGCGAAGCGCAACAATCTCACGTTGGTTTATTCCCGTCGCGTCGTGGTGGTCGAGGGCAACGTGCTCGTGCTGGATGTGCCGACGCGGCTGCCGTTGCGCGTCGCCGACAATGCGCGCGTGCAAAAATTGGGCGGCCACTCGGTGCAGGAGGCGGGGCTGGAGGATTTTTCCATTGGTATGAAACAGCATCCGGCGACCGAGTGGTCGGCCGAGGAGGGCTTTGAAAAGGCGGGCACGGGGCCTTACGACGTGCACCAATCCTACGCGATTGCGTTTGAAGGCATGGAGAATTGCTGGGTGCGCCGCGTGCGCACGTATGCACCCGCGGGCAATGACCCGAAAATCCACCTGCTCTCCAACGGCCTGCTGATGGGACGCGGACGGTTGATGACGGTCGAGGGCTGCGACTTCGGGTTTCCGCAATACCGGGGCGGTGGCGGCAATGGCTACATGTATGTGTTGCACGGCAACGAGGGGTTGATCCGCGACAGCCGTGCCGAGGGCGGGCGGCACAATTACGACTTCGGCTTGATGTCGAGCAGCGGCAATGTGATCTACCGCTGCACGGCGAAGGACGGGCGGTTGTTTTCGGATTTCCACATGTATCTGTCGGCGGCGAACCTCATCGACAACGTGACCTGCGACGGGGACTCGTTTGAGGCGAACTTCCGTCCGTATGGCGGCACGCCGATGCACGGCATGAGCACGACGCAGTCGGTGTTCTGGAACTTGAACGGACTGCGCTACTCCAGCGAGACGGTCGCGTGGGAAGGTTCATCCTTTAATCGCAAGCCGTCGCTTGTGCTGACCAAGGGACTGCGCGACATCTACATCATCGGCACGCGCGGACCGGCGTCGAAGGTGCTGGCTGACGACGGAGCTTTCGCGGAAGGCATCGGCAAGGGTGACGGGTTGCAGCCGCAGTCGCTCTATGCCGATCAGCTCGCGCGTCGCTTGCGCCGCTGAACGGGGGCTTGCCCGGCGGAGCGGACGCTGTGGCCGTTTTTCCACACGCCCTCGACGAGTGTGCGGATCGGAGTGGCGGGGACGCCGCGCTCGTTGCGTTGGAGCATGCCGGCGAGGAAATCCACGGCGGTGGCGCCGATCAGCCGGTCATTTTGGGAAATGCCGGCCTGCCAGGGATCGTTGGGGTCCACGTTGAGATTGGCCAGGCCGACGTCCTCGGGGATGCGCAGCTTGAGTTTTTTTTCGATCCAGCCGCGCACGGCGCGATCCACGACGACGACGACATCGGGTTTGTGGAGCTTGAACCACGCGATGAACTCGGCCTCGAGACCGTCCTTGGTCAACAAGGGCGGAACGCGGTCGGCGGCGGGCGCATGGTGCTGCATGAACAGCAGGCCGCTCAGGTAGCTGCCGTTCACCTTTTCGTCCCAGTCGGAGCGGAGAAACAAACCGATGCGGCGGTAGCCGATTTCGGAAAGGCTGCGCATCAGGAGCGAGGCCGACTGGTATTGGTGGTTGGTGACGACGTGGAGGTTGGACGGCTGCAGGCTGTAGCCGAAGGCGAGGGGGGAGAACCCGGAGAGATCGAGGCCGAGCGGAGTGTGCGCGAACGGCTGGGGCGCGAGCAGAAGGCCGGTGATGTTGCGCGCCTTGAGGATGGCGTGGGCGGAGGCGGGGGTCATGCCGGGCGCATGCAACCAGAGTTCGTCGATGCGGTAACCGAGCTGGCCGGCGCGCTCGAGGGCGCCTTGGAAATACAATTCGAAGGTGCGGATGCGGCGCAGGTCGGCCTGCGCGGGCCAGTTGTTCACCCAGGCGAGCGTGGCCTGGTAGTGCACGGGGCGGATGCTGTTGCGGTAGGCGGTGAGCGCCGTCATCGCCGGATCGGGCACGTAGCCGAGCTCCTCGGCGATCGCGCGGATCTGTTTGCACACCTCGGGACGGAGCTTCGGGCTGTTGCGCAAAGCGAGGCTGACGGTCGAGAAATGCACGCCGGCGCGCTCGGCGATATCTCGGATGGTGATGCGGCGGGGCATGGGGCGGGGTTGACCCAAGCGAACGCAAGGCCGCGCGTTCGGCAATCACCGAACACCAGGGTTTGTCTGGGATAGATGCCGGCCCACCGCTTGCGCTCTGCGAGTGAAGCGAGAAAAGGCGCTGGGCCGGTGTTGCCCTCGGCGGCACGGGCCGCTGGCCCGCCTCCGCCTCGGTCGCCTTGGCCGAGCATCCTTTCTCGTTCACGCTGGGCCGGCTTCTTTCCCAGACACATCCTCGCACCGGTTTCAATGGTTTGAACGCCGCGCGGCTTGGCGCGTAGTGCGAACGGAACTACCTGTCGCGCCGACCCCATACCCCTATGATACACGAACTCCTCCGTTCGCGCGGCCTCGCCGCGCTGGTTGGTTTCTGCGTCCTCGGTTCTGCCGCGCTGCGTGCGCAGCTCTACGCCGAGGATTTTGAAGATGGTTTGATCAGCAGCCCGTTCAGCGTCGAGATCGTCCCGGGCAACACGTCCGAGATCGTCACGCCGACGGGCTTTTCCGCCCGCGCGGGCACGAAGGTCCACCGCTTCGTGTGGAACCAGGCAAACTACGACGGCACGCGTCCCAGCAAAAGCGTCGAGGGCCTGTCCGGTTCGGCCAAGATCACCAGCGAGGGCTGGTATGGCTTCAGTTTCTACATGCCCGCGAGTTTTCCGGTGCCCGGGAAAACCATGGTGCTCGGCCAGATTCATGCGTGGCACAGCAGCCTGCCCAACACCAACATCACCTGCGTCGTTGGCGTCGAGACCGATGGGCGGATGTATCTCGAAGGCGCCTACGGCATCGGTGACGGCGGAAAAACCGTGACGGTCCAGGCGACGCTTTCGCCCTTGCTCGCGAAAGGCTCGTGGCACGACGTCGTGCTCTACGTGAAGTTCGCGAATAACAACACCGGCGCGCTGAAAGCGTGGCTCGACGGCGCACCCGAGTCTGCGCCCACCGCGAGTTATGCCGGCATCAATCTCGGCAACGGTGCGTGGACCAGTCCCACGCTCATGACCAACGGCGCCTACATCAAGTGGGGTCCGTATTGCTGGGACAGCACCAACTACACCGTGAGCGAGAGTCGCGAGATTTTCTACGACGAGATCACCTACCAGGTCGGGAATCCAACCGGTGCGTTCGACCTCGTGAAACCCACCGGATACGGCACTGGTTACGCCGCGCCCGCCGCCGGTCCGGCGGTGATGGTGGAGACGTTTGATACGATGACGACCGGTGCGCCTCCAACGGGTTTCACCATCTTGAATTCCGGCACCGCGCTCACCGTGCGTGACATCCCCAGCGTCACGGACAAGTGCATGCAGTTTTACGATCCCAATCCCGCAGGACACGGCGAGGCCACCAAGACCTTCACGGCGCAGACCTCGCGTTTCACCGCCGGCTTCAGCATCCGCCAGAACGGGCAGGCCGACGGGCATTTTGTTTCACTGCGCTCGGGCACGTTGTCGGCGATCGAACTCTATACGATCGGCGGCAACCTGGTTTACCGTGATGGCTCGGGCACGGACATCATCCTGCAGGCGATTCCTTCGGGTGTGTGGTATGACGTCGATGTCGATGTGAACCCCGCGACTTTCAAGGCCGACGTGTATGTAGGCGGCATCCGCAAGCTCACCGGCGCCAGTTTTCGCAACGCCACGACCAGCATCGATGCGATTCGCTTCGGGACCGGCGATGCCTCGGCGACATGGCATTTTTATATCAACGATATCACCATCACGCAGGCTCCGGCGGCGTTTTCGGAGAACTTCAACGTCATGACCACCGGCAGTTCACCTTTGCGCTGGGTGAGAATGGCCAACACCGCGCTCACCGTGCGCGACGTGCCCAGCGTGACCGACAAGAGCATGCAGTTCTACGACGCGAGCACCACGACCAAGGGCGAGGCCTATGCCACCTTTGTCCCGCTGTCCTCGCGGCTTTCCGCGAGCTGGTCCTTCAAGCAGACTGGCACGGCCGAAGGTCATCGCATGGCGCTCATGGCCGGCACGACCACGACGGCGGTCGAGGTGCTCACCTCGGGCGGAAACCTCGTCTATAAAAACGGCGCCGGCACCAACGTGTTCATCCAGGCGATCCCCGCGAACGTGTGGTATAACGTGAAGGTGATCGTGAACCCCGCGACCACTCAGGCGGATGTTTACGTCAACGACGTGCTCAAGCTCAGCAACCAAAGCCTGCGCAGCGCCGTGACCTCAGTGGACCGCGTCGTATTCAGCACGAGCGACGTCTCCGCGACCTACCACTACTACGTGGACAACGTCGTGGTAACCGACGCAGGGATTCCTCCGCTCGCTCTGCTGGCGGGTAACATTCCCCGCGTGCCGATCGTGCTGAAGCTCGACGACCTCAGCACCGGCGGTGGCAACGTGCCGAGCACGTGGAGGCGCGTCACCGATTTCGCCACGGCCCGGCAGATGAAGGTTTCCGTCGGCCTGATCGCCAAGTCGCTCGAGGTCGGCACCGCGTCCTACATTTCCTACATCCAGGGACTCAGGAACGCCGGCACCGCGGACTTCTGGTTTCACGGCTACGATCACATTGGCCAGGAGTTCAACGGCACGACCTACACCGATCAGAAGAACCGCTTCACGACCTCGCAGTCGCTGGCGATGACGAAGCTCGGCTTTCAATTCGCCGGGTTCGGTGCGCCGGAGAATGCTTTCGACAACACCACGGTGCAGGTGATGTCGGAGGACTCCGCGATGAACGTGTGGCTCTATGGCGACCTCGCGCGCCCAGCCGGCAAACGCGTGCTGGACCGCGTCGGCGCGGTGAACATCGAGTCGCCCACGTTTGTCCCGAATCCCGAGCAGTTCGTCAGCGGCTATCTGGCCAATTATTCGGGCCGCCAGTTCTTCGTGATCCAGGGGCATCCGGCCAACTGGACCGATGCGCGCTGGTATGAGTTCGTCCGCCTTATCGACTGGCTCAAGGCGAACAACTTCCCGATCAAGACAACGACCGAACTGGCGGCGACGCTTTGAGCATCAACAGGTGCGCCTGACGGCTGGGTTCAGGCGCACTTTGCTTCCTTGGGGAGCGAGCCTTTTCAATAATTTGAAACGAGGCTCCCTTGGCTTGGGTGCGGTCTGAACGCATGGCTAGGGTTCCCCTATGCCCCGTGTTCCATCTTCGCCTGCGCGAGGCGCGGCCGTTTCCCCTTCCATTCCATGACTGCTTCCACCGCTTCATTTGCCTCCGCCAGCATTGCCGATGTTACGTCCTTCATCACCACCCACTGGGATGAAACCGTCCGCCACTGTCCGAAGGACGAAGGCACATTGATCGGCCTTCCGCATCCCTACACGATTCCGTGCCGCAAGGATGCGTTCCAAGAGTTGTATTATTGGGATACGTATTTCACTGCGCTCGGTCTGCTCGGCACCGGACGCGCCGATCTGGCGCTGGCCAACACCCGTAATCTCCTCTCGCTGGTCGCCCGCCTTGGATTCGTGCCCAATGGCAACCGCACCTACTATACGAGCCGTTCGCAGCCGCCTTACCTCGGAGCGCTGGTCGGTCTCGTCGCCGATGCCACGGGCGATGACGCGCTCATCCGCACCGCGGTGCCGATGTTGAAACTCGAGCACACGTTCTGGACCACGCGCCGCCTCACACCGACGGGGTTGTCGCATCACGGCAACCACGCGACGCGCGAAGAGCTCATCGAGTTTTTCCCCACGGTGCAGCACCGTCTCGGATTCCCCGATGCGAAGGCCGAGGACAACGTGGATCTTGCCTCGCGCACCATGGCCGAGTGCGAAACCGGCTGGGATCTGAATTCGCGTTACGACAAACACTGCGCGAATTTCTGCCCCGCCGATCTGAACAGCACGCTCTGGTTGCTGGAAACGTTGCTCGCCCGCTGGACGGAGGGAGCCGACCGTGCGCACTGGCAGATGAGTGCGAACAAGCGCCGTGACCTGATCAACACCTACTGCTGGGACGAGCAGCGCGGCGGGTTTTTCGACTACGATCACGTCAATCAACGCCGGAGCACGGTGGTGAGCGCCGCGACGTTCCAGCCACTCTGGGCCGGACTCGCGACGCCCGCGCAGGCGGCCGCCGTGGTGAAGCACATGCTGCCGAAGCTGGAGTTTTCCTTCGGTGTTTCCTCGGTCGCGCCGGGCGTGAAACCGAGTCCCTACCAGTGGGATCATCCGAATGGCTGGCCGTGTATTCAG
Source organism: Rariglobus sp. (assembly GCA_035459785.1). Taxonomy (GTDB): domain Bacteria; phylum Verrucomicrobiota; class Verrucomicrobiia; order Opitutales; family Opitutaceae; genus Rariglobus. Next base: position 11,609 of record DATHXF010000209.1, on the reverse strand, counting down.
CACCTCGTTTATCGCGGTCTCGAGCGTTACGGTTATCAGACCGAGGCGCGCCACATTGCCGAAAAATATGTCGCCAGCGTGTGCCGCGCCTTCGCGGCGACCGGCGATCTCTGGGAGAAATATAACGTGCTCGACGGCTCGCACCACACGGTCGGCGAGGCCGGTTATCTCATCAATCCGGTCAACCTCGTCACCGGTGAGGCGGATGCCTCCGCGACCGAAGTGCCACCGTCGATGATGGGTTGGACGGCGGGTGTGTTCGTCGATGCGGTTGGCTTTCTCGGCGGTGAAAAGACAGACTGGATTTCTGCTAAAAAATGAAACTACCTCTGTTCATCGGCCTGCTGGCCGCTTCCGCTCTGCATGCCGATGTGAAGCTGCCGGCGCTTTTTTCTGATCGTGCCGTCCTGCAGAAATCGGACCGCGTTCCCGTTTGGGGAAAGGCGGAGCCGGGTGAATCCGTCACGGTTACTTTGGGCAAAGCCACCGCGACCACCACCACCGGCGCCGATGGTCGCTGGCGGGTGCTGCTCAACCTGAAGTCCGCGGGCGCGGAACCGGGTGAGCTCATCGTGCAGGGACGCAATCGTCTGGTCGCGAGCGATGTTCTCGTCGGCGAAGTCTGGCTGTGCGGCGGTCAGTCCAACATGGATTTTCCGCTGTCGGCTTTTCCAATCGCCAAGACGGAAGTGCCCGCCTCGGCAAATCCGCAGCTTCGCGAATTCCGCGTGAAGAAGGCCGCCTCCGCCGAGCCGCTTGACGACGTTGAGGGCAAGTGGGTGACCGCCGGTCCGCAGACATCGGGCAGCTTCAGCGCCGTGGGCTATTTTTACGGAAAGAACCTGCAGAAATCGTTGCAGGCGCCGGTGGGATTGCTGACGAGCTGCATCGGCGGCACGTTCATCGAAACGTGGATGAGCCGTGAGGCGCTGGCGTCCGACCCCGGCATCACGGAAGGTGCGAACCGCGCGCGGGCCGAGCGGGTGGCGTTCGACACGTATGTCGCCGACCACAAGGCATGGCAGGCAAAGTTCGGTCGCGCGGATCGACGCTCTGCGGATGCCCCGACGTTTGCGGTCCCGGGCATCGACGCCGCCGGTTGGAAGACGGTGACGTTGCCCGGCGCGCTGGACGCTGCGGGGATTCCCGATGGCGGAGCGATCTGGCTGCGCAAAACGATTCCGGTGCCGTCTGCGGACGTTTTACCTGACAAAGGCATCGATCTCTTTCTCGAAGGCATTCGCGATTACGCGGAGATCTATTGGAATGGGAAAAAAATCGGATCCAGCGATCTGACCGACGTGGCGCATCGCTATGGTATCCGCGGCAATCTTGTGCTGGCGGGCGAGGGCGTGCTGGCCGTGCGTATTTTCAATCCGGCGAAGGGCGCGGAGATTGTGGCGAAGGGGCGCTTTCAGGGAAATCACTTCATGCTGAAGGGTGAGTGGCTCGCCAAGGTCGAGACCACGTTACCCCCGCTCGAAGGAGAGGCGTTGGGCACGCTGCCGGTGCGCCCGACGGCCACGCCGTATGATCCGCAGAACGTCGCGAGTTATCTGTTCAACGGCATGATCAACCCCGTGATTCCCTACGGAATGCGCGGCGTGATCTGGTATCAGGGCGAGGGGAACTGGAACCGCGGCTATCAATACCGCACCGAGTTTCCCGCGCTCATCAAAGACTGGCGCGCGAAGTGGGGGCAGGGGGATTTCCCGTTCTATTACTGCCAGGTCGCGAACTTTCAGACGCGCCCTAAGAAACCCGGCGACGACTGGCAGGCGGAGCTGCGCGAGGCGCAATCGATGGCGCTGGCGTTGCCGAACACCGGTCAGGCCATCCTGATCGACATCGGCGAGGAGTGGAACATCCACCCGGCGAACAAAATGGAGGTGGGTGATCGCCTGGCTCGCATCGCACTGGCCAAGACCTACGGACGTGACCTCGTTTACTCGGGGCCGGTTTATTCGGCGATGGCTGTGGAGGCGGACAAGATCCGTCTTCGCTTCACGCACACACACGGCGGTCTGGTGGCGAAGCCGCTTTCGGGCGAGCCCAACACGACTCCGCCCGTGCGCAACAGTCCAGGCGGTGAACTCGAAGGCTTCGCGATCTGCGGCGAGGACCGCAAGTGGCAGTGGGCCGATGCGAAGATCGATGGCGACACGGTCGTGGTGTGGAGCGCGCAGGTGCCGAAGCCGGTGGCGGTGCGCTACGCCTGGTCGAACAATCCGCTGTGCAATTTCTACAATGGTGGCGGTCTCCCCGCCGGTCCGTTCCGCACGGATGATTTTCCGATGATCTCGGCGAAGAACAAATACTGATCAAAACGGAGCGGGCGTTGTGCGCGCCCGGATTAAAACGACCGGATTTCAACTGTTTGAAAGTGTGGCTGGTGGCTACTTGGGCCGCGGACTGTTTGATGGAGGTGAAGAATGATTTCCGATCATCACACCCCAGTGATCGGCGGAGTGAACGGCGCGCGGCCACAACGCGAGTCGGGCTTCGCCTTATTAATCACCATTACCCTGCTGGCCTTTTTGGTTTTACTGCTGGTGTCGCTGGCTTCGCTCACGCGCGTCGAGACGCAGGTCGCCAATAACAACCAGCAGATCTCGCAGGCGCGGCAGAACGCGCTCATGGCGCTGAACATCGCGCTCGGCCAGTTGCAGAAATTCACGGGGCCCGACCAGCGCACCACGGCGCGCGCCGACATGGATGTCGCGCTGGCCAACGTGACCAACCGCAACGGCCGCTGGCTGGCCGCATATGGCAACGGCGCTCCGGTGGACACGACCTACACTCTCAAGCCGTCGCAAATCCCTGCAAACATCACTGGCGCCAATGCTGACTCAAAAGGTTCGCAGGCGAAGCTGCTCAACTGGCTGGTGAGCGGTAACGAAGGCACCGCGTTCGATCCGTCCTCGACCACGACGGTCGATACGGACGGACATATTGTCACGGCTCCATCGGCGATCACCTATACGCCGGCGAGCACGATTAATCTTACGACGGCGAGCGTCACGCCGGTGACGGCGGACACGCAGGCGTTGCTCGTCGGCTCCAACTCGGCCACCGCGCAGAGCGACTATGTGGCCGCCCCGCTGGTCGCGATCGACGCCGGGGCGGGCACCGTGCCGGGCCTGACGACGGCGGCTCGCATCGGCCGCTACGCCTGGTGGGTCGGCGACGAAGGCGCCAAGGCACGCGTGAACCTGCCGATGGCATCGGCCGCACAGGCTCCGCAAGCATTCGTGTCCGCCCAGCGCGCGGCCATCGAGTTGATGGATGGTCAAAACCAGACCGGCAGCACCAACGCCACTCAACTGATCGGCACCGCGGCCTACGATCCTGCGCTCATGACGTTATCCAATCTGGTTTCGCCGAGGCAGCTTTCGATGCTCACACCCACGGCGGCGACCTCGCTGCCGGCGGCGCTAAAAGTGCGCTTCCATGATCTCACCGCGTCTTCGACCACGGTGCTGGCCGATGCTTATGCCGGTGGATTGAAGAGGGATTTGTCCGCGATGCTTGCGACGGGCGCGAATGACGCATCGTATGTGTTTCCTCCGGACGATGTCTTGGGCGTGCCCACGTGGGGACAGTTGCGGTCTTTTACCGGCACCACCGCACCGGCCGGCACGGCGGGTGTCGCGCCGCGACTCGCGACCGCGACAACGGTCGGCATAGCGCCTGTCATGACTTACATCGCTTACGGCATGCAATACGCCGCGCCTTCGGGCACTGCCGACGGCCAGCCCATCCGCCTGGCGATTTTCCCGATCGTGGTTCTTTGGAACCCTTACACCGTCCCGTTGCAGGCGCATCGTTACCAAGTGGGCATGCTGCGCCGTTTTTATCCACTGTATCAGTTGCAGGTGGAAACCACGCCCGGCACATGGGCCGCGAAAGAGACGATTGATTTCAGCCGGGGCGGGGCGCGGTATGCCACCGGCACGGCCACCACCTACATGCGTTTTGTCGTGGATTCGCCCGTCATTCCGGCCGGCGCGAGTCTCATTTTCACTCTGCAGGGGACTGAAAGCGGCCGCGATTACAGCGCACCGCTGGCCGGAGCGCCGACGAATGTGATGAGTCCCGGGCTTAATCCGAACGGCCATGTGTTGCTCAATTACGGCGCAACGTTCGCGGTCGGTGAGAGCGCAAAAAATTTCCGGGTGAACGGTGATCCGCTCCTGCCGATTCCGCCGGCGACCTCGCCTCCTCAGGCGTTCGGCATGTCGGGCGGCGAGGCCTGCGCCTATTTGGGCGAGGAGGCCACGCCCGGCACCAGCGGGGCCGCCAGCACGTTGAACGTGAATGGCAGCAACAACTACCAGTGGCACCAGTTCATCGCCCACTACACACCGTCGGCGGACGGTCCTTCCAACCGGGGGCCCAACAACCGCAATGCCCAGCTGCAAACTGCCGGTCTCCTCGGTCCGGTGACGCAGGCGACCTCGCTGATGTCGGCGAAGAAGGGGTTCAGCGACCTTTTGCTAAGCGGCATTTATCCCGACGTGCGCTGGATTGCCCAGGCCAATCCGCGCGCCGCCATCATTACTTCCACGCCGAACACGAGCAGCTTGAATGCACTCAATCAAATGGGCGAAGGCGGGCGGCTCGGTGCGTGGCAGAAATTCTATGCGGTTCCTCCCGGGCTTCGCGCGAATTCCGGGTCATCGCTCGATACGCCCAGTGGCAACACCCCCATCGATTCCACGTTGTTCGACTTCCGGCCGGACACTCAGCCACTGCTTTCGATCGGACAGCTTCAGCACGCCAACCTTTCCCTCTACAATCCGTATCCGGCGTATGTGGTGGGCAACAGTCTCGGTGACTTTCACTTCATCAAAAACGATCCGGTGAAAGGCTACGACAAGGTGCGCATCGCGCACACGATGACCAGCGGCATCGACAATTCGCCGACCGACCAGCTCGCGTCCTATTACGACCTGTCGTGGTTGGTGAACCGGGCGCTGTGGGATCGCTACTTTGTCTCGACGGTGCCGAATGTCGGCACGGGCACCACTTACCCGGGCTCACCGGATCTCCTGGTCACCGCTTCGACCGACGTGCCCGATGTGCTGCCCAATCCCCGGCATGTCAAATACGGCACGGCCGCCGATGAAGATCTGCATGATGTAAACAAGGCCGCCGCCAATCTGCTGCTCAAGGGCGGCTTCAACATCAACTCCACTTCGGAGCAGGCTTGGCGTGCGGTGATCGGCGGCATCAACCAACTGGATTATGATCCGGAGGGTGACGGGAGTTCCGGCAAACTGAAAGCCGCGCTGCCGCGTTTCGCCAAGCCGACCACGGCTCCCGGTGTTGATGCCACCAAGGCCTGGGTCTGGCAAAACTACCGGTTTCTCACCGATGAGCAGATCGACCGGCTGGCGAAGAACATCGTCGCAGAGATTCGCAATCGCGGACCGTTTGTCTCGCTCGCCGATTTTGTGAACCGTCGTTTAGTGGACAATATCGCGACCTCGGGCACGAACGCCAACGAGCAGTTCAAGGGAGCGCTGCAGGCGGCCATCGACGAGACCTACGCCGGCACCACGGCGCCCAACCGCGGTGAAGACACGGCCTACGGAGCGAGCGGGAGTAATCCCTTCTACAGCACGACCGTGCCCAACTCCACGTTCAGCAACACGGCCTATGACGCCGAGTTGATGAAGGGCTACACCGGAGCCTCGGCCACCGACCGGCCCTATGGTGCGAACGCCGCCTTCGCCCCCCAGTTTCTCACGCAGGCCGACGTGCTGTCGGCCATCGGCCCGGGCCTTACGGCGCGTTCGGATACCTTTACGATCCGCACCTATGGCGAAGCGGTGAATCCCGTGACCCAGGACATTCAGGGCCGCGCCTGGTGCGAGGCCGTTGTGCAACGCCTGCCGGACTATGTGGATTCCGTCGCGGACGCCAACGCCCACTCCGCACCCACGGCCTCCATCAACAAAGCCATGGGCCGCCGCTACAAAATCATCTCCTTCCGATGGCTCTCCTCGAACGATATTTGAACCGCATCGCGACTCTCGTTTTGGTGTCGATGACCGTGATGCTCATGGCGCCGGCCGCGCGCGCGCAGCCCGCTCCCAAGCCGCCGCCCACGTTCCGCACGCTGGCCCTGGGCATGTCGGTGGATAATATTTTCTACGACCAGCGCGGCAAAGCCGTTCCGGTGGCGGCCGGCGCCTCGGGATTCTCGGCGCCCTATGTCGTGCCCGAAGACAATCACCTGTTGTTTTACCGGTTGGTTCCCCCCGTGCCGCCGGAAACAACGCCGAGGCGCGTCACCGTGGCCGATGTCCGCGTGAGCGAGGAGGGCGGTCCGTTTCTGATTCTCATGATGGTCGATCCGGCCGCGCCGGCCGGAATGCAGGTGCTGGTGGTGGACGACTCATGGGAAAAGCATCCAACACAGACGGTGTTGTTTTTTAATTTTTCGCGACGCCGCGCCACGGTGAAACTGGGTGAAACCGTGCGTGAACTGAATCCGTCGCAGTCGCATCTTTTCCCTTTTGGGGCCGAGCGGCAGGTCTGGCTGCAGGCGGCGACCTGGGATGAAGGCAAGTGGGAGATGCGCGTCAGCGGGCCGCAACTGACGCTGCCCAAGACCCGTTCGACGGTGGTGATTATCGATCAGGAACCATCGGATGAACGCCCGTTCACCCGCGATTTGCTGGTCCGCAACTTCATAGATCCCGAGCTGCCGGCCACTCCATGAGATTTTCTTTTTCCAGTGCCTGCAGACATTTCTCGCTCGCGATCATACTGGTCGCTTCCGTCGTTTTGCTTCCGGCGGGCGAGCGCGAGTCGCTCAAGCTGCTGACGATCGGCAACAGTTTTGCCGACTATCCGCTTTCATATCTGCCCGATCTCGCGAAGGCGGGGAGCAAGACGCTCGTGCTCGGACGGGCCAATCCGGGCGGATGCACGCTGGCCCGTCACGCGGAGTATCTCACGGCTGCTTTGGCCGATCCGGCCGATCCCAAGGGTCGTCTCTATAAGAACGCGTCGGTGTTTAATCTGCCGGGCCGGGAGACCGTGAGCCTGCCCGAAGCGCTGGCCGCGCAGGCTTGGGAGATCGTGACGATCCAGCAGGCGAGTTTTGATAGCTACAAACCCGAGACGTATCATCCCGCCGTTGATCAAATCATCGCGGCCATCCGCAAATTCGCTCCGCAGGCGGAGATCGTCGTTCAGGAGACCTGGGTTTATCGCGATGATCATCCGATCTTTCAGGGCAAAGAAGGCATGACGCAGCAGAAGATGTATGAAGGTCTCTGTGCGGCTTACCACCAACTCGCGACCGATGGCGGTTTTCGGATCATCCCGACGGGTGACGCGATGGAGCTCGCGCGCAAGAGCCCGCGCTGGACCTTTGTGGTTGATCCGAATTTCGACTTCAAAAATCCGCCCGCTGGAAAATTGCCGATGGAGTCCGGCAGTCTGTGGGCGGGCTGGAGCTGGTCAAAGCCGGCGACCGGTGAACCCAAGCTCTTGCTGGATGGCAAGCACACCAGCATCGCAGGAAAATACCTCGGGGCTGCTGTGTGGTATCAGGTGGTGTTTGGCTCCGATGCGGTGCCTGCGGGTTTTGTGCCCAAGGGACTTTCTGCCGAGGAGACTGCGGATCTGCGCAGCCACGCGGCGGCTGCGGTCAAGGCCGAGCGACTGCGCGCGGCTTTGCCGGTCGTAGCGAAATAACCGTCCGCGTTATTCGGCGGCGGCGGGACGGAAGGCGGGGGCGACGCGGTCCACGCCACCGCGCGGGCCTTCCACCGGTTTGAAACTGGAGGTCGTGGCATCCCAGACGGTCTTGGTCGGATATGGGTAGAGAGGCATTTCCAGTTCGACTTTTCCGTCCACCAGGCGACGACCTTGGATCACATCCGGAGCGATGCCTTTTTCGCGCCAAGTGCGCACGGCATCGAGCAGGCTCGGTGTGTTTTGGATGCCGGGACCGCTGCCGTGATCCCTGCCGGGAATGATGTAGAAGCGGAAAAACGACTGGGTCTGATCGAGACCGCCGAAGTGGTTGGCGACTCTCTCGTAATAATCGAGCGTGGCGTGGTAGGGCACGATCGAGTCGGCCGTTCCGGACATCATGATGAGCTTGCCGCCGCGTTTTTCGAAGGCGCTCAGGTCGGCGTTCTCCGCGTTGAGATACGGTCCGAGGGCGGCGGTGTAGGTGTCGATGTCGGCGCCAAAATTGATGTCTTCGAGTTTCTTGTTCGCACCGAAAACCCATTTGAAGAGGTAGAGGTGCCCGTGCGCGGAGCTGATCGAGCTGCCGAAGGGGATGCCGTTGAAAATGCGTTCGCCGGTGACGGTGTGGCGCGGGCCGTCGAAGAGTTTGCGGAGCGCATCGGCGTGCGCGGGCGTGAGGGACGGATCTTTTTTCAGAGCGAGCGCGATGACCGCCTCGATATCTTTGGCGTCGCAGCGCGGATCGGAAACGAATTTGCCCGCGACGGCAGGGGCTTCGCGCGGAGCCATGTAGTCGTTGCCCGCGGCGATGACGGCGGCTTCCTGTTCTTTGGTGAACGGAGTTTTTTTGAGGATCTGGTCGTTCCAGAGGAAGTAGGCGTGCAGCGGAGTGCGGCAATGTGCGGGAACGGCGGCGAAGATGCCGTCGTAATCCTCGGGGTAACGCTGCGCTTCCTGGAGTGCTTGTTGTCCACCGGTGGAGCCGCCGTTGAAATAGGAGAACTCGGGGGCTTTACCGTAGTAGGCCGTGATGATCTGCTTGGCGGCGACCGTCATGAGGTGCGTGGCGCGGAAGCCGAAGTCTTTCCAGACTTCTTTATTGCCGACGCCGGAGTCGGCGTTGGGTGCGGTGCCCATGTCGGTGGTCACGGCGGCGTAACCGCTGGCCATCGGCCAGATCAGGCTGCCGGGACCGATGCGACCGGCGGAGCCGCCGTTGCCGAGACCAAGCATGCGGTTGTTCCACTTGTCCGCGTTGGGGAGCCAGAGCTCGACGTTGATATTGGAACCCTTGGCCGGGTTGAGCACCAGCTTCACGATGGTGCGCGGCGGCACGTTGTTTTGGGTTTTCCCGTCGGGAAACGTTAGCGTCGGTGACTCGTCGTGCTGCACAAACGTGATCGTGCCGTTGTCGATTTTCAGCGCCTTGATGGCCGCGAGGCGGTCGTCAGTGGCCGGAGCGGCGGTGGTGACGGGTGTGCTCTGGGCGTAAGTGGAAGCGCAGCCGAGGAGGAGGACGGCGCAGAGGGGCAGGAGTTTATTCATGAAGAGGAGATCGATTGGACTGCAACGGAGCGGGCGCGGTCAAGCCGCGCCCCTACGGCGAAGGGTCAAGGTGCTTTGGTCGCGGGGCCTCGGTAGTTGGTGAGGGTGCCCCAGCTTTGGAGGACGATGAGGTCGTTGCCTTCGGGACGGTGCTGCTCGGCGGCGGCACGGAGGAACGGGAGATCGAGTTTCTTTTCGATGACGTAGTGTTGGTAGGCCAGTTCGAAGATGGGCATGAAGCGGTCGCGTCCGTGCGGGCTGACGGGCACGGGGCCGGTGATCTTCACGTCGTGGCCGGCGAGGTAGGTCGCCATGTGTTCGTAGCCGGCGGCAAGGCGGTTGTTGGCGGCACCGTAGAGATCGAGCCCCTGCTTCTTGGCGATCTCGGCGGAGGCGGCAAGTGCACCGAGGCCCATCTGGCCGTGGATCTGGTCGCGGCCGGATTCCTGGTTCTCGCCGTGGGTGTAGATGTAGTGGGTGAGCGAGCCGTGGCCTTTGCCGTTGAGATAGTAGGCGACGGCGCGGTTGAACTTGGGCTGGTCGTCGCAGAAGACCGCGAGCGACAGCATGGTCGCGATCATGCAGGCGTCCCAGTTGCCGTTGAACTCGGGTTTGAAGTTTTCGACGCGCGGATAAAACACGGTGAGCAGCATTTGACGGAAACGGTCGGCGGAGGCTTTCGGCCAGCCGGCGGTGGCGCCATCGGGCTGGCGGTAGTGGGCCATGAGCTCGGCGGCGCTGGCGAATTTTCCGCCGACAAAACCGGCGGTGACTTTTCCCTGATCGCTGCGGCCGATCTGGATTTCAACGAGCTTGGTGCCGCTGGCGTCGAGGATTTCGAGAGCTTTGTCGGCGTGGGCGCGCTCGCCGGTGAGGCACCAGAGCAGCGCGTGACCGTAGGCGGCGGAGGCGTCCTTCATCAAGTAGCCGACGTTGTTGGCGTGGGGATCGATGACGGGGATGATCTTCGGTTTGTAGCCGAGCTGGGTGAACTCGCTCGTGCGCATGGCGGCGAGGGCGGAGGTCCAGGGCTCTTCTTTGACGGCGAGACGGGCGCGCACGAAGTCGAGGTCGGCCTGGCTGTGAAGAATGCCGGGGTGCGTGAAGACGTGGGTGGCGGGGAGCGCTTGTTCGGGGAGAATTTCCGTGGGCGCGCTCGGGCCGGTGTAGTTGGGGTTGCGCTTCGGTTCGTCGGCGGCGGAGAGGACGGAAACGAAGAGCAGGGAGGCGGAAGCGAGGAGGGAGAGGCGGAGGGGCATGAGGCGGAAATTTTTAACCACGGATTGCACGGATGGGCACGGATACGGAGCAGGCGCGGTCGATCTGCGTCTCTACGGTGGATGTTCGTTATGGAATTTGCCGGGTGATGGTCCAAGTTCCGTCGAGGTTGCGTTGTCCGGCGAGGTTGCGGGCGGTTTCGAAAACCACCGAGTAACCGGGTAGCTCGACCGAAGCGGCGTCCAAGGCGAGGAATGAAACGATGCCGGCGGAGGTCGTGCGGATCGACGCGAGACGGGCGGTGATGCGAACGGGCGCTTTTTCGGAAGGCACGGAGAAGATGTGTGCGGTGGATTTTTCGGAACGGGCGATGTGATCGGTCCAGCCCTCGCCGATGATTTCGATTTGGCCTTCGTTGATACGGGTGGTCAGCGCGGGCGTGGTCTTGGCGGCGGGAACGGGTTGGAGGAGCGCGGTGAAGGCGACGCGGTCGCCGGATTGTTTCGTGGCGTAGGTGAAGTGACGGCCCTTGGTGACATCGACTTTGGGAGAAGTGGGTTCACGCAAGGCCAGCGGTTCGGCGGGCGCGAGCAGGGTGGTGCGGAGGCTGCCGTTTTTGCCTTCGGTGAGGAGCGTGCTATCGGCGGTTTTTTGGGGATCGGTGCGGAACTGGGCGAGCCACTCGACGGTGACGGGTTGTGTGGCGGTCGCGGTGTCGAAGATGAGGATGTAGTCGCCGCGACGGTGTAGCACTTCGCGGGTGAGCGAGGTGACGTCGTGGTAGGCGCGGGTGAGATCGACGGTGGTGGCGTTCCACTCGGGTGCGGAGAAGAAGCGGGTGACGGTGGCGCGGGCGTCGCGGTCGAAGCGCTGGTTTTTTCCGTTCACGAGGAGCGTGGCGTGGGACTCGGTGGCGTTGGAGAAGTAGGTCCAGCGTGAGCCGCCCGACTGCCAGAAGGCGCCTTCGCCGGAACCCTTGCCGTAGCCGGGGGCGACGAGCACCCACTCGTCACCGAAGGCGAGGCCGAGGGCGCCGGCGTCGAGGTGGCTGTGGTTGCGGTTGGTGTAGCCGGCTTTGATTGAGAGCAGGTAGTCGGTGGAGGCCCAGCCGGAGCGGGTGGTGACGAGAT
>DATHXF010000208.1:0-5686 GCA_035459785.1 Rariglobus sp. | reverse complement strand
CTCTTCGGGTTTCCGCTGCCCCTGAAAAAAGAAACGCCGGCCGGCTCGCCGGCCTCTCCGGAAGAAGCCGACGCGGGCGACAAGCGGGTTTATTTCAAGGATGAGAGCGTGCTGATCTGCCGTTCGCTCCAGCCGGGGCGGGCTCCGTTCGGGCTGGCGATCAAGGGCGGAAAAAACGGCCTGCCGATGTCGCATGGGCACAATGACAACGGCACCTACGTGGTCGCCTCGGGCAACGTGCCGCTGGTGGCCGATCCCGGCATGGAAGTTTACACCAAAAGCTCCTTCGGCCCGCGCCGCTTCGAGAGCATGATGATGAATTCCTACGGACACAGCGTGCCCATCATCGGGAAAACGCTCCAAAAAACCGGTCACGACGCCTTGGGGAAAATCGTCGAAACGACGTTCACCGATGAACAGGACACGCTGAAGATGGATCTGACGACGAGCTACGACGTCCCCGGCCTTGAGCGGGTCGTGCGGACATTCATTTTCAACCGCGCCCGTCCTTCGGTGGAAGTGATCGATGAGGCCGATTTCCGCGCGCCGACCGAATTCGGTTCGGCGGTGGTGACCCTCTCGGAGTGGAAGGAACAGGGACCAGGTTCCTTTTTGATTCACGAGCAGGGAGCGGCCGTGCAGGTCACGGTGACGGTGGAGGGCGCGGGTCCGGATGTCCGGATCGAAAACAAGATCGAGCCGATCACCGCGCCGCAATTGCCCCAGGGTCTTAAGCCGATACGGCTGGGGTTGAACCTCAGCCGGCCCGTGACGCATGTGGTCATGCGCACTCTTATTGTGCCCGCCGTTGCACCTTCTCCGGCGAAAGGTCCGTCGGGAACGAAATAGCCGTCCATGAAACCCGATAAATTCGTCATGACCTCGGCGAGGACCGCCGTTGGAAATGGACCGGACCAAGTTTCCGGCGACCACCGCCGGGAGAAAATTCTGATCCGGCGGGCGCGCCGCGATCACGCCGCTTTTCGTTTCCGGCCTTTTTTGGGCGGAGGCTCGGGCGGCGGGGTGTCCTCCAGCGGCGTGATGGGTTTGTCCAGAAACCAAGGGGCGGGAGGTCCGACGCGCCGGGTGGATTTTCCCGGCATCCATTCGCCGTCGATGAGCACGTGCTGGGCGATGGCGGGCACGCCGCGTTCATTGCGGTGGAGCATGGCGACCAGCAGGTCGAGCGCGGTGCGGCCGATCTGCTGGTCGCTCTGATAGATGCCGCTGAGCAGCGGGTCGCCCTTGTTGATGTGGAGATAGGCGAGGCCGATGTCGTCGGGCACGCACAGGCCGTTGGCCAGGCAGATGTCCCAGAGGCCGAAGTGCTGCGAGATCACCACCTCGGGCCGGTTGTCCGCGATCCAGCGGCCGATGCGCGCCGAATCGTCGCGGTAGCGGACGACCAGCATCGGCACGCGCTCCTCGTCGGGCAGGGCGCGGTCATAGGCCGCGTAGGCCGAACTCGGGCCGAGGTTGACGCGGCGGTCGTATTCTTCGGGCAAATACAAACCGATGCGCCGGTAGCCGAGCGCGCGCAGTTCGCGCAGGAGGATGAGCGCCGAGCGGAACTGGTGGTTGGTGACCCGGTGCAGTTGAGGCGAGGTCACGCTGTAGCCGATGGACACCGCGCTGAACTCCTCCCAGGCGAAGGGCGGCAGGGCGGCGGGCTCGGGCTGGGGAAACGTGATGATCCCGGAGATGCCGCGCGCCTGCAGGCGCTTGCGCAGCCGGTCGGGGGTCAGCCCCGGCTCGTGCATCCAGATTTCCTGCAACGCATAACCGAGCTCCTCCGCCCGCTGGCTCATGCCGAGGTGGTAATCGCGGAATGAGGGAACGCGCAAAAGCCGCTGTTGATCGGGGTAGTTGTTGAACCAGGCCACGGTGGCCTGGTAGGCGTGGGAGCGGACGTTGCCCCGGTAGGCGTTGAGTGCGTTGAGCGCGGGATCGGGACGATAACCCATTTCATCGGCGAGGGCGCGCAGCCGCTCGCGGGTCGCCACGGGCAGTTTCAAACTGCCGCGGAGAGCCAGCGATACCGTGGTCACATGAACGCCGGCGCGGGCCGCGATCTGACCGAGAGTCACTCGGGAGGATGACATGGAAAAGCGGGGAAGACGGAAGGGGCTCCACAGTGCTAACCGGACGATCCGACGGGTCAAACAAACGGTTCCCCGCTCTAAGGTTAGACCGCCGGGATGCTCGGACTGTCGCGGGCATGGTCTTATCACCGATTCTTGCCGGACGCTTTGGAATCAAAGGTCCGGCATCAACCCCCAACCCCACCCCAAAATGCGTCTGTTCACCGTTCTCGCGACGGGACTGGCCCTGGCCTTTTTTTCGGCCGGCACCGTCCATGCCCAACCCACCGGCTCCAACCGCCTCTATCACGGCTCCTCGACCCAGTTCTATTTGGAAAGACCTTCGCTCACCGACTGGGCCGGCGCGGCCAACTACACCTGGTCCGCCACCAGTGGCGGCGGCGTCTGGGAAATCACCGCGCTCGGCGGCGGACTCTACCGGCTGGACTCCGGCGGCAAGGCGCTCACCCGCGACGGCGCCGCCGACTGGGCGGTGGTGAAGACCGTGGCCTATGCCGGATGGAGCACCCAGAAATGGACGTTCACCAACAACGGCGACGGTTCCTGGCGGATCGAAAATGCGGGCAAGGCGCTTACCGGAAATTCCAGCTCCGGTTCGTCGGCCATGACCGCCACCTATTCCGGCTGGACCACGCAGAAATGGAAGATCTACGCCGAGGACAAGACCGGCTGGCCCGCGGGGAATTGGAAGTGGGTTTATCGCGGCGTCACCCTGGGCACGCGTCTGCTCGTGGACAAATCCGACACCCTCGTGATCAATTCCACCGTGCAGGGCGTGGTCAACTCCACCGGAGTGAGCAACTCCATCAGCGTGACCGGCGCGACCAACGTGTATTTGAAGTGGACCGACGTTTACGACGCCTACACCGACCGCGGCATTGCAATCACCGGTTCCTCCAATGTCACCCTGGACGACTGCTACCTTTCGAATCATGTGCGTCCGTCCGCCGTCCACAGTTCGTTCATCCTCGTCGATTCGTCGCCCAACGTCGCCATTCGCAACACCACGATCGAAAACTGCGATGGCAACGGCATCCTGACGGCCGGTTCCACCAGCACGGGCCTGGTGATCGACGGCTGCACCATCGCAAACACCGGTCGCGTGACTTTCGTGAGTCCATCCCCGGCCCCGTTTCATGGCATCTACTCGAAGGCTCCGGACGTGACCTACAGCAACAACACCATCACGGGCAGCGCCGACGGTTCCGCCATTTCGATGCGCAGCACCGGCACTCTGACCGGCAACCATCTCTCCGGGGCCAAGCACTCGCTCATCGCCTACTGGCCCGATGCCACCGCCGGCGCGTCCGGCGCCCTTGTCATCACGGGGAACACCCTGGAGCAGGATGATTACGACTACACCGGCGGCACCTCCAAGGCCGCCTTGGTCGGCCTGAACGACAGCGGCAACCCGAATGGCATCGTCGGCGCCTACTTCCAGACCTACCGGATCGAGAACAACCAGATGAGAGTCGGTTCGGGTAGCGCGAGCGCCGACGCCCTCGTCACCGCCAACTGGCCGGTCGGCAGCCCGGGCTTCGGCGATGCCCGCGCCACCGGCAACACGATGACCGACCAGCGGACGGTGAAGACGTATTTTGGCAACGCCTCGCGTTTCGCCGCCACCACTCCCAATACGCTCCAGTAACCGGAGCCGGTGTTCTCACGCTGCGCGACGAATATCCTCGTGCGCCCTCTCTACCCCGATCGTGAAGAGTTCACGTCGGGGTAGAGTTAAAGTGACACTGCCCGGTCAATTCTTGAAAGCGGCAGCCACGATCGCGGCTTCAGGAGACAGTGTCTCCACATGACCGTCGGCAAAGAGATAGTTGGCGGTTGAGCCGTGGCGTTTGGGGGCACCGTTTCCGTAACCGTCGAGGTGCGTGGTATCCGGAGTCCAAGCCGTGGACACGTTGATGAAGAACTCGGCACTGTCGCCGACCAAAACGGTTTTGGACGGATAGGTGAGCGCCGCGGCACGAAACCGGCGCGTGTTTTCCAATCCCCACGTGCCGCCGCCGTAGTTAACCCCGCCTACGTTCATATTCAGGTTCATGCCGTAGCCGGCTGTGCTGATGTTACTTTGAGACGATATGGTCGTCGCAGTGTTGAAGAAGAGGTCGTAAGTCGGGCAGTGAGCGATGTTGGACTGACCGGTGGTATTCTTGACGTCCCAGATATATTTCAGGTCTCGGAATACGTAACGACTGATCTCCACCTGCCAGTTGTCACCCAAGGGATTGACCCCGGGCGGAGGATTCGCCGCCGTATAACCACCGCCTCCCGGGTAGGGATAAGTGGCCTGGCGAACCGCAGGATAATAGCCTTTGTTGTCGGCGGCGTAGAGAGGAAAGGCGGTTCCGATTTGACGAAGATTGCTGACGCAGGTGGACCGGCGGGCGGCGTCGCGGACTTTGGAGACGCTGCCGATGATGATGGCCGTGAGGACGCCGATGATGGCGATGACGGTCAGCAACTCAATAAGGGTAAAGGCGCGGGAGCGGGAGCGCATGGTCGGATGGGGTTGGAGGATTTCCAAGGGGTAACTCGGAGCGTGATCACACCATAGCCGATCTGCTGGAAGTCGAAAGAACGGCTTCATTCGCACAATAGAATGAAGCCTCCCTCCGTTCTCTTGTGGAATGCCGCCGGAGGGGGCACACAAGGCGCGTCCTTACGACGGCGGATTTTTTGATCTGCTCGCGCCTCAGGGCTGCTTCACGGACTGCAACTGTTCCCAGGCGAGAGCCTGGAGCTTTTTGCTGTCGGCGGTAGAGAGCTTCAGGCGGACGGCGGCGGCGTTGTCGGCAGGCAAGGCGCGCGGGTCGGCGTCGTAGATGCGTCCGTAGAACAGCAGTGCGGAGATATAGGCGCCGATGGCGCTTTGGTGGTAGTTGTCCTTGCCCCAGATGTGGAGCGGACCCTCGACGGCGGGAGTAGCGGGATTGTCGCCGAGGCCTTGATGAACGGCGGCGAGGAAGGTGTCACCGACAGGGACCCAGCCTTGAAGGGCGTTGTCTTTGGCGGCGGTCGAGTAGGCGGAGCGCAGGCCGGCCTGCATATCTTCGATGGAGGCGAAGCGGCCCTTGGTCACGAGGTCGGGGCGCGCCCAGGTTTCGTAGAGCCAGATTTTGACCTGCGGGTTTTGTGCGACGAAGAGCTCTTTGAGTTTTGGAACGTGGGCGCGGAAGGAGTCGAGGGACTTGGTGCCGCCATCTACGTCGGGAAGCGGACCGGTGCTGTAATCCTGGAGGATGACGACGTCCCAGGGTTTGTTGATGAGCTCTTTTTTGGTCTCGTAATGAAACTGGAGGGTTTTTCCACCGACGGTTTCCATGGTGACCGTCGGGTTTTTCCCGGCGGCCGCGGCGAGCGTCTGAAACAGGGCGGGCACGCCGCCGGCCGGGTCTTTGTTAAGTTCGGTGGCGGTGCCGATGCCGACGTCACGGGGGACGAAGGTGAAGCTGTTGCCCACGAAGAGAACCGATTGGGCGTGAAGAGCGGAGGAAAGCGCGCAGGCAAGCAGCGCAGAAAGACGCAGCGGGCGGAGTAGGGACATGCGGGACACTCTCAACCTTTCGCGG
>DATHXF010000207.1:0-20082 GCA_035459785.1 Rariglobus sp. | reverse complement strand
CTCCGCCTTCAAGTTGGTTTTGCGCACCTGCAATTCGTAGAGCCGCGCGATGTCGGCGTTGAGTTTCGCCTCCTGTTCGTAGCGCGTGGCGTTGAAACGCAGCCGCGCGACCGCCGAACCGGTTTTCTCGATGTCCTTGAGTGCCGGCCCCGTCAGCGCGTCATACGCGGCGGCGTGATCCTTCGCCGCTTTCTGCGCCTCGGCGAGCACCTCCGGTTTCAGCTTGAGCAGCAGCGGATCGAGCGTCTCGGGCGGCGCGTCCTCACGCACCGCCTTCAACACGGCGGTCACCTCGGGCGCAACGGCCGGCGCGGTCGGCGGAGGCGGAGCATCCTCGGTCGCGGCCGCCACACCTCCCGCCTGGGCCGAAAGGATGTCGAGCGTGTTTCGCTGCATCTCGCCGCGCAGACGCTTCGCCTGGAAAAACGCCCACTGGTCGCCCGCGCGCGACTGGAGCTGCGCGCCGTAGGCGCGCTCGTATTGAGCCTTGGTCATCTCGCTGGAAGCGAGACCGGCCAGCAGCGTCGCCACCACCGTCATGATGACAGGCGTCGCGCCTAGCAGCTTGCCCCATCGGTTGTCGGGCAGGTCGGCGGCTTCTTTGAGTTTATCCAGCGGTAGTGCTTTGGCCATGGTGGTAAAAAAATCAGGGATTATCCTTCGCGAGCACCTTCAGCTCGTTCTCCTTCGCGAGCAGTTCGCGCTGCAGGCGCGACGCCTTCTCGACTTCACCCACGCTGAGCACGCGCTGGATTTCCAAACGTAGCAACACGACCTCCTTGTTCAGCAGCTCCGTCTTTGAAGCCGCCTCGGTGCGGCTCTGCGCCTCCGTCTTTTCATTCAGCCGCTTCAACCGTTTGCGTTCGGTTTCCAACTGCGCCTCCAGCGCCGCGATCTTCTCGATCTGCGCTTTGCGCTCGCGCTCCAACCGGCTGCGCTCATCCGTCTCGCTCCCGTCATCCCGCTGAATCTTCTCTTTTTCGAGTTCCTCCCGCATACGCCGCAATTTCTCTGCCTCTTCCTTGCGGCGGACTTCCGCGGCGGCCTCGGTCGCCAAGTCGCGCTTCACAAAACTCTCCGCGCGGCCGTCGACAAAAATCACTTCCAGATCCTTCCAGCGCCCTATGCTCCGTCCCGGCGCGTTCAACCGGCTCACCGGCTTGCCCAGTTCGGCTTCCACCTCGTCCCAGGTCTGGCCGCGCTTAACCGCCGAAGCGGTCGTGGTCAGCCCGAGCACAAGAAGTAAAAGGGGAAGGCGGGACATGCGAAAACCCGGAGGATGAAGAAACCCTCCCGCGACGCAAGAGGCGGCTGACGTCTGATCAGAACTCCGGCACCGTCAGGCTCAGTCCGTTGTCCTTCGCGCCGAGTTGCAGGATGAACGGCGCCGCCACCTTCGCCCACACGTCGGCCTTCGGATAATTCGCCGCGCCGTCCGCCAAACACATGCGCAGCATGTCGGTATCGATCCCGCCGGGATTGAGCGGCACCGCCGCCATGCCCTCGGGCAGTTCCTCGGACAGCGCCTGGGTGAGACCTTCAATCGCCCACTTGCTCGCGCAATACGGCGCGACTTTCGGCGACACGCTCCGACCCCAGCCGGAGCTGAGATTCACGATCACGCCTTTTTTAGCCGCCACCATCGCCGGCACGAACTCGCGGATCACGTTCGCCACACCAGTGATGTTCACGTTCACCAGATTCGCGAACTCCTCGGATGGCACCTCCCAGAGCGGCGCGGGCAGGTTCATCAGCGCCGCGTTGTTGATCAGCAGGTCGGGCGTCTCGCCAAACGCCAACGCCCGCGCGCCCCACATGCCGACCTTCGTCGCGTTGGACACATCGACCACGTCGAAACTATGCGGCGCGCCGTGCTTCATGCGCAGATCAAAGATCCCCTCCGAGCCGCGGCCGCAGCCGATCACCGTGTGGCCGATCCGGATAAACTCCTCGGTGAGCGCCCGGCCGAGTCCGCGGGTGACTCCGGTGATGATAATCTTCATGACCGCCTCAACCGATCTTCAGCAGCTCCACGTCGAACACCAGCGTCGCGTTCGGCGGAATCGCCCCGGGATAACCGCCCGCGCCATACGCGAGCTCCGGCGGCAGCGTAAGCTTCACCTTGTCGCCGATCTTCATCGTGGCGACGCCGATGTCCCAGCCGGCGATCACCTGCCCCGCGCCCAGCACGAACGCGAACGGCTCTTTGCTATCGACGGAGCTGTCGAACTTTTTCCCGTTCGTCAGCCAGCCCGTGTAATGAACGGTCACCAGCTCGCCTTTTTTCGGCGTGCGTCCGGTGCCGGCCTTGAGTTGCTCGATCTTGATTTCAGGTTTCGCCATAAAAAACACGCGCCTCCGCTTAGCCGACTTTCACCACGATCGTCTCCTCGCCCAGCGTCACGCGGTCGCCGCCCATGACTTTTTTGCGCTTCTGGGTTTCGACCACGCCGTTGAGCAATACCTGCCCTTCGCTGATGATCGCCTTGGCCGCGCCGCCGTTGTCGGCGAGTCCGGCGAATTTCAAGAGCTGGCAGAGCTCGATCGGCTCGGCTCTCACGGTGATGGTGCGGGACATGTTTTCGGAAGCGGACGTGGTCATAAAAATCAGGGTGTGTCTGGCAGATAAAACGGGCCAGCACGAGGGAGAAAGGGCGCTCGGCCAAGGCGACTGAGACGGAGGTGGCCCAGCGGGCCATGCCGCCGAGGACAACGCTGGCCCAGTGCCTTTTCTTCCTCGCTCGTAGAGCTTCAGCGATGGGCCGTTTTATTTGCCATACACACCCTAGGAACGGGGACCGGGCTTGGCAGTGATATCGGCGACGCGGATACCGTGTTTCGAAATGACGATCTGGCGCTCGCGGAAAAGCGAACCAATCGCCTGCTTGAAAGCCTTCTTACTCAGCCCGAACGCCGCGCGGATCTCCTCCGGCGTGCTGTCGTCGTGAAACGGCAGCCGTCCGCCCGCCTTGTTGAGCGCATCCATCACCACGCCCGTGTTCGGCTCGATGCGGCGGTGTCCGGCGCGATCCAGGCTCAGGTCGATTTTTCCGTCTTCGCGCACCGCACGCACAAAGCCTTCGACCCGCAGTCCCGTGCCCAGCGGAGTCGAAAGATCGTTGTGATAAAGCAGCCCCATGTGCGCGTTGTTCACGATGGCGTTGAAGCCCATCGGCGACTCACCGGTCACCAGCAGATCTACCTCCTGTCCCTCGGCATACGTCGGCAGCTCCGTGCTCAGGTGGCGTTTGATGCGCATGCTCGCGACGATGCGGTCCGTTTTCGTGTCTAGCATCACATAGACAACCACCCAGTCGCCCACCTGGATACCCTCCTGCTTCAGTTCACGGATGGGCAGCAGCAGATCCTTCGAAAGTCCCCAGTCCAGGAACACGCCGATGCGCGGCGCTACGCTCACCACCCGCAGGTAGGCAAACTCGCCGACCTGCGCATGCGGCGTCTCGCTCGTCGTGACGAGGCGGTCCTCGGAGTCGCGGTAAAGAAACACGTCGAGCGTGTCGCCCACTTTCGCGCCCTCGGGCACCAGCGCGCCCGGCAGCAGCAACTCGCCCAGCGGACCGCCATCGAGATAAAACCCGGGCGGGGCGGACTTGAGGACTTTGAGTTGATTGCGTTTACCGAGGAGAGCCATGTGTTCGGGCGAGCCTGCACCCGCGCCCGCGCCACGCAACTGAGGATTGCAGCCACGCGGTTTTCCGTCGTGGCTGGCAGGACGTGTCCCTCACACCTCCATGAAGTCCCTCGTCCACCTGCTCACCCTGTTGTTCGCCTGCGCCGTGTTCACCGGCTGTGCCTCGACCGATGCCAAGGTCGTGGACAAAGGCCGCAGCCTGAAAGGCGTCCAGCGCTTCTTCGTCCTGCGCAACCTCAAAGACAACCACTCCATCGACAAAAGCATCGTGCGCGCCCTGCAGGCCCGCGGCTTCGAAGCGACCAGCGGCCCCATCACCCTCCTCCCCGACAACGCCCAGACCGTCATCATGTATGAAGACCGCTGGGCTTGGGATTTCGGCAGCCACATGGTTTACCTCAAACTCGGCGCCCGCGACCCGTCCGCCGTCTTTCCCTACGTAACCGCTTCCTACCTTAAACAAGTCGCCCTCAGCACCGACGTGGACGAAGTCGTTTCCGGCGTCGTCAACGACCTCCTCACCGCCGGCCACTGAATCAACGGGCTCGCTCTGAGCCAATAGCTCTGAGCTATGAACCAAATCCGAAGCTCTTAGCTGTTAGCTCACAGCTCTTAGCTCCTTGCCCACAGCTCACCGCTCCCGCTAGCCTCCTCCTCATGTCACTTCACTGGCCCGCCAACGCCGACTCCGCGAGTGCCTGGGCCCACCAGACTTGGAGCGACCTGGCCGCCCGTCCCGACAAAGCCCGCGTGCTGGTCATCCTGCCGGTCCACGGGTTCGCCGACCACGGTTTCGGCCTGCCGCTCAACACCGAGGAGATCGTCGGCTCCGCCCTCCTCCGTTCCGCCGTCGCCGCCTCCGGCCTCGCGACGCAGATCCTCGTGCTGCCGCCCTTCACCTTCGGCGCCGCCCCCTATGCGCACACCCACTTCGGCACCGACACCGACACCGCCCTCGACGCCCTCGGCGAACTCCTCTCCAGCATCAAAGCCTCTGGTTTCACCCGCATCCTGTTGTTCAACACCAGCCCCTGGAACACCGAAATCACCGGCACCGCCGCCCTCGACGCCCGCAGCGCCCTTGATCTGCGCACCTATGTAATCGGTTCATCGGGCCTCGGTCTCGGGTTCCATCCCGAAGACCCCAAACGCGCCCGCACCCAGGCCGTCGCGGCCCTCCTCTTCGGCCGCGAACCCTCCCCCACCGCCACGCTCGCCGACGTGCGCGACACCGATTTCCGCCCCGGCTTTTACGCGCACCCTCACCCCGTCACTTCCGATCCCTACCTCGACGGCGAACGCCTCTTCAACGAAGCCGCCACCCAACTCGCCGGTCTACTCCAGGAAATCTCCGCCCACGGCTCCGAACTGCCGCCCGCCACCCGTCTCTCTTCCGTCCCTCGCCACTCCCTCCTCGCCTCGTGCCCGGGCACTACGCGCCTGCTCACCGCCCTCACCACCGAGGAACTCGCCGCTTTGCCCGACAAAGCCCGCGCCCTCGTCATCCTCCCTACCGGCGCGATCGAACAACACGGCCACCACCTCCCTGTCGGCACCGACACCCTCCTCGGCCGCCTCTGGCTTGCCCATGCGTTGCCCAAGCTCCCTGCCGACGCGCCCGTTTACGTCGCCCCCGCCCTCGTCTACGGCAAGAGTAACGAACACCTCGGCTTCGCCGGCACCCTCACAATCTCCGCGCGCACCCTGCGCCGCCAGCTCCTCGCCCAGGCCGCCCACCTCAAAGCCCTCGGCTTCCGCCAACTCGCCGTGCTCAACACCCACGGCGGCAACAGCGCGATCCTCGTCGCCACGCTCCGCGAAATCCAGACCACCCTCGGACTTCGCGCCGGTATGTTGAGCGGATACTACCGACCGCAACTCTCACCGCAGGAAACCGCGTTCGGCTTCCACGCCGGCGAATGGGAAACCTCCCTCCTGTTGGCCGGCGCGCCCGAACTCGTGCGCATGGACCGCGCCGTGTGTGAATACCCCGCGCGCATCGACGCGCCCGGCGTGCTCCGCCCCGAAGCCTCCGCCGCGGTCTTCGCTTGGAAAACCACCGACATTTCCCGCAGCGGGGTGATGGGCGACGCCACGCAGGCCACCGCCGAAAAAGGCGCCCGCTGGCTCGACGAAGCCTCAGCCGCCCTCACCCGCAAAATCGAAACACTCCTCGGTTAAACCCGATCCGCCATCGTATCTTGCATACGATGCCCGGACCGGGGCAAAGTGCTGGCTTCGCCGCCATGTCCGCCTCGTTTCTCAACATCTCGACCTACAAGTTCACGCCGTTCGAAGACGCTGAACTGCCCGCCATCCGCGACCGCTTGCGAAAGGTGAGCACTGCACAGGGACTGAAGGGCACGATTTTGCTGAGCACCGAGGGCATCAACCTCTTCGTCGCCGGTCTGGCGGACAACGTAAACGCACTCCTCACCGAAATCCGCGCCCTGCGCGGTTTGGAGGATCTCACGCCCAAGGAAAGCTTCAGCGCCGAGCAGCCGTTCAACCGTATGCTCGTGAAGATCAAAAAGGAGATCATCGCTTTCGGCGTGGAAGGCATCGACCCGGCTCGAAAACCGGCACCAAAACTTTCCCCGAAGACGTTGAAACAATGGCTCGATGAAGGCCGTCCGGTCACCTTGCTCGATACCCGCAACGACTACGAAGTGCGCCTCGGCACGTTCAAGGGAGCCGTCGATCCGAAGATCGATCACTTCCGCAAATTCCCCGAAGCCGTGAGCAAGCTGCCCGAGGAAATGAAAGCGCAGCCCATCGTCATGTTTTGCACCGGCGGAATCCGTTGCGAAAAGGCCGGTCCGTTCATGGTGCGCGAGGGCTTCCAGGAAGTGTTTCAACTGGACGGCGGCATTCTCAAATACTTCGAAGAGTGCGGCGGCGCGCACTACGACGGCGAGTGCTTCGTTTTTGATCGTCGCGTCTGCGTGGACCCCGAGCTCAAGCCGACCGGTTCGGCGTTATGCTGGAATTGCCAGATGCCCCTGACCCTCGCGGAGCAGCGGGACGTGCGCTACGCCTTCGAGAAGTCGTGCCCGTATTGTTTTAAGACGGAAGGCGCGTAACGGAAACGACAGCAACCGCGTTGTCGGGTAACGCCCGCCAGTTGATATTCCAACCCGCGAGCGCCATCCCGTAGATGCGCTCCGGCTCGTCCTGATAAGCGGGCTGCAAATCGAGACGCAGCACTTGGCGCAACAACCGCACCGTCGTCTCGCCGAGCGCATCCGCAATTTCCTGCGGAATCTTCACCGCTGTTTCTTCGCGAGTAAACGGTGTGCCCGTTGACCAGTCGGATGTCGCCTCGGGGCGTGCTTCGCACCATGGCAGGTAGGGCTTGATGTCGTAAACCGGCGTGCCGTCCACCGCGTCGATACCCGCCACGCGCAGCGCACCCGCCTCGACGGCCAGCAGTCTCACGAGCGACAAGCCGAGTCCGTTAGGCCGGTTGGGCGCGCGCGAGGCGAAGACCCCCACCCGCTCGTTGCCGCCGAGGCGCGGCGGGCGCACCGTCGCGGCGCCGGTCCACGGCGGATTTTGGTGAAACCCTGTCACAAGCCAGATGTGCGAAAACGCCTCGATCCCGCGCACGAAATCCGGCGCGGAGAATTCAGGCGTAAACTCAACGCGACCTTCCGCCTCCAAAATGAACCCGCTTTGCCGCGGCACACCGAATTTCTCCCCGAAGGGCGTGCGCAGGATTGCGACGGGGCGCACGGGAATGGCGTCGGACATAACGCTTACGCCAGCAATTCTTCGGCGTGCGCCAACGCGCTCTTGGCCGTGCGGTCGCCCAACATGCGCGCCAATTCGCTGACGCGTGCCTTCCGGTTGGCTTGGATCGGCGCGATGGTCACGACCGCACGATCCTTCGACTGGTCCTTCTCGACAACCAGATGGCTGTCACCCTGCGCGGCGACCTGCGGGAGGTGCGTGATGCAGAGCACCTGGTGGCCTTTGGAAATGCCGGCCATTTTCTCGCCAACCACGCGGCCGATTTCGCCGCCCACGTTGGCGTCCACCTCGTCGAACACCAGCACCGGCACATCGTCGAGATCGGCCAGCACGGTTTTCAGCGCAAGCATCACGCGGGCGAGTTCGCCGCTGGAGGCGACACGGTTGAGCGGCAGCGCGGGCTCGCCGACATTCGGCGAGAACAGGAACTCCACGCCGCAATCACCGGCCGGCCCAAGCTGCTCCAGCGGCACGATACGGATCTGGAAATCGGCCTTCTTGAAGCCGAGCTGGGCAATGCTCGCGGCGGCGATCTTCGCCAATTCGCGCGAGGCTTTCTCGCGGATGGTGCGCAACACGATCGCTTCCTTGCGGGCGGCTTTTTCCGCATCGGCGATTTGTTTTTCGATGCGGATGAGCGTGCCTTCCAGATCACCTTGAATCTCCAAGCGTCCGCGCATTTCGTCGCGCGCCTCGATCACCGCGCGAAGATCGCCGCCGTGTTTACGCTTCACTTCGAGCCAGGTGTTCATGTTGGCCTGAAGCTGCTCGGCTTCTTCCGGATCAAAGTTGAACGAGCCGCACAGCGCTTCGAACTCCGCACCGAGATCGGCGAGTTCGATGCTTGCGGCGGAGAGACGGTCGGCCAGCGCCTTGCTGTCGGGGTCGAGGTTTTCGAGCTGGCGCGCCTCGCGCACGAGTCCGGCCACGCGGCCGGTGGCGCCGTCTTCGCCGGTAAGTCCATTGGACAACGCGGACGAAAGCGTGATCAGTTCCTGCGCTTTGCTCATGCGCTGGAAATCGCGCTCCAGCTTCTCAATGGCTTCGTCGGTGAGATCGAGCGCGTCGAGGCGGGCGAGCTGGTTTTCCAGAAACTTGATTTGATCCGGCGAAAGTTTGGTTTCGCGGGCGATGCGTTCGCGCTCGGCGAGCAGATCGCGCCAGACGCGGTATTTGACCGTGTAGGCGGCGAGTGCGTCGCCGCCGCGTCCGTAGAGATCGAGCAGGTCGAGCTGGCAGCTTTCCTTAAGGAGACGGCGCGGCTCGCTGGGGCCGTGGAAATCGATCCAGGCTTCGCCGAGACGCTGGAGCGCGGCGAGCGTGGCCAGGCCGCCGTTGACGGTCACCTTGGGGGCTTTGTCACGGGGAAGGCTACGTTTGAGAATAAGGATGCCGTCTTCGCACAGCGGCAGATCGAGCTCGGTGAGGAGCGCGTCGATGGCCTTGGAGTTTTCAAAATAAAGGGACGCCTCGACTTCACAGGCGGGTGCGCCTTGGCGGATGAGGGTCTTGTCGGCGCGTTCGCCCGCCAGCAGTGACAAGGCGCCGAGCAGAATACTTTTGCCGGCGCCGGTCTCACCGGTGACAACCGTGAATCCGGCCTCAAAATCGAGGGCCACTTCTTCGAGCAGGGCGAGGTTCTTGATGCGAAGCGATTGGAGCATGGACGGCGTTTCGAGTGAGTTGGTTCGCACGGTGCGGAGCAAGTCGCTTTGCGCGATCTGCATGCCCCAAAAACTGGAATGAAAAACCTGAATAATTTTTCTTGCGGAGTGCCGGTGTAATCCTGCTTACTCCGCGACTCGTTTTTCGTCGGACCCATAGCTCAGTTGGTTAGAGCGTTTCGTTGACATCGAAGAGGTCACTGGTTCGAGCCCAGTTGGGTCCACCATTTTGGTAAAGCCGCCATCCTTAACAGGTTGGCGGCTTTTTCGTGTTCGCGATAAACGAGAACTCAGCTCAAATGCAGGCGCATGTCGTCCGGCTGATATTATATCTGAATCCTTATCGACGTGGATCATTCCGCCGGCTCTAGTTCGCCCGCACCGTTTGGATGTCCGCCCACTTTAGCGGCTTCAGTCGTTTGATGTTCCACGACGTCAGCGATGCCAAACGGTGCACTTAACCCCGAAGTAGATTAACGCCGTGCGAACCAAGCCAGCGCGGCCTCACGGTCGGCGGCGATCTGGATGCGCAAGGCCTCTACTCCGTCGAACTTCTGTTCGGGCCGCAGGAAGCTCAACCATTCGATGCTCAGTTCGTCGCCTGCATCAAACGGACATGGCGCGAGCACATGAATTTCCAAACGCGGGATAATCGAATTTTCCACGGTCGGGCGGAGTCCGTAATTCGCGACAGCCTTCAACGGTTCAGCCGACTTCGGGCCGGAGACGAGCACCGCATACACACCGAAGCGCGGACGCAGGTCCGGTTCCCAAACCACGTTGAGCGTTGGGAAGCCGAGCTTGCGGCCGAGTTGTTTGCCCGGCGCAACCGTGCCTTCGGCAAAGTAAGTATAGCCGAGGAGATCGTTGGCCTCTTCCATACGGCCTTCCTCCAAATAGGTGCGGATGCGTGTGCTACTGATCGGCTCGCCGTTTTGGTTGATGCGCGGAGCGCTCACGACGGCGAGGCCGTGTTTTTTGGCTTCGGACACCAACAACGAAATATCGCCGCGTCGTCCGCGACCGAATCGCCAGTTTTCTCCGACGTAGATGGTCGTAAGCGTGGGCAGTGCCTTTTTAAGCCGAGGAAGGAATTCCTCTGCCTCGATGCGCGCGTAGTCGGCGTTGAACTCCTCCGTGATGACCGCATCGACGCCGAGGCGGGCCAACTGACGATTCTTCAGCGCCGGCGTCATGATGAGACGCACCGCCTGCTCGGGACGGAACAACCGGCTCGGATGCGGCCAGAACGTGAGCACGGCGGCGACTCCGTTACAGCGACGCGCCGAGTGCACGGCGGACTCGATCACAGCGTGATGCCCAAGGTGCACACCGTCGAACATGCCGATCGCCAAATGCAACGGACGCCCCGCCGGCAGAGCGGCGGCGGCTTCGGCGATGGAATTGTGGATGCGAGTCGGCACGCGAACGACGTCTCAGACAGAGCGACGATCAGCCGCCAAACGCAACACTCGGCGCGGCTTCGTAACCGGGAACGAGCGCGGCCTCGATCTCCGCCGTCGTCATCTTTTGCACCTGTTCCAGCGTGACGGCACGCGAAAGGTTGAGCGCGCCCGACGAGGTGCGGCGCAACGCCTTCAAGTGGGCACCGCAGCCGAGGCGTTGGCCAAGGTCGTGCGCGAGCGTGCGCACATAGGTGCCCTTGGTGCAGAGCACGCGGAAATCAATCTCGGGCGATGCCCAGCGGGTGAGTTCGTAATTGATCACGCGAATGAAGCGCGGTTCGCGCTCCACCTCTTCGCCGGCGCGGGCGCTTTTGTAGAGCGGCTGGCCCTTGATCTTGATCGCCGAAAACATCGGCGGAATCTGATACTGGTCGCCAAGGAATCCATTGAGGGCTTTGCGCACGTCGTCCTCGGTGAGCACGGGCACGGGAAGGGTTGTCAGGATTTCTCCCTCGGCGTCCTGCGTGTTGGTGGCTTCACCGAGCTTGATGGTGCCGGTGTATTCCTTCTCCACGCTCATCAGGTATTGCGAGAGACTGGTGGCCTTGCCGACGAGCATGACGAGCAAACCCGTGGCCATCGGGTCGAGCGTGCCGGCGTGGCCGATGCGCTTCATCTTGAGGATGCCGCGCAGGCGGGCGACCACATCGTGCGATGTGTGGTCGGCGGGCTTGTCGATGAGCAACACGCCGTTGTATTCCGGAGCGGGCGCGCGCATCAGGTGGCGGATTTTTTCAGCGCATCGACCGCGTTGATCTGCGCGGTGATGGCGGCGACGAGGCGGACCTGGAAGTCGGCCAGCGAGGTGTTTTTGACGTTGAGACCGGCGGCGCAGGCGTGGCCGCCGCCGTTGAATTCGGCGGCGATGCGATCCATGCGGTAGGCGGGATCCTTGGCGCGAAGGCTGCCTTTGATCGCGCCGCCCTGCTCCTCGATGAGCACGCCGATTTCGACGCCGTCGATGCCGCGGGCGTAGTCCACGAGGCCCTCGGTGTCTTCGGGGCTGGTGCCTGTGGCCTGGTAGATGCCGTCGGGGAGTTTGCCGATGCAGACGCGCCCACCGCACTCGTAGCTGAGCGAGGCAAGGAAACGCTGGAGCAGGTCGAGTTTTCCAGGCGTCTCGCGCTCGTAGAGCTCGACGGCAGCGGTGGCGGGCTGTGCGCCGCGCGCCATGAGTTCGGCGGCGATCAGGAAGGTGCGGCGGGACGTGGAGAGGAACCGGAACTGACCGGTGTCGGTCGCGATGCCGGTGTAGAGCGCCTGGGCGGCCTGGGCGTCAATAGCCAGGTGGTGATCGATGAAGAGACCGGCGAGGATCTCGGCGGTGGCGCAGGAGCCGACGTCGATGAAATTATGCTCGGCGTATCCGCGATTCGATACGTGATGGTCGATGTTGGCGAAAGGCGCGGGGAAACGGGTCTTGAACTTGTCCCCCGCCCTGCCCTGGTCGGCGCAATCAACGTAGATCGCGGTGAAGTCGCCCTCGGGGAGCTGTGCAAAGTTGATGAGCGGCGTATCACCGACGGCGAACTGGATGCGGCGCGGCACCGGATCGGGATTGGCGCAAATGGCGTCGATGTTGAGCGCGCGCAGCACGCGGGTCAGCGCGACCTGCGAACCGATGCAATCGCCGTCGGGGCGGGCGTGGGAAATAACAACGACACGGCGGCCTTCCAGCGAACGCAGGAACGCGGCGAAACGGTCGTAGAATTCCGGGTAGTTGAGCTCCACGACTTACTCCTTGTCGGCGGCCGGGGGCTGCGGCTGGGCGTCGTTGCGGGCCTTGTCCTGCGCGGCGATGTCGTCGAGAACGGACAGGATGCGATTGCCGCGGGCGGTGGACGTGTCGATCGAGTAGGCAAAGTGCGGCATGTTCTTGAGCACGATGCGACGGCCGAGTTCGAACCGGAATTCCTTGGAGTTGTGTTTGAGCCAGCGGAGGGCCTTGACCTCGTCCTCTTCCTCACCGGTAACGGCAACGAAAACCTTGCCCTCGTGAAGATCGGGGGAGACCTGCACGCCGGTGATGGTGATGGCGACCGCCTCGTCCTTGTAGATGGTGCGCAGGATGGAACTCAGCTCGCGCTGAATGAGCTCGTTGACGCGAAGAGTGCGGGTGGACATGGGAAGAGACTAGCAGCCGGCCACCTGTGGTGGCCAGCCGCCAGTTAACAGGATCAAAGAGCCGCGCGGACCTTGGTGATCTCGAAGCACTCGATGACGTCGCCGATCTCGTAACCGTTGAAATCGCCGAGCTTGATACCGCACTCGATGCCGGCGCGGACTTCGTTGGCGTCATCCTTGAAGCGCTTGAGCGTGCTGACCTTGCCCTCGAAAACGATCTCCTTCTTGCGACGGAGACGGGCCGAGCCGTTGCGGGTGATCTTGCCTTCGGTGACCAAGCAGCCGGCCACAAAACCCTTGGCGAGCGGGAACGTCGCACGGACTTCGGCGGCGCCGGTCTTGGTTTCCTTGAGGTCGGGATCGAGGAGATCGGCCATCATGTCGCGGACCTTGTCGGCCAGCTCATAGATGATGCCGTAGGTCTCGATGCGCACGGCGTGATGCTTGGCGACGGCGGTGACGCCGTTTTCGAGCTTGGTGTTAAAGCCGATGACGACCGCGCCGGCGGCGCTGGCCATGAGGATATCGGTCTTGGAAACGAGGCCGACTTCGACGGAAACGATTTCCAGCGAGACCTTGTTGCTCTTGATGTTCTCGAGGACGTTGCGCACGGCCTCGGTCGAGCCGAACACGTCGGTCTTGATGATGAGCTTGAGGACCTTGGCCTGGGTGGCGGCGATGTTGGCGAAGAGGCTCTCGACGGAAACTTCCTTCGGAGCGGCATCGGCCGTGCCGGTGGTTTTGCGGATGAGGTGCTCGGCTTCTTCGGCGAGGTTTTCGGCTTCGCGGGCGTTCTTTGCGGACTTGAACCCGGCACCGCTGTCGGGCGCACCGGACCAACCGATCACACGGACAGGCGTGGCGGGCGGAGCTTCTTTGAGGTTCTTGCCGGCGTCATCGAACATGGCGCGCACCTTGGCCCAATGCGGACCACACACGATGGAGTCACCGACGCGTAGCGTGCCGCGCTGAACGATGACGGTGGCGAGCGGGCCGCGACCGACTTCGATCTGGGATTCGATGATGATACCGGAGGCCTCGGTCTTGGCGTTGGCCTTGAGTTCAAGGACGTCGGCCTGGAGGAGGATCATGTCCAGCAGGTCGGAAATGCCGGTGCCCTTGATGGCGGAGACGGGCACGGTGACGGTTTCGCCACCCCAGTCTTCGGGGGCGATGTTGCGCTCCTGCATCTGCTGCTTCACGCGTTCGATGTTGGCACCTTTCACGTCCATCTTGTTGACGGCGACCATGAGGGTGACACCGGCGTTCTGGGCGTGCTTGAGGGCTTCGTCGGTCTGCGGCATGAAGCCGTCGTCGGCGGCGACCACGAGGACGGCGATGTCGGTGACATCGGCACCGCGGGCGCGCATCTTGGTGAAGGCGGCGTGACCGGGCGTGTCGAGGAAGCTGATCTTTTTTCCGTCGTGCTCGATCTGATACGCACCGATGTGCTGCGTGATGCCACCGGCTTCACCGGCGGCGACGTCGGCCTTGCGGATGGCGTCGAGCAGCGAGGTTTTGCCGTGGTCAACGTGACCGAGAATACAGACGACGGGCGGACGCGGCGCGAGGTTCTGCACCTCGGCTTCAGCGGCGGCCTGCTCTTTGACCTTGGCCTTTTCCTTGGCGGTTTGCTGGATCTGCTGCGCGGCTTCGCCGCGGTGCTTGATCTCAAGCAGGAAGCCGTGCTTCT
Organism: Rariglobus sp.; assembly: GCA_035459785.1. Classification (GTDB taxonomy): domain Bacteria; phylum Verrucomicrobiota; class Verrucomicrobiia; order Opitutales; family Opitutaceae; genus Rariglobus. Next base: position 5,730 of record DATHXF010000207.1, on the reverse strand, counting down.
CGCCGACCTTGATGGCAACGGGCTCGTCGATGGCCTGATTCATCGAGGCGAAGATGCCCATTTCCATCAGCTCGGAGATGAGCTTGAAGGGCTTCATGCCGAGCGCGGTCGCGAAATCGCGGACGATGATCGGGGGCTTCAGGTGGATGACCTTGATGTCACCCTCGGTGGTGATGGTGGCCGTCTGCGCGGGCGGCGTGACGGGCATCGCGGGATTGCCGGGGGCGGACACGGAGGTCGGCGCGGGCTTGGGAGCGCCGGGAAGCGGCATGGGCGCGCGCGGGGCCGAAACCGGAGCGGGGGCGGATGTAGCCGTCACAGGCGCGACAGGACGCGGGGCGGGCGCAGGGAAACTCGGAGCCGGACGGGGTGCCGAGGCGATGCCCGGCGAAGAAATCACAGGACGAATAGGCGCAGGTGAAGGAGAAGAAACGGTGGCGGGACGCGAGAACGCCGGAACCGGCGCAGGCGAAGAACCCGCAGGACGCGGAGGCAGAGCCTGGGGAACCGACACCGGACGCGGGGCGGATACCGAAACGGCAGGCGCAGGAACAGGGGCGGGAGCCGGCTTCGGAGCCGAAACGGGCGCCGGAGCGGCAGCCACCGGAGCGGCGTGAGCGGCCTTGGCCTCTTCGCGCTCGCGGGCGACATCATCGGCACTCTTCACCGTGGGAACCTTCAACGGAGCAGCCTCAACGACCGGAGCCTTGATCGGCTCGGGAGCAGTGACGGGCGCCTTGGCGGCAAACTCCTTCTCAATCTCCTCTTCGTAGATCTTATTGAGAGTGCTCGAAACCGACTTGGTGTCCGCAGAAACGAAGCCGCGCTCCTTCAGCAAGGCCAACATGTCCTTGCCCTCCATGTTATGTCGTTTGGCGAGTTCGTGAATGCGGATGCTCATTAAGTAGGTAGCGGCTGAAAAAGGTGAAGGTTCTGAAAAACGGGAGACGGCTTACTGCGCGCCGCCGACGCTGGAAATGATGGTGGCGGCTTCGTCGGAGGTGAAACCGGCATCGACGAGATCGTCGGCGCCGACACCTTCGAAGGCGGCGGGGGAATTGATACCGATGGCAACGAGACGACCGGCGAGACCGGCCTCGATACCGAAGGTCTTGACGAGGGCATCGATGGCGACCGTGCGCGGATCCGTGGAAACGGCATGGAACTCCTCGATGTCGAGGCGCCAGCCGATCAGGCGGGATGTGAGACGGGCGTTCTGGCCCTTGCGACCGATGGCGATCGCGAGGTCCTCGGTGGCAACCTTGAGCAGAATGCGGTGATTCTTCTCATCGAGAATGATCTCGCGGGGAGCGGCGGGTTTGAGCGCCTCGATCACCATCTGCTTCGGGTCGGCAAAGTAGTTGATGATATCGATCTTCTCGCCGTTGAGTTCGCGAACGATGGTCTTCACGCGGGCGCCACGGGCGCCGACGCAAGCGCCGACCGGATCGACCTTGGAGTCGGTGCTGGTGACGGCGATCTTGGTGCGGTAACCGGGTTCGCGGGCGAAGGCCTCAATTTTGACGGTGCCGTCGGCGATCTCGCCAACCTCAACCTCGAACAGGCGGCGGACAAACTTCGGGCTGGCGCGGGTGAGCAGGAGCTCGGGGCCGCGCGGCGTGCTCTCGATGGACAGCAGCAAGCAACGGATGCGGTCGCCGGGCTGGTATTCCTCACCGGGGACTTGCTCCTTGCCGGGCAGCACGGCTTCGGCCTTGCCGAGATCGATGAAGATGTCGTTGCGCTCTTTGCGACGAACGGTGCCGGTCACGATGTTGCCGACGGTGTCCTTGAAGTCGTCGTAAATACGGTCTTTTTCGAACTGGCGCAGCTTTTGCATAACCGCCTGACGGGCGGTTTGCGCGGCGATACGGCCGAGCGTGGACGGATCGAGCTCCTTTTCAACGAACTCGCCGAGAAGGATGCCCGGCTTAAAAACTTGGGCTTTTTCGACGTGGATTTCCGTGCGCGGATCGCTGACGGAATCAACGACCTTCAGCAGCGTCCAAGCGTGGAGCTGGCCGTTCTTCGGGTTGATCTCGATCTTGAGTTCCTGACCGGCGCTAACTCCCTTGAGCGCAGCAGTTTTAATGGCATTGACGATAGCCGAAATCATGTCGGCCCGGCCAATGCCCTTTTCTTTCTCCATGTATTCGAGAACTGAAAGAATTTCGCTGCTCATAGGATATGTAATTGGGAAAAAAAAAGCGGGCCGTAGGGCCCACCTTTTGGAAAGTGAACGTTGTTAGAAAGGGTCAAGGTAGCTGGTGCGGCAAAATCTTGTCAAGTCCCGCGCCCACCGAGGAAGCCCGCCCTACCCGCGTGCCGATGCCTCGTGGTCCAACATCCAGCCCAACAATCCCTGAATCGGGCCTTGCGACACGGGCCGGCCTCGTCCGCCAAAAACGCCTAATGCTCGCAATACGCTCACTGCGGACTCCGGCGCATCACCCGCATACCACCCGGCCCAAATCGGCTCCAAATCGAGTCCCTTGTCGGTCGCCAGCAATGGCATGAACCCGTCGCCCATCAGATTGTCGAAGCGGCTTCCGCTGATCACCCCGTCACACACGGCATCGCGCAACTTGACGCGTCCTGCAGTTGAACGCGTCAGTTCATCCGGCTCCAGGTTCTCCCGCAGCCACTCTACCCAATCCGGGCGCAAGGAGCACCACTGTGCATATTGGGTCAGTCGCAGGCGCGGGTGATTGAGCGGACGAACTCCCTGCAGGCTCCAACGATCCGAAAGCGCGGCGAATACTTCATCCGGATCCACGCGCCGCTCCGTCCACACAATCAATGGCCAGGTCGTCGCAACGGACAGCATCGGAGCCCGGTTGAAACGATAACCGAGAATCTCCATCGCCGCATGGTGGCACGCACCCTCCCACCCCAGCCGCTTGATGCGTTCGCGGGCGAAGTGCACCTTGGCCCGCCAGCGTTTTTGCGCATGCGAGCGCAGCAATGTATCCAACTCTTGGTGACCTAGCACGCCCAACACTTCCTGCGCGTGATGCAGCGGACGCCCCGCCAATTGCTCGATCGCCTCCTCCGCCGCGTATTCCTCCAGTCCATGATGCAGCAATGACAGCAGGCAAAGAATGGGGATCATTTTCCCGCCGACACCACGCGTGATGGTTTCCGCGCACGGAAACAAAATCACATGCAGCACCACGTTGTCATAGGCGCGGTCGCTCGCGTGACCATGCGCGGCCCAATCACGCGCATGGAGGTGCAACTCCACATCGCCATGCACCTCGCGTCCATCAATCACCAGGCGAGCCCCCGAAAAATCCGGTCCGCTCAGATGGTTCCATTTTCCGGGGTGCAACACCTTCACGCCGCGACCATCGGCGAGTTTCGCCGCCGTCGCATCAAAATCTCCGCGCAACCACAGTTTCTGCAACAAGCGCTCGGGAAAGGAAAACGCCCCGTAAAGCCCCTGCACCTCCGCCACACGGTCACCCGCCCGAAATTGCGCCTCGCTGGTTTTCATTTTCATCATGAGGACCGTCGCCGCCATTCCTGCGCGCTGGCCCGGTTCAGCTCAGCCACTTTTGCGCCAAGCCGTCGTTCAGCCCGCTCAATTCGCGCCAATAAATCCGCCGGCGGAATCCAGACCGCGCCGGTCGCCTCGATGGTGTTGCGCTCGGCCTGATCGCCGGTGGCCACTTCACACTGCGACGGATCTGCCGAACGGCCGACCATCTGCTCGATCACATCATCGGCCGTCAGCGACGACGGAGTGTAAACCACCGTCAGCGTTGCCTGCCGCGAAGGATGCTCGACGACAATTTCAGGACCGCGTCCATCAATGACGACGGTTACACGCACCAACTCGGCGTCATGCACGGCGCCCGCCCGCTGGATCAATTGGGAGCGTGCGGCATCGCGGTCGCGCTTGAGCAACGCGCGCAACTCGGGCCACGCATGAATCACATTGGCAGCATCCACGAGCAGGTGTTTTTCAAACGCCACGCACGCGACGCTGGACGGACGCGCACCCGGATCAACGCAGTATTATAGAAAAGCGGCGCGGACCTGTAACGAGGTTCCGCTTGCGACGGCGGATGCTCATGCCTGTGATCGCCACCGTGAATCCCAACTCCATCGGCAAACTGATCGGCGTCGCGCTGATCATCATCGTTCTGATAGTCGCCGCCGCCCAATCCACCTATGTGGTCGAGCCCGGCTTCCGCGGCGTGCAGGTAACGCTCGGCAAGGTCAGCGACGAATTTAAGCCGGAAGGCTTCGGCACCAAGCAGCCGTTCATCTCAAGCATCCTTCCCGTGCCCGTGCGCCAGCTCGCCCGTGAACTGCCTGCCGAGTGCTACTCTGCGGACCTCCAGCAGGTGAACATCCACCTGCGCGTGCTCTACCGTATTCCCGAGGCGTCCGTCGTGCGCATCTACAAGGAATACTCCGGCGACCCGTTCGACAGCCTCATCGCCCCGCGCGTGCTCGAGGCCCTCAAGGAAGTCACGGCCCTCCAGAGCGCCGAACAGATTGTCAAACAACGCGAGCAAATCAAAAATCACGCGCTTGTCGCCGCGGCCAAGAAAGTCGGCACCATCCTTAACATCGAGGACCTCGTCCTGGAAAACATCACGCTCTCCAAGGAGCTCGAAACCGCCATCGAGTCGAAAATGGTGCAGGAGCAGGAGGCCGCCAAGGCGCGCTTCACCCAGCAGAAGGCCCAGATTGAGGCCGACACCGCCATCATCAAGGCCAAGGGCGAAGCCGAGGCCATCCGTATCCGCGGCGAAGCCTTGCGTGACACGCCCGGGCTCATCCAGCTCCAGATCGTGGAAAAATGGGATGGCAAGGCCCCGCTCGTGATCGGCGGCTCCGGCGGCGAAAGCACCGGCACCAACTTCATCCTCCCTCTCGGCACGCCCGCCGCCGCCCCCGTCCGCAAATGAACCGCCCGTCCCGGCGCACCGTCACGATTCTCTCCGCCTTCATTCTGATCGCGGCGCTGTGCGTGATTTTCCCCCGCGTGCTGGCATTCGTTGAACTGGCCGCGCGCGAGCTCCGCTACCTCTGGTGGCTCATACTCATCCTCGCGCTGGGCGTATGGTTGACGTTTTTCATCGGCAAGCCGAAGGAATAAACGCATCCGCAAGGAAAGCTCGACAACCCGCCCGCCTCCGGAGGATTTTCGCGGGGCGTTCCATCCGGAGAGGTGGCAGAGTGGTCTATCGCGACGGTCTTGAAAACCGTTGGGCCGAAAGGTCCCGGGGGTTCGAATCCCTCCCTCTCCGCCATTGCTGACTTGCCCCCGTTATCCCGACCGCGCAATTTTCCGACCCCCAATATGAAGAAAGCCCTGATCACCGGCATCACCGGACAAGATGGTTCCTATCTCGCCGAACTGCTCCTCTCTAAAGGATACGAAGTGCATGGCGTCATTCGCCGCTCCTCGACCTTCAACACCAGCCGCATCGACCATCTTTACAGCGATCCACACCTCAACGGCGTGCGTCTCTTCCTGCACTACGGCGACTTGGCGGACTCCGTGCAGATGGTGAAACTGCTTTACCAGCTCCAGCCCGACGAAGTTTACAATCTCGGCGCCCAGTCTCACGTGCGCGTCTCCTTCGACGTGCCTGAATACACCGGCGATGTCGTCGGCCTTGGCGCGCAGCGCATTCTCGAAGCCATCCGCGAAGCCGGCCTCGTTGAGAAAGTCCGTTATTATCAAGCCTCGTCCTCCGAGATGTTCGGCAA
>DATHXF010000206.1:0-12690 GCA_035459785.1 Rariglobus sp. | reverse complement strand
ATCCCCGAGCCGTCCACTTTCGCCCTCCTCGCCGGCGCCGCCGGTCTGCTCCTCGTCACCGGCCGCCGCGTCCGCAACCGTCGCACCAGCTGAGCCGCCTGTCGCTCCTCCTGTAAAACACCGGCCCTCAAGGCCGGTGTTCTGCGTAAGCCGTATCCACTTTTCACCGACATGATGCCGTCTTTGCTCCGCCGACTCGCCACGTTTACCGCCGCCCTGCTTGTCCTGGCCGGCCCTTCGCTTCGCGCGCAGGACGCCGCCTCCCTGGTCAAAAACTCCAATCTCGAGACCGATGCCGACGCCGACCAATGGCCCGACGCCTGGCCCCGTCTCAAAGCCGGCGGCTCATGGGTCAACGAGGACGGCAACCACTTCCTTCGCCTGACCAGCACCGAGCCCGGCCAGATGGTCACGCTCTATCTGGAGATCCCCATCCCCGCCGGCACTCCCGCCCTGGAGGTCACCTGGCGCTGGCGCCTCACCAACGTCAAACCCGGCAAGCAACCGTGGTTCGACGCCCGTTTCATGATGGAGTTCATGGACGCCGACCGCGCCAAGATCGGCACCTCGCCCAACCCGCCCTACGGCAAAGGCACCACCAAGGGCTGGGTTGAAAAGAAGACCGCCTTCCTTGTCCCCGAGGGCGCGAAATTCCTGAAATTCATGCCGTCTCTCTTTCAGGTCGCCTCCGGCACCATGGACCTCGACGACATCTCCATCCACTCCACCGACACCGCCGCGCTCGAAGCCGCCGCCAAGCTGCGCGCCGAAGAAGCCGCCCTCCGTTACGTCGCTCCCGAAACAGACAACAAGGCCAAGTGGCCCGCCGAACTCCACGTGCAAGGCAACCGTCTCGTCGATCCTTCCGGCAAGGAAGTCTGGCTGCAGGGACTCAACGCCGGCGGCTTGGAAACACTTCCCGCCGACATGCAGGTTCTCAAATCCACCGTCGTCGGCATCGACGAGTGGAAGGCCAACGCCGTGCGTCTCCCGATGAACGAGGCTTTCTGGTTCGGCCGTAACCCGCTCCAAAAAGACGGCGGCCAAGCCTACCGCGAAAAGATCGACCAGATTGTCACACTCACCGCCAACCGCGGCGCCTACCTCATCCTTGATCTCCACCGTTTCCGCGCCCCCAAAACCGAGCATGTCGAGTTCTGGAAGGACGCCGCCGAGCGCTACAAGAACCACCCCGCCGTCATGTTCGACCTCTTCAACGAACCGCACGGCATCTCGTGGAAAATCTGGCGCGACGGCGGCTTCGTCGGCGAGAAGAAGGGAACCGACGAGTCAGCGTTCCTCAGCGAGGAGGAAAAGAAAAAGAACCAGGGCTTCGAATCCGTCGGCATGCAGGCGCTCATCGACGCCGTCCGCTCCACCGGCGCGAAGAACATCGTGATTGCCGGCGGCCTCGGCTGGGCCGGCGACCTTTCCGGCGTCGCCAATGGCTACGAGCTCAAAGATTCGGACGGCAACGGCATCATGTATTCCTGGCATCAATACAACTGGCACAAGGGCTGGGCCAAGACCGTTCTTCCCGTGGCTGCGAAGCACCCGATCTTCGTCGGCGAGGTCGGCGCCGACACCAACAAGATGGATTTCATCCCGCACGAGATCCAGGAGTCCCCCTACACCTGGGTGCCCGACATGCTCGGGTTCATCCAGCTGCACCGTCTCAACTGGACGGCCTGGTGTTTCCACCCGAAGGCCACTCCGGTGATGATCTCCGACTGGAAATACACGCCCACCCCCTTCTGGGGCCAGTTCGCCAAAGACGCCCTCGCCGGAAAGCAGTTCGAAATGAAACGCATGCGCTGAGCTCCTTCCCGCACTTTGCTCCCAATGTCCTCCTTCGTATCCCAACGCCCGCCCGTCTCCGAACGCCGTTTCACCAACGTCGCCGTCGAATCGCTCATCACGGAGGTCTCCGGCGCCATCGCCGATCCTGAGCTGGCCTGGCTCTTCGCGAACTGCCTGCCCAACACGCTCGACACCACCATCGATCATCGCGTCGACGCCGGCGGGTGTCCCGACACCTACGTCATCACCGGCGACATCGACGCGATGTGGCTGCGCGATTCCGCCGCGCAGGTCTGGCCCTATCTTCCGCTCGCCCGCACTGACGCACCTCTGCGCTCGCTCATCGCCGGCGTCATCCGCCGCCAGGCCGACGGCATCCTCCTCGATCCCTACGCCAACGCCTTCTACCGCGACCCGGTTCTCGGCTACTGGAAAACCGATCTCACGCTCATGCTCCCCGGCGTCCATGAGCGCAAGTGGGAGCTCGACAGTCTCGCCTACTTCCTCCGCCTCTCGCACGCCTACTGGACGACCACCGGCGATCTCTCGCCCTTTGACGACACCTGGCGCCGCGCCGTCACCGCCGTGTTCGCCTTGCTCCGCGTCGAGCAATCCGTCGGCGATGATCCCTCCCGCTCACCCTATTCGTTCCAACGCATGGCGGGCAAATACCTCGGCAGCCACAGCTCCAAGGTCCGCACGCCAAACTGCGGTCTCATCCGCTGCAGCTTCCGCCCGTCCGACGACATGGTGAAGCTCCCCTTCCTCGTCCCGGCCAACGCCATGATCGCCGTCGCCCTTCGCGACGTCTCCACCCTGCTCGCCTCCCTGCACCTCGACGAACTCGCCACCGAGGCGCATGCCCAGTCCGATACCATCACCCGCGCCCTCGAAAAGCACGCCGTCGTCAACCATCCCGTTCATGGCGAAATCTGGGCGTATGAGATCGACGGATACGGCGCCGCCTACCTGATGGACGACTCCAACGTCCCATCGCTCCTCTCGCTCCCCTACCTCGGATTCTGCGCACCCGACGACGCCCGCTACCTGCGCACCCGCGCCTTCGTCCTCAGTGCCGACAACCCGCACTACGTGACCGGCACCGCCGCCTCCGGCATCGGCAGCCCGCACACCGGCCCCCACACCATCTGGCCCATGTCGCTTTCCATGCAGGGGCTCACCGCGATCAGCGACGACGAAATCCTCACCTGTCTCCGCCAGCTCAAGTCCACCCACGCCGGCACCGGCTTCATGCACGAGTCCTTCAACGCCGACGACCCCAGCAGCTTCACCCGTCCGTGGTTCGCCTGGGCCAACACGCTCTTCGGCGAATTGCTCGTCACTCTTCATCAGCAACGTCCGCACCTCCTGCGCTCCGCGCTCACCGAGCTGCAGCCCGCCCTCGCCCGATGAAACGCGCGGCCCCCTTTCTCGCCTGCCTCCTGCTGACCCCGCTCTCCGCGAAGGTCACGCTCGCCCCGCTGTTCTGCGACGGCGCGGTCCTGCAACGCGGCAAGCCGGTGCCCGTCTGGGGCACCGCCGATGCGGGGGAAAAAATCACCGCCACCTTCGCCGGCCAGCAAGTCTCCGCCACCGCGGGACCCGATGGCCGGTGGAAGGTGGCGTTCACTCCTTTGACCGCCTCCGCCGAGTCGCGCGACCTCGTCGTGAAGGGCTCCAACACCCTCACCGTCCGCGATGTCGTGGTGGGCGAAGTCTGGATCGCCTCCGGCCAGTCCAACATGGAGTGGCCTCTCGCCTACGTCACCGATCCCAAGACCGAGCTCGCCGCCGCCAACTACCCGCTCTTCCGCCAGTTCAAGGTCGAGCGCCAACCTTCCGCCGTCCCGCTCGCCACCGTCGATGGAGCATGGACCGCCGCCACTCCGGCCACCGCCGGGAAATTCACCGCCGTCGGCTATTTTTTCGGACGCTCGCTCTTCCAAAAACTCAACGTCCCCATCGGCCTCATCAACAGTTCGTGGGGCGGCACCGCCGTCGAAACGTGGATCTCTCCCGACGCCTACCGCGCCAACCCCGCGATCGGTCAGGCCTTCGTTAAACAGGAAAAATCCCCGCAGGCCACCGCCACCCAGATCGCCGACTACGACGCCGCCCACACCGCGTGGGAAAAAGCCAAGACCGACGCCAAAGCCGCCAAGACCACGTTCACCACGCCCGCCCCCAAAGCCCCCGCCGGAATGCCGTCCTACCGCACACCGGCCGGTCTCAACAACGGCATGATCGCCCCGCTCGTGCCCTACGCGTTGCGCGGCGTCATCTGGTATCAGGGCGAATCCAACACCGGTCACGCCGACCAATACGCCCCCCTGTTCTCCGCTTTGATCACCGGCTGGCGCCAGCAATTCGGCCAGGGCGATTTCCCCTTCTACTGGGTGCAACTTCCCAACCTCGATCATGGCGGACTCAACGCGACCACCTGGCACTGGGCCGATCTTCGCGAAGCGCAGACGAAAACCCTCGCGCTCCCCGGCACCGGCCAGGCCATCACCATCGACGTGGGCGAAGCCAAGGTCCTTCACCCCAAAAATAAAAAGCCCGTCGGCGAACGTCTCGCCCTCCTCGCCCTCGCCCGCACTTACGCAGCCAAAGGCGTCATCGATTCCGGCCCCCTCTTCGCCTCGGCAAAACGCGAGGGCCACGCCTACCGCATCTTCTTCGAACCCTCAACCAGCGCCCTCGAAAGCACCGAGCCTTCGGTGACCGGTTTCGAACTCGCCGGCGCGGATAAAATCTTCCTTCCCGCCGAAGCGCGCATCGACGGTGCCACCGTCGTGGTAACCTGCGCCGGAGTTGCCGAACCCGTCGCCGTCCGTTACTGTTACCGTAACGCCCCCACCCCCGGCCTGTTCAACGCCGCCGGCCTCCCGGCCGCCCCGTTCCGCACCGATACTTGGCCCGCCCCCAAGCAAGCCAAGGCCCCGCCTCCCGCCCTCCCTGAGTCATGAGCACCTTCACCCCTTCCGCTCATCTCACCCCGTCACCGCATCGTTCGCGGCGCGGCGGCTTCGCACTGCTCATCACTATCACGCTCCTCGCGTTTCTGGTGCTCCTGCTCGTCTCGCTCGCGAGCCTGACGCGTGTCGAAACCCAGGTTGCTTCGAATAACCAGTCCCTCGCCCAGGCCCGCCAGAACGCCCTCTTCGCCCTCAACGTCGCCCTAGGTCAGCTCCAGAAATACACCGGCCCCGACCAGCGCGTCACCGCGACAGCCGACATTGCCGCCTCTGCAAGTGGCGGACGCCTTGCCGGCAATACCGTCGCGCAAAACACCTCCGCCGTAAATGGCACCCTCAACGGACTTGCGCCGGCCTCTGCCACCGCTTCCGTCCAAAACGGCACTCGTTGGTGGACCGGCGTATGGGGCCGGGCAGGCACCACTTATGCCGTGGTCGCCAAATCAGTTTATGACGAAACCCCCAGCCCGGTGCTCCTCAATTGGCTGGTGAGCGGCAACGAGGATCGCGCCTTCACCACAGATACCTCGGGTCTCGTTAAAACCTCCACCTCCGACGGGCGCACCACCGCCAATACCGCCCTCTTCACGCCCGGCGCCACGATCAATTGGGCTGCGGCCGGCCTGGATCCCTCGGCGCCCGCAAGCTGGAGCGGCGGCTACTCCAATATTGAAATCAAGGCGGCCGGCCAGAAAGCCGTGCTGCTCGTCGGTCCGAAAACCGCCGGCGCCAATCCGGACGCGACCGGCGGCGCGGCAGTGGATCGCTACGTGGTCGCACCGCTCAAAGATATCTCCGTGCCTTCCGCCAACGTGCCCGGCGCAGGATCTTCGGACAATGTCACGATTGGCCGCTACGCTTGGTGGGTCGGCGACGAAGGGGTCAAGGCTTCTTACGCACTCGTTGATCCCCGTCCGGGCAAGACCACGCCCGGCGGCTCGACTACGGATGCCTCCGAATCACGCCTCCGGCTCATGTCCGCCTCGCGCACGGGTGCGGAACTGATTCCAGGCTTCGGTGCGTATCCAGCCGCCGATGACACCGCCGCCGCCGTCCGCCTGAATCGCCTCCTGCAAATGCCGCAGGCATCGCTGCTGGATCCATCGCTTTCACCGGACGCCCAGAAAAGCCGCTTCCATGATTTCACGAGCAAAGTCTCAGGCGTGCTGTCGGATGCGCTCAATGGCGGTTTGCGCCAGGATCTGACCTATTACTTCGAACTGCCCAAAGCCACTTGGGACGCCTCCAGCTTCGCCGGCAAAGGCATTATTCCCGCCGGCTGGTCTCCCAACTGGGGCACAAGCGCATCCCCTGATTACGCGCCCAAGTGGGACTGGCTCTATTCCTTTTATAACACCAATCCCACCAATGTAGCTTCCCCCACACTGGCTGTTCGACCCGAGACGCCCACCGCCGTCGGCATCACCCCGATCATCACTCAGTTCCGGATGATCGCCTTCACCGACAGCACGAAGCTGGGTCCGTTGAACACCGTGGGCAACATTCCCCCTGGCCAGGTCTATCAACTGCCGATCCGCAGCAACGTGGCGTTCGTATTGGCCAATCCTTACAACGTCACACTGACCGCCCCGGCCAACACCTACGAGTTCGTCCTTCAGAACACCTACACGAGCAGCAATCCCGCCGTCCCTACCAATCCCCCAGTCACCGCACCCGTCAATGAAACCCCTGGCGGACTCGTGATCGGTGTTTCGGACCCCAATCACAACTACAGCGAGAGCCTCGGCAGTCTGGTGCTCCTCCGCGCGCCCAACGACACCGTCACCAAAAGCATGCTCGATACGGTCCGTTTCACGCTGCCTGCCTTTTCAATTCCCCCCGGCGGAACGTGCGTGTTTTCTATCAAGGGAAAAACTCAAGTTGCCGGCGGCACAGCCCCTGTGGCCGCAGGTTCCGAGGCGCCGGTCGAACTAGAGGTAAACGACTCCGGCAATCCCATCGTGGCCAAGACCCGTTACTTCACCTCGGGAAACACGCTCGATTTCACCGCACCTGCCGCGCCCAAGAAGACCATCGCTCTCTTGTATGTGCACGATCAGGTTTTCATCACGATCACATTGCGCGCGACAGGCTCCAACCTCGTCCTCCAGCAACTCAAGGATTGCGGCTTCAGCAAGACACAGGAAACGGCCGGCGTGGAAAACGAGATCATCGGCAACCTGCACATCAAGTTCATCCCGCCCGCCCGTCGCAACATGGACTCATCGTCCGCGGCGGAAGTGTTTAACTACAATTTGCGCGCCTACGCGCGTCCTTACCAGGATCTCAACCTCAGGGCCGCGACCTCGGACCACCTTGCGGTTGATACTCCGGGCAAAATATGGAACGCGCCCTCCTACGCCGGCGGCATTTGCCGTCTTTCCCACCAATCTCCCGCCGCGGCGTTTACCGAGAATCTGACACCCGCCACGTGGGCGGAAAACTTTGGCCCTGAAACCCGCAGCCCCGTCGCATCCCAGGGCATATTTTTCGATTTCCCGCGCAAGACCGCCGAACAACCGCCGGTCATTTCCCTGGGTCAGCTCCAGCACGCCAGTCTTACCGCTGACGACTGGCACCCCGGCACAAGCATCAACTACCAATCCGCCAATGCGGTGGGGAACTCCTACTCTTCTCCCTTCGTCACCCGCGGTCAGGCGGTGCAAAATCGCGCCAAAGGTTGGTATAAGGCACCGACGAATAACATCCGTTATTTCGACATGGCCTACCTGCTGAACACCGCGCTGTGGGACGGCTTCTTCTTCTCCGGTATCCCGCAAACGGATCCAGTCGCCTTTGCCCCGCTCAATTCCCGCTACTCGATCTACGACGGCGCGGGCGCCACCGACGTGCGCAAGAGCACCTCCTCTTCCCACCTCTTGGTGAACGGCGCCTTCAACGTGAATTCGACTTCGCACGACGCGTGGGTCGCGTTGCTCGGCGGGCTCAATGGCCTTCGTGTGAACAATGACACGACGGCCGACGGCGTGCCCTTCCCGCGCACGCTCTGGCAGCCGGTCACCAACACCCAAACCGGCTCCAGCTATAAATCCTCCGGAACCGGCAATGATTCCTACGCAGGCTATCGCCGGCTCAGCGCGGCCGAGATCGATTCGCTGGCCACGGAAATCGTGAAACGCGTGCGCGCCCGCGGCCCCTTCGTCTCTCTCTCACACTTCATCAACCGCTCCCTCGTCGCGGCGAGCAGCGCCTTCAACTCGTCGATCAACGACGCGGATACCTCCGGCAACCTCGCGGCGACGGCCGTTCCCATGGGCCGCGGCCTGACGGGTCCCCTCCAAGCAGCCATCGATTCAACGGCGGCCGGTATCAATACCTTTCAGCAGATCGGCTCGGACATCGTCACAGCCAACGGCGCAGGCGCTTATGGCGATCGCGTGCTCTTTGCCGGCGAGATGCTCAGCACCACGAGCGCCAGGCCTTTTGTCTCGGGTGACGCAGGCTACAACGCGCAACCCGTGTATTTCGCCGACAAGCTGGTGGATCTGCCCAATCTCGATCCTATTTACGGCAACGCGGCGCCTCCCGGGCCGCAGGGGCGCACCTCGACCGGCATTCCCGGCTGGCTCTTGCAGGGCGATATTCTGCAGTCCGTCGGCCCCGCCCTCTCGGCACGTTCCGACACCTTTGTCATCCGCACGTATGGTGAAGTCCTGAATCCAACGGACTCCACCCAAACCCAGGCGCGCGCCTGGTGCGAAGCCGTGGTCCAGCGCCTGCCCACTTACGTGCAGCCGGCAAGCGACGCACCTGAAGTTCTCCCCGCCGCCCTGACCTCCGCCGACAACAAGGCCTTCGGCCGGGCCTACAAGGTCATCTCCTTCCGATGGCTCTCGTCCGAGGACATCTGATTTCGATCATGAAAAATCTCCTTCGCACTTCCCTGGTTTTACTGACCCTGTCCGGCGGCCTTCACGCCCAGCCCGGCGAGAATCAGGTCTCCGTTCAATTCAGACTGATGGCATGGGGGGAATCCGACATCCCTGAACTCCATTACGGACGAGATAAGAAAATCGAACTGACCGAGGCCAACACCCGCTCCTTGCCGCAAACCTACATGGGGCCGGCCACGCTCAACTTTACGCTGGCACCAAAGATCACTGAAAAACCCGCCGACAACAAACCTGCTCCTGTCGTTGCGTCCGTAACTTTCCCCGCAGGCATCAAAAGGGCCACCGTGCTTACCGCACCCAACGGCCAAGGGCGTTTCGGCATGTATGTAATCGCCGACGACCCCGCATCTCTTCCTGCAAAACATGCCCGCCTTCATAATTTGAGCAGGGATCGCCTTCTGGTCGGGTATAACGCCAACGAACGCGTTGAACTGGACCCCGGCACCTCGGCTCTGGTCACAACCTCGGCCACTGCCCTCGTAATTCGAGTCGCCCGCACGGTCAACGGACAGTGGCGCGAACTCTTCAACAACGTGATCGAGCTCGATGACACCATCGGCAGCAACGTTCTGCTGATGCCCGGCCCACAGGGTGCGGGCATCGGTATGTTTGCCATTGCCGGATGGCCTGCGGAACCAGCCGGAAAAGAACGGGCTGAACCATAATTTTACGGATTGCGCATTGATGTCTCCGACCTGACCACCCGCACCGTCTGATCCCCCCGTTTCACAACCGCGTCCCGACCGGCGCGGACAGCTGCCGCTTTCCCCCTAAGGAAAAATGAACAACCAAAAACAAACCCACACACCCCCACGACGGACTCACCTCCGTTCGTGCGCCCGCCTGTTCGCCTTGCCCTTGGTCCTCGCCGCCAGCACGCACGCCGCCGTTAACCTGCAGAGCTGGACCGCCGCCCCGTGGAGCGCCACGTCCGGCGTCGCAAGTTTCTCCGGCACCGTCACCGACCCCTCCTACAACGGCGGCACCGCCGCCGCCTTCACGTTCGACGCGCCCAAAATCGCCGTCGACGTCAGCGCGCCCGCCTCGCCCAACTTCACACCGTCCACCGTCTCCACATTCGGTTTCGAACCCACCGGGTTTGGCGTGGGCGACAACGGGCTGGGTCGCTTCACCCGCGGTGAAAGCTTCGCCCTGAAGTCCGCCCGCGCCTTCAAGCTCAACCAGATCACCTGGGCCGAGTTCACCGGCGACGAAGTTCTTCACCTCGCCTGGACCAATGGCGGCGCGGCCTATCAGCAGGTTTACACCACCACGGCCAACCCCTCGGTGTTCGCCAACATCGTCGCCGACGCCAACACCCCCATCGTTATCACCAACGTCAGCGCCTCAAACGCCAACCTCTCCGGCCGCCTCCGCTTCGGCACCATCAACGTTGAGCTCGTCAACGATCCCTCCCCCGCAAATCCCGTGGCCGGCTCCCTGCTGCCCATGAACAACTGGACCGCGTATCCATTTAATGGAGTCGCCGGAGGCACCGGCTTCACCGGCGCCCTCGTCGCCCCCGAAAACGGGGGCACCGCCGCGACCATGACATTCGCCAACCCCAAGTCGGGCGTGACCGTCACCACCCAGTCCGCCCCGGACTTTGCAACTGCCGTCGCATCGACCTTCGGCTTCGAAGGCACCGGCTTCGGCGTGGGCGGCACCACGCTCGGCCGCTTCGAGCGCGGCGAAAGCTTCACCCTCCAGTGCGCCCACCAGTTCCAGCTCTCCCAGATATTCTGGAATGAATTCACCGGCGATGAAGCCGTCCACATCAAGTGGACCCAAGCCGGTGTCGTTCACCAGCAGGTCTTCAACATCACCGCCAGCAGGTTCGCGTTCACCGACCTGATCGTCGACGCCAACACGCCCGTCGTCTTCACCAACGTCAGTCTCTCCACGGCCAATCTCTCCGGCCGTCTCCGCTTCGGCAACATCCTTGCCTCGCTCGTGTTCGCCTCCGACCCGTCCTACCCCTACGCCGGCCCCGATGGCTACACCCGCATGTTCGGCGTGAACCTTGCCGGAGGTGAAGGCGGCACCGTCCCCGGCACCTACGGCACCAACTACATTTATCCCAACGCCAATGAATTCACCTACTACAATGGCAAAAACCAGAACCTGATCCGCCTTCCGTTCCGCTGGCCGCGCGTCCAGCGCACCCTCTACGGCGCGCTCGATTCCGCCGAGATGACCCGCCTCGACGGCGTCATCGCCCTCGCCGCCTCTCGCGGAATGAAGGTGCTCCTCGATATGCACGACTATGCGCGCTACAACGGCAACCTCATCGGCTCTGCCGCCGTGCCCAACAGCGCCTTTACCGACGTCTGGCAAAAGATCGCCGCCCGCTACAGCACCAACACCGCCATCTACGCCTACGGCATCATGAACGAGCCGCACTCCACCGGCGGTCTCTGGCCCGCCGCCGCCCAGGCCGGCGTCGACGGCGTGCGCCTCGCCGACACCATCCACTGGGTGACCGTCTGCGGTGAAAACTGGGCGAGCGCCGCCACCTGGCCGACCAGCAACCCCAACCTCAACGTGTCAGATTCGGCCAACAAGCTCATCTACGAGGCCCATTGCTACTTCGCCAACAGCAACAACGACCAATACGGCACCTACGACGCCGAGGGCGCCTACCCCGACAAGGGCGTGGTCAAGGTCAGTCCCTTCATCTACTGGCTCAAGCAGCGCGGCGCGCGCGGCTTGATCGGTGAATTCGGCGTCCCCAACAACGACGCCCGCTGGAACGTCGTCCTCGATCGCTTCCTCGCCTACCTCTACGCCAACGGCGTCAGCGGCACTTACTGGGCCGGCGGTCCGTGGTGGAGCACCGGCTACACGCTCTCCTGCGAACCCACGTCCAACTTCACCGTGGATAAACCGCAGATGAGCATTCTGCAGAACTACGAGTAATCGCCACGTCCTACCCCTGGGGTGGGGACCGCATGTCCCCACCCCAGGCTTCGTCTCTTTCATCACCACTTACGCCTCGATGACCTCCGCCATCGATTTCAACAAAACGTCCTGATCCCCCTTTCCCAACCGCGCCCCGACCGGCGCGGACAGCTGCCGCTTTCCCCCTAAGGAAAAATGAACAACCAAAAACAAACCCACACCCCTCCACGACGGACTCACCTCCGTTCGTTTGTCAGCCTGTTCACCCTGTCCCTCGGTCTCGCCTCCTCCGCGCACGCGGCCACCTATTATCAAACCGTCAACCAAAGCGGCGCCGGCAGCTGGAATGACCTCCCCGCCTGGAACACCGCCGCCGACGGCACCGGCACCGCGCCGGCCGCCATCAACGCCACCGACGACTTCGTCTGCAACAAGGCCTCGTGGGTCCTCCGCACTCCCGCCACCAGCTTCGGCGGCAAGTCCCTCACGCTCGGGCCCGCCAGCCACTCGCTGCTGGTGAAATCCGGCACGACCAACATCACCATCCCGAGCCTGTTCACCTCCGGCGCCGCCGCGATCAAGAGCGGCTCGACCAACAGCACGCTCACCATCACGTCCTGCCTGAACTCCTCCGGCACGACCCTGATCGCCAACCACTCCGCGACCAACGCGCTTTTTCCGCTCACCATCGGGACGCTCACCGGCTCGGGTAACTTCAATCTCACCGGCTCCGTGACCGGCGTGATGAGGCTCACCCTCACCGACGCCACCGACTACCTCGGCACCATCACGCTCACCTCCGGCAAACTGGAGCTCATGAACGCGCTCTCCTCCGCGGGCTCGTTCGTCGTGATCACTCCGGGCGACGTCACCACCAACCAGACGGTCACCTTCACCGGCCTCACCGTCGCGGGCGTCGTCAAAAATCCCGGCACCTACACCGCCGCTTCTCTCGGTTTCCTCGGCACCGGCAGCGTCATCGTCCGTCCCGCCGCGACGTGGTATCTCACCACCAACCAGGCCGGCTCCCAAAACTGGACCGAGGCCTACGTCGCCAATTGGAACTCCCTCGCCAACGGCCTCGGCGTCGCCCCGAC
>DATHXF010000205.1:0-36503 GCA_035459785.1 Rariglobus sp. | reverse complement strand
GGGGTGGCGGTGATCGTGGATCCGAAGACCGCGCTCTACCTCAAGGGCACGGTGTTGGATTTCTCCACCAAGCTGATCGCGGGCGGGTATAAATTCTCCAATCCGAACGCCAAGGCGAGCTGCTCGTGCGGCGAGAGCTTTAGCGTGTGAGCTGTCCCTACCTAGGGGCCTTGACGCCGCTGGCGAGGAGGGTTTCGAACCACGGCTCGTTTTCCTCGCGGGCCACGGTGGTGACTTCGACCTGTTGGAATCCGGACTTTTTGAGAAAGCCGTGGAGGGCGCTTTCTTTGAAACCGAGCCAGACGTCGGCGTAGAGTTCTCGGGCTTTTTCGAAGGTGTGCTCCTTCAGGTCGAGGATGAGGATCTGGCCGCCGGGTTTGAGGATGCGGTGGGCTTCTTTGACCGCGGTCTCGGGATGCTGGGCGTGGTGAAGCGCCTGGCTGAGGATGGCGAGGTCCACGGATTTGTCGGGCAGCGGAACGGTCTCGATGTCGCCGAGTTTATAAGTGAGATTGGCGAGGCCGTTTTTGTCGGCGAGCTCGGTGCCGACCTCGACCATGCGAGGGGAGTTGTCGATGCACCAGACCTTACTGGCGCGGCGGGCGAGCAGCTGGGAGAGCAGGCCTTCGCCGGCGCCGAGATCGGCGATGACGATGTGCGGTGTGAGGCGGAGCGCGAGGTGGCCGATGGCTTCCCACGAGCGGCCGGGGCAGTAGTTTTTGCCGAGTTTGCCGGCGATGAGGTTGAAATACTGCTCCTGGTGGTCGCGGCGCTTTTTGAGGATGCGGTCGAGATTGGCGCGGTCCTCGGCGAGCTCGGGCAACTCGGCGACGGAGTCGCAGGCGGCGTGGAGCAATGAGAGGGTTTTGGCGTCGAGGGCGGGGCGGAGGGAGTAGAAGGCCTTTTTACCGTCGCGACGGTCGCTGACGAGGTCGGCCTGGCGGAGAAGCGCGAGTTGCGAAGAGATGCGCGACTGGGCCATACCGAGGATGTCCTGGAGCTCGGCGACGGAGAGTTCTTCGCGGAGGAGCAGGGCGAGGACGCGAAGGCGCGTGGGATCGGAGAGGAGTTTGAGGGTATCCCAGGAGGCGTTCACGCGAAGGGGCGGGGCGAGGTTAGAGGTATTCGCGACGGAGGTTACTGGGAAGCAGGCCGAGTTCTTCGCGGTATTTGGCGACGGTGCGGCGGGCGATGTTGATGCCTTTTTCCTGGAGCTTCACGACGATCTCCTGGTCGCTGAGGGGCTGGCTGCGGTCTTCGCCGGCGATGAGGTCGTTGATCATGTCCTTCACGCTGGTGTTGGACACGGAAGCGCCGGAGTCGGACTGGTAGCCGGGGGTGAAGAAGAATTTGAAATCGAAGACGCCGTGGGGGGTCTTGATGTATTTGTTGGCGATGGCGCGGCTGACGGTGGTCTCGTGCACGCCGACCACGTCGGCGATCTGCGTCATGGTGAGCGGGCGGAGCTTTGACACGCCGTGCTCGAAGAACTCGAGCTGGACCTTGATGATCTCGCGCGTGATGCGCTCGATGGTCTGCTGGCGCTGGTCGATGGAATTGATCAGGAACTTACCCGAGCGGATGCGTTCGCGGAGGTAGTCGCGCTCTTGTTTGGAGAGCGTGCCTTTGGCGATGAGGTCCTTGTAGGTGGAGGAGATCCGCAGGCGCGGGATGTAGTCGCTGTTGAGGTGGATTTTCCACTCGGTGCCGTCTTTCTCGATGGTGACATCGGGGACGACGACGCGGTTGTTGTCCTCGGCGAAGCGGCGGCCGGGGGCGGGGTCGAGGGCACCGATTTCCTCGATGGCTTCCTGGACGTCGTCGGTGTGGACGCCGAGTTTGCGGGCGATCTCGGGGATGCGGCGGCGGGTGAGAAGCGCGAAATATTCGCGGATGATGCGGGCGGCGAGGCAGTCGGCGCGGCCCTTGACGGTGAGCTGGAGCAATAAGCACTCGGCGAGGTCGGCGGCGCCGATGCCGGCGGGCTCGAAGGTCTTGAGCTGGCGGACGGCTTCCTGGACGGCGTCGAGCGGAAGGCCGGACTGAAGGGCGACGTCGGAGGCGCTTTGGGTGAGGAAGCCGCGGTCGTCGAGGCTGCCGACGAGGTGGCTGAGGGCCTTGAGGACGTTCTCGGGTGTGTCGGCGAGTTCGGCCTGGCGCATCAGGTGTTCCTGGAGCGAGGTTTCGCTGACAAGCGAATCGAAGAAGTGCTGGCGACGTTCGGCGTCCTCGGAGGTGTAAGGCTGGGCGCCGCCGGCCTGGGACATGTAGTCCTTCCAGTCGTCGTCGAGCTTGGTGAGGATGTCGTATTCCTTGGAGAAATCCATCTCTTCACGGTTGTCCGCGCCTTCGCCGCTTTCGTTGTTTTCGGCGGCACCGTCAGTCTGCTCCTGATCGAGGCTGACGCCCTCCATCGGGAGCTCTTCGAGCGTGGGATTGCTCTGCAACTCCTCCTGAATGACGGAGCGAAGGTCGAGGGCGGCTACCTGAAGGATTTTCAGGGAATGCCGCAGCTGGGGCGCGAGAACCAGCGACTGGTTCTGGCGCTGACGGAGATCTTGGCTGAACCCGGGGCCGCTCATGAACTAGGGCGGAGGGTAAGGCGCGGGGGTGGGGTTTTTGCGGCGGGGAGGGGCTCGGCCATGATCGTCTTGAGGTAGGCGCCGAGTTTCTCGTTGGTGGGACCGTAACCGTCGCTGTAGAGGTAGATTTCGAGATCGTTGAGCATCTCGAACGCGCTTTGGTAGCGTTTGTCGCGGTCGCGGGTGAGCGCCTTTTGGATGATCGCCTCCAGCTTCGGATCGATCTCAGGGCGCAGGTTGGCGAAGCGCGGGATCGGCATCGTCAGGATGTTCTGGCGCGAGACGAGACGGTCGGCGTCGCGGAACACATTGCGACCGAGGAGAAGCTCGGTGAGCACGATGCCGAGGGGGAAAAGGTCGGCGCGCGCGTCGGTGACGGCGTAACTGGCCTGTTCGGGCGAGAGGTATTCGTCTTTGCCGGCGATGACCTTGCCTTCCTCGTTATACATGAGGTCGAGGGCCTTCGCTATGCCGAAGTCGGTGAGTTTCACGTCGCCTTCGTAGGCAACCATGACGTTCTTGGGGCCGATGTCGCGGTGGACGATGCCGAGGAGGCGCCCTTCCTTGTCGCACTTCTGATGGGCGTAGGTGAGTCCGCGGGCGATGCGGGAAATAGCGAAAGCGGCGATATCGACCGGCATCAGGCGGCCGAGCGCGGCGTGACGTTCAAGGAGCTGCTCAAGGTTCACGCCCGAGACATATTCCATGACCATGAAATACTGCCCGCCGATCTGGCCGAGGTGGTAGGTCTGGACGATGTTCGTATGAATTAAATTCGCGACAAGGCGCGCTTCACCTATGAAATTTTTTTGGAACTCGGAGATCGTCGAGTATTCCTCGCGGATCAATTTTACCGCGACGACCTTGGTGAAACCTCCGGCACCGCGCTGGAGCGCCTCGTAAACCACGCCCATACCGCCTTCTGCGATGGTGCGGGTCATCTCGTAGTGCAGTTCGTTGAAGATGTGTTTGATGGCTGCCACGGAGAAGGAGGGAAGGGGAGTCCGGGGGCACTGGCAAGAGGGTAAATGGTCCCTAGCACGGGAATTGCTACATGCATTGACAGAGCAGGAGGCGGAAGTAGCTTTTCGGTATGATTACGCTCAGTCCCCGCGCCGCCGCCCAAGTCCGCACCATGCAGGTCGACCTGCCTGAACCGAAGCAGCCGTTGCGTGTGTTGATCGAGACGGGCGGGTGCTCCGGGTTTCAATACGGCATGTCGTTTGACGAACCGAAGGCGGAGGATACGCGCTTTGAGAGCGAGGGCATTCCAATCGTGATCGATCCGACGAGCCTCGCGTATCTGGATGGATCGCAGATCGATTTTGACGACGGGCTTCACGGCAAAGGCTTCGAAATCAAGAACCCCAACGCGCAGAGCACCTGCGGGTGCGGCAAGTCGTTTAACTGATTTCGAGGTCCGTTGGTTCGGGAGGGGCTGAACTCTGGTTGAGTCGGACTCGACCCCGAGTCTGCGGATCAGGCTTTGGCGATGTGCAACGCCACGGAGCCGAGGGTCATGCGAACGACCTCCACCGAACCGAAGCCGGCGCGGCGGATTTCGTCGCCCATGGCGGCGTGGCCGGGATATTTTTCGATGGAGCCGCAGAGGTATTCATAGGCGCCGCGATCACCGGTCACGGCGGCGGCAATGGACGGCAGAATACGTTTGAGATAGAAATAGTAGATCGGTTTGAACCAGCGGTAGGGTTGGGAAAACTCCAGGACGAAGAGGTGGCCGCCGGGACGGAGCACGCGGCGCATCTCACTCAGGGCGCGGTGGCGGTCGGCCATGTTGCGTAATCCGAACGAAATGGTTACCGCGTCGAAGTTCGCGTCGGTGAGCGGAAGGGCAAGGCCGTCGCCCTGTTGAAAAGCGATGTTGGGGAAGCGTCCGCTGCTTTGCTGTTTGATCACCGCTTCGTCGAGCATGGGCTGGCAGAAATCCATGCCGATGATCGCGGTCGTGGAGGGAAGGCCTTTGCCCAGAGCGAAAGCCACGTCGCCGCTGCCGGTTGCGAGATCGAGCACGCGGGCGGGCGAGTGACGGCTCACGCGTTTGACCAGACGATGGCGCCACCACACATCCACGCCGCCGCTCAACAGGCGGTTCGCCACGTCGTAGCGACGGGCGATGCGGGAGAACATGGAGTTGACGGCAACGGGATCGGGCATGGCGGCAAAGGGTGAGATGACTAAGCGCGTGAGCGCGGGCTACGAGACTAAAGCCCGTTTTGGTGTTGCTCAACCGCGGGCCCCATTTGGGCATGTGCATTTATCTGCGGAGATCCCTTGTTAAATTGATTTTTTGTTAGGCGTTTATTTTCAATTATTAACAAGCGGGGATTGTGTTGGATTTTATAAAATAAAATCATACTTAGGAACTTTTTGGCAGAAGTGCTCTCTATTGAGGCACTTAGTTGCCGCCTATCGTCTTATTTTTACGTCTTTTTATCCAAGAAAGTGATTCTGACGGTTGACGTAATTCAACACTGGAAAATTACTTAGACAAGCACATCGCCCACCCTCATCCTCATAACATCATGTCAAACAATCTGACCAAACGAGAGATCGTCCTCGAAATCTACGAGAAGACCGCCTTCCCCCAAAAGGAAGTTGTCGCCACCGTTCAGCTGACCCTCGACATCATCCAGAAGGCTCTCGCCGAAGGTCGTAATGTTGAGCTCCGCAACTTCGGCGTGCTTGAAGTGCAGCGCCGCAAGTCCCGCATCGGGCGCAATCCCAACAAGCCCGAGGCCGAGGTGGTCATCCCTGAGCGCGCCGTGGTCAAGTTCAAGGCCGGCAAGATTCTCAAGCAGCTGCTCAAGAAGATCGATATCGCCAAGCTCTGAGCTGAGATTTCGCAATCACCGCGCATTTCTTGCGCTCCTCGAAGGCCGGCTTAACGCCGGCCTTTTTTGTATCCATTTTCCTGGGTGGGTTCGTGGGCGGTATTTTTGAATCGCCCTCGGGGGCGGCGGTTTCCACGGTTTTCGTTTCCCATGGCCCAGTTTCAATCCCTGCCCGGTTTCCGTGAGTTCTATCCCGAAGCGTTTGCGCGTCGGAATCATGTGTTCCGCCTCTGGCGCCAGACCGCGCACACGTTCGGCTTCCAGGAATACGACGCGCCGGTGCTTGAGCCGCTCGAACTCTACAAGGCCAAGTCCGGTGACGAGATCGAGGCGCAGCTTTTCAGCTTCACCGACAAGGGTGGACGCGAGGTCGCGTTGCGCCCCGAGATGACGCCCACCGTGTGCCGCCTCGTCGGCGCCAAGGCCAACGCGCTCAAGCGTCCCATCAAGTGGTTCAGCATCGCCGAATTCTACCGCTACGAACGCGCGCAGAAGGGCCGTGAGCGCGCCTTCTTCCAATACAACTGTGACATTTTCGGTGAACCCGGACCCGAGGCCGAGATCGAGCTGATCGCGCTGCTCGTGCAGTCCATCCGCGGCTTTGGTCTCAATGCGCAGGACTTCTACGTGCGCCTGAGCGACCGCAATCTCTGGTTCTATTATCTTGAGGCGCTCGGTTTCAACGAGGCGCAGACGCGCTCCATTCTGGGTGCCATCGATAAATACGAAAAAGTCGGCGACGACGCGTTCAAAGCCTATGTCGAGGCGCATGGAGCGCTCGATCTCGAGAAAAAGGACAAGATCATCGCTTTCCTGAAGGTGAAGAGCCTGGCAGTGCTCGAGCAGACGCTTGCAGGCATCGCCGGCGACAAGATCGCCGCGCGTCTGACTGACTGGCGCAAGTTGCTCGGCGGGCTTCAGGCGATGGGGCTGAGCGAGTTCATCGAGGTAGATTTCGGTGTCGTGCGCGGACTCGCCTATTACACGGGCTTCGTCTTCGAGGCGTTTGATCGCAAAGGCGAACTGCGCGCCATCGCGGGCGGCGGACGCTACGACGACCTCGTGCAAAAACTCGGCGGCCCTGCATTGCCGGCGGTGGGTTTCGCCATCGGCGACGTTACGATGGGACTTCTCCTCGAGCAACGCGGCCTGATGCCGACATTTGCCAATTCGACGGATATTTATGCGGTGATCGGCGGTGGCGAGGCGGAGCGCGCGGCGGCGTTTGCGGATATCCACGCGCTGCGGGCCGACGGCTTCCGCGTGGAGTATCCGCTCAAGGACCTCGCTTTCGGCAAGCAGTTCAAGGCGGCCGGTGAGGCGGGCGCGAAGCTCGCGCTCATCTACGGTGGCGACGAACTTGCCAAGGGCGTCGTCAAGGTGCGTGACCTCGGTGCGCGCACCGAGATGGAAGTGCCGCGCGATCAGGTCGCGTCGGTTGTCCGCGATTTCATGTCGGGCGGCGCGGAGTAACCGGTCGCCACGGCACCGCTTTCGTTCAGTAGGGTCCGCGGATGTGCGCGCTGATCTCGTTCGCGTAAAACGCGGCGAGCTTCGCGTGAGCCTCCGCGCCGAGCGGCGGTAGTGCGGCGGCGGATACGTTGGCGAGTGCTTGTTGCGGATTGCGCGCGCCCGGGATGACGGTGGTGACCGCTGGGAAATCGAGGCACCAGCGCAGCGCCCATGCGGCCATGCTCACGCCGGCGGGCACGTGTGACTTGAGGGCGTCGGCCAAGTCGATGCCCTTTTCGTAGGGGAGGCCGGCGAAGGTCTCACCCACGTTGAAGTGCTGGCCGTCGCGGTTGAAGAGGCGGTGGTCGTTGGCGGCAAACTCCGTTTGGCGCGTCATTTTGCCGGACAGCAGTCCGCTCGCGAGCGGGAGGCGGATGATCAGGCCGACCTGCTTCGCCCTGGCGGCGTCGAACAGCGTGGCGATGGGTTTTTGGCGGAAGATATTGAAGATGATTTGGAGCGAGCTGACGCCGCCGTGGCCGACGCAGAAGAGGGCTTCGTCCATGGACTCGACGCTGGCTCCGTAGGCGAGGAGTTTACCTTCATGTTTCAGTTCTTCGAGCCAGCCGAGCATATCGCCGCGTTTGAGCACGTCGGTCGGAATGCAGTGGAGCTGGGTGAGGTCGAGTGCGTCGACGCCGAGGCGGTGGAGCGAGTCCTCGGTGAACTGGCGGACTTTCGTGCGGGTAAAGCCGTTGGGCCAGTCGAGCCGGCCGAGTTTGGTGGCGACGAACACGCGTTCGCGCGCGCCGGGCGTGTCACGCAAGAATGCGCCGATCAGGGATTCGCTACGGCCGTTGCCATAGACGTCGGCAGTGTCGAAGAAGGTCACACCCGCGTCGTAGGCGGCGCGTAGCGTTTCGGTGGCGACGGCATCGGTGACATCTCCCCAGCCGGCGCCGAGTTGCCAGGTGCCGAGGCCGATTTCGCTGACGTTTCGTCCGGTGTTTCCGAGGGGGCGGGAGTTCATGCAGGCACGCTGGGTCAGTTGCGACGGGTGGCAAGCCCGCCATGCCGATGGTTGGGGCGGCGGTTGCGTGGCACAAAAAAGCCCCAAAAACTTTTTCAAGTCTTTGGGGCCAAAGTGGCTGCCCGGGTAGGGGTCGAACCTACGACCAAGTGATTAACAGTCACCTGCTCTGCCACTGAGCTACCAGGCAATGATCCTCTTGCGAAGGAGGGGTGAAAAACAATTTCCCAGCGCAGGTTGTCAATGCTCGTTTTGCCGTTCGGGGTGGATTTCTAAAGTTTTGTTTGCCTTCGCCCCTGCCTTCCGGTGTCTTGGACCTCTTTTCTAATACGCCTGCCTTCAATTCCGAGGGAACAGGGGGAACGAATATATGAGCAAACAACAACTGATCCTCAACGTCTCGGCCCGTGCACAAACCGGCCGTTCCGCCTCCCGCCGCGTGCGCAAGGCCAACCAGATCCCCGCGATCCTCTACGGAAAGCACACCAACCCGGAAGCGATCTCGATCGAGACCCCCGAGTTTGTCCGCCTCCTCAAGTCCGTCGCCGGTCGTGCGCTCCTCATTGAGCTCAACCGCAAGGACAAGACCACCAAGGCCCTCTCCTTCCTCCAGGAAGTGCAGCGCGACCCCATCACCGACAAGTTCCTTCACGTTGACCTTCAAGAAGTGAAGGCCGACGAGAAGCTCGAAATCCGCGTGCCGGTTTCCGTCATCGGCGAGTCCTTCGGCGTGAAGAACCAGAACGGCGTGTTGGAAATCGCCACGCACACCCTGCGCGTGCGCTGCTTCCCCAAGGATCTGCCTCCCGTCATCGAGGTCGATGTGACCGAGTTGAAGGTCGGCGAGGCGTTCAAGGTCGGCACGCTCAAGCCCATCGCTGGCGTCGAATACCTCGACGTCAAGGGCCAGCCTGTCGTCTCCGTCGTCGAGCCCGTGGGCGAAGTCGCCTCCTCTGCTCCCGCCGCCGGTGCCGCTGCCGCCGCCGCTCCTGCCGCCGGTGCCGCCGCCGCCGCTGCTCCCGCTGCCGGTGCTGCTGCCGCTCCCGCCGCCGCTGCCAAGCCCGCCGCCGGCGCCAAGCCCGCCGCTGCTCCCGCCAAGAAGTAAGCTTTCGCCGCCCGGCCCGCCGCTTGACCGCGATGGGCCCGGACGTTTGTTCTTTGAGTCATGTCTATCTCGCTCGTTGCCGGTCTCGGCAACCCGGGTCGCGAATACGAGAAAACCCGCCACAACGTGGGTTTTCTCGTCGTCGAGGCGCTCGCCGCTCAGCTCGGCCTTGCTTGGCAAAAGCAACGGTCGTTCGAGGCGGAGATCGCCCGCTGGGACCCGGTTCCCGGCCGCACCGTCTACTTCGCGAAGCCGCTCACGTTCATGAACGAGAGCGGTCGCGCGCTGCAGGCGATGACGGGGTTCTACAAGATCCCCGGCACCGCGGTCACCGCCGTCTATGACGACCTCACGATCAACCTCGGTCTCGTGAAAGTCAGCGTAAGCGGCAGCGCCGGAGGCCACAACGGTGTGGCCAGCCTGCTCGAGCGACTCGGCAACGGATTCATCCGTTACCGTATCGGCATCGGTCCCAAAGACCCGCCGCAGATGGACCTCAAAGATTTCGTCCTCGGCCAATTTACTTTCGAACAACAACTCCTCCTTAAAACAAATTTAGAACGCTACGTGACCGGACTCCGCCTCGTGCTAGACCACGGCGCCGATAAGGCCATGAACCAACTCAATCGTAGAGACTCACAATGAGCACCACCACCAAACGCAACTACCGCGCGACCTTCATCCTCGATAACCGCGGCAAGGAAGACACCTTCGACCAGATCATCGAAGGCGTGAAGAAAGACATCATCGCCGTTGACGGCGAAGTCGGCGCTGTCGAAACCCTCGGCCGCAAGGAATTCGCCCGCGTCACCGACCGCAACCTCGTCGGCGCGACCTACGTCCAGGTCTCGTTCGCCGCTCCCGCCTCCGGCCCGGCCGCCCTCAAAGAGCGCCTCCGCCTGAACAGCTCCGTTTACCGCACGTTCCTCCAGAACGCCTAATTAACCGGGCGAACACCGCGCTCCCATGGCCTCCCTCAACAAAGTAATGCTCATCGGCAACCTGACGCGCGACCCGGAACTCCGGGTCACGCCGAAGGGCACCGCCATCTGCCAGTTCGGACTCGCGGTTAACCGCCAGTTCAAGGACGAGTCCGGCGCCACCCGCGATGAGACGACCTTTGTCGATATCGAGGCCTGGGGCAAACAGGGCGAAACCGTCGCCAAGTATCTGACCAAGGGCCGTCCGCTCTTCGTCGAAGGCCGCCTCAAGCTCGACACTTGGGACGACAAGACGACCGGTCAGAAACGCAGCAAGATGAAGGTTGTCCTCGAGAACTTCCAGTTCCTCGGCGGCCGCGAAGGTGGCGAAGGTGGCGGCGCTCCCGGCGCAGCCCCCCGCGCAGCCTCCACCGGCGGAGACGAAGGCATCGATCAAACGATCGAGCGCCACACGCCTCCCGCGCGCACGGCCACCAAGCCGACGCCGCCTCCGCAGGACAACATCGACGAAGACGTCCCGTTCTAAAACGCGCCCCGCGTTCGCTCCCCTTACACTTAAAAATCAAACACACCACCCATCATGGCTCACAACGAAGTATTGCTCCTCAAGCCCGTTGACGGTCTGGGCGCCGAAGGCGACCAGGTCAAAGTCCGCGCCGGCTACGCCCGTAATTTCCTCCTCCCGCAGAAATACGCGGTCGCCCTCACGCAGGCCAACCGCAAGCGCGTCGAAGCGCTGAAGAAGCGCCGCACCGAGCGCGAAGCCTCCGAGCTCTCCGGCGCCCAGGCCCTCGCTGACAAGATCTCCAAGGTCTCGCTCGCGTTCGCCGTCAAGACCGGCGAAGGCGGCAAGATGTTCGGCGCGATCACCTCCGCCGACCTCCACCAGAAGTTCGTCGATGCCGGCATCGACCTCGACAAGAAGAAGATCCACCTGCACACGCCGGTGAAGACCCTCGGCAAGCACGAGGTGAAGATCAAACTTCACTCCGACGTTTCCGTCGAAGTGTCGTTCGACGTCGTCTCCGAGAACCCGATCGTCGAGGCCGCCGTCGAGGCGCCCAAGGCCAGCAAGGAAGAGTATCCCGAGCACGCCGCCCTTGCCCAGCAGGCCGCCCGTCGCGCCGAGAAGGCCAAGCGCAGCGAACGCAGCAAGAAGTAACCAGCCGCAAGGTTGACGCTTCTTTCGCGAACCAAAGCCGCAGTCTCCGGACTGCGGCTTTTTTGTGCCCGCACAGTCGGGCCTTGTATGCGCGAACCATTCACGGTGAATCTGTCGCCCGACTTCGGATGCCGTCCCCCCGCCTTCACGTTCTCCCTTGGAGCCAGCCGCTGATTCACGCCGTCACGGCCTGGCTTGCGCGGGGTTGGGCCGGCGAAGGCCCGCTCGACCTCACTGGCACGCTTGTAGTCGTGCCTACCGGCCAATCGGAGCGCCGTCTGCGCGAAGCGTTGGCCAGCCATGCGGCCACGCGCAATCAGGCCGTTTTTCCGCCGCGTGTGGTCATGCCGGCCGAACTGGCGATGCTGAACGCACCGGCCGTCGGCGTGGCGACGAAGTCCGAACTGCTGCTCGCGTGGGTGCAGACGCTGCTCGACGCCGATTTCGATGCGTTGCGCGAAGTGTTCCCGAAGGATCCGCCGCAGCGAAATTTTGCGTGGGCGGCGCGGCTCGCGAACGAATTTATCCGCCTGCAGGCCACGCTGACTGAAAACGGTCTGCGCATGGCTGATGTGCCGATGCGAGCCGGTGAAAACTTTCCCGAGTTCGCGCGTTGGCAGCAGCTCGGCGAACTCGAAGCGGCTTGCGAAGCCGTGCTTGCGGAGCACGGGCTGTATGATCCACAGGCGGTGAAGATCGCCTTCGCGCGCAACCCGGCTCCGCCGAACGGCATCAGCCGGATCATCGTCGCCGGCACGCCGGATCCGCTGCCGCTCGCCGTGAAGGTGCTCGCGGCCTACGCGGAATCGGGCCTTCTCGTGGATGTGCTGGTTTCCGGACCGGCCGAAGCTGGCGAGGCCGCCACGCTC
Organism: Rariglobus sp.; assembly: GCA_035459785.1. Taxonomy (GTDB): domain Bacteria; phylum Verrucomicrobiota; class Verrucomicrobiia; order Opitutales; family Opitutaceae; genus Rariglobus. The sequence continues at coordinate 24,510 of DATHXF010000205.1, read as the reverse complement.
TTCGACGGCTGGGGGCGTCCGGTGCCGGAAGCGTGGGCGACGCGGTCGTTTTCACCCGCGGATTTTGCGCAACGCGTGCGCCTTTGCGCCGATCCGGCAGCGCAGGCCGACGTGATCGTGGCGTGTGCGCTCGGCTATGGCACGCCGGGTGGAAAACTCGATGTGGGCGTGGCCGACGGCGAGGTGTTGCCCTCGCTCGAAAACGGATTCGCGCGCGCCGGCGTGCCGGTGTTCAACCCCGAGGGACGTCCGTTGCGCGGCGGATCGTTGTATACGCTGCTCGCGGCGCTGGCGGAATTGGTGACTCGCGAGCCGTCCTTTGCTTCCGTGTCGGCGTTGGTGCGTTGTCCCGATGTGCTGGCGTGGCTCGGCGGTTCACCAGCGACGTTGCTCGCGGGGCTTGACGATTTGCATGCAAAGCACCTGCCGGCGACCCTGGCTGCGGCGCGAGCCAAAGCCCGGCCCGGCGTGGTGGCGAATGGATTGGAGGAGATCAATCGGCTGCGCGCCTTGCTGCTCGTCGGCGTATTTCCCGAAAACGTGCGCACCGTGCTCACGGAAATTTTCAAGGCGAGGGAATTTGACCAAGCTCGTCCGGAAGACGTGCGCGCCATCGAAGCGGCTCAGACTTGGGGCGGGGTGCTGATCGAGCTGGAAGTGGCCGTGACGCGCTTCCCCGGGCTCGCGGCGGCCGATGTGTGGGAGCTGGCGCTGCGCGCGTTTGGCGACAGCCAGCGTTTTGATGACAAGCCTGAGGGTGCGGTCGAGTTGCAAGGCTGGCTGGAACTGTTGTGGGACGACGTGCCGCATCTGATCGTCGCGGGCATGAACGACGGGCGCGTGCCCGACGCGGTGGTCGGCGACGCGTTTTTGCCCGAAGGGTTGCGCGAGCGACTCGGTTTGAAAACCAACGCGGCCCGATTCGCGCGCGATGCGTATCTGTTGCACGCGTTGGAAGCGGTGCGTGCGGAGGGGCGTGGACGGTTGGACTTACTCGTGGGCAAGACCTCGGCGGCGGGAGATCCGCTGCGTCCGTCGCGGTTGTTGCTGCAGTGTGCGGATACCGATCTGCCGGGGCGCGTGGCGTTTTTGTTCAGTCCGGCCGAGGCTGCGCGGCCGACGCCGGCGTGGATGCGTGCGTGGAAACTCAAGCCGCGCACGGATGCAAAAATCGAGAGCCTGTCGGTCACGTCGTTCCGCGATTATTTGAAGTGTCCGTTCCGATTTTATCTGAAGCGCGGATTGAAAATGGAGGCTATTGATCCGCATAAGGCGGAACTCGACGCGATGGATTTCGGCACGTTGTGTCACGCGGCGCTGGAGGCGATGGGCAAGCTGAATTCGCCGGTGCGCGATTGCACAGACGCGAATGTGCTGCGGGGGTTTTTGCTCGAAGAATTGAACCGCGCGGCGCGGGCGAACTACGGGGATTACCCGGCGTTGCCGCTCGTGGTGCAGTTGGAGTCGGCGCGTCAGCGACTGTCGAAATTGGCCGATGTGCAGGCGCAGTTGCGCGCCGACGGCTGGGTAATCGAGCGCACCGAGTGGGCGTTGGATATCGTGATCGGCGGGATGTCCGTGCGCGGAAAAATCGACCGCATTGACCGTAACGAACTCACGGGCGAAGTGCGCGTGATCGACTACAAGACCTCGGACACGCCGGTGAATCCGGTCGATGCGCATGTGCGCGGACCGAAGCGCACGGAAGACACGGATACGTTGCCGGAGTTCGCGCGGTTCGCGGTCGGGGGCGAAGACGCGATCTGGGTGGATTTGCAGCTGCCGCTGTATCTGGAGGCGGTCGCGTCGGAATACGGGCACGCGGTGGCGTGCGGTTACTTTAATCTGCCGAAGGCGGCGGGAGAGACTGGCGTGGCGATCTGGACGGGCTACGACGCTGAAGTGCAGGCGTCGGCGATGCGTTGCGCGGAAGGCGTGGTGGCGGCGGTGAAGGCGCGGCGGTTCTGGCCGCCGGCGGAATTGCCGGTGGACCGCGATGAATTCGGGGTGCTGTTTCCGCAGGGGGCCGAGGCGAGCGTGGAGTGGCCGGTCGCGGAGGTGCGTGCATGAAGAAGCTCGGCCACAAGATGATTCTGGCGTCGGCGGGCTCGGGAAAAACCTATGCGCTGACGAACCGCTTTGTGCAATTGCTCGCGTGCGGCGCACCGCCGGAGCGGATCGTGGCGCTGACGTTTACGCGCAAGGCGGCGGGCGAGTTTTTCGACGAGATTCTGAACAAACTGGCGCGGGCCGCGCTCGATCCGAAAGAAGCGGCGCGCATCGGTGCGGACATTGGCGAGCCGCAACTCGAGACGGCAGATTTCCTGCGGATGCTGCGTTCGATGGTGGATGCGATGCACCGGTTGTCGCTCGGCACGCTGGACGGTTTTTTCGCGAAAGTGGTGCGGGCGTTTCCGTTGGAGCTGGGGTTGGGCGGAGATTTTGAGATTTTGCAGGAGCACGGTGTGCAACTGGAGCGGCAGCGCGTGTTGCGTCAGCTTTTCGCGCGTGCGGGCGGTGAGTTGGACGAGGCGCAGGTGGATTTTATCGAGGCGTTCAAGCGGGCGACGTTTGGAGCGGAGGAGAAACGCCTGGCGACGCGCCTCGACCGGTTCATCGACGAGCATCAGAATGCTTTCCTAGATGCGCCTGACGGCGAGGCGTGGGGAAATCCGCGGCGCATCTGGCCGGCGGGCTCGGCCTGGTTGGTGAAGACGGGTGATACCAATGGTGCTACCGAAGTGCTGCGGCGCTGGGCACCGGGTGCGTGCGCGAACGAGAAACAGCAGAAGCGTTGGGATGATTTCCTGGAGGCGTTGGATTCGTGGGCGCCAGGCGCGGCCATGGCTAAGCCGATCGATTATGTGATGGTGAAGGCGTTGGAAGTGTGGGCCGCGCTTGGCGAGGAAGATGTCGAACTGATCATCGAGCGAAAAAAACAGATGGTGCCGCCGGAGATCGGCGCGGCGTTGAAGGTTCTGGTGCGCGAAGTGTTTCGCGGAGAGCTGACGCGGCGACTGGAGATGACGCAGGGCATTCACACGGTGCTGAGCGGCTACGAGGCGATTTATCACGATCTCGTGCGGCGCGCGGGCAAACTCACGTTCGCGGATGTGCAGCGGTTGCTGATGCCCGAGGCGGGCGCGCCGGGATTATCGTCGGGTGGGGAAGGGGAGGACGGGCGGCTGTTCGTCGATTGGCGGTTGGACGCGAAATACGACCATTGGTTGCTGGATGAATTCCAGGATACGAGCCACGGGCAGTGGAGCGTGTTGCGCAACTTGATCGACGAGGCGGTGCAGGATCCCGAAGGGCGACGGAGTTTGTTTTACGTGGGCGATGTAAAGCAGGCGATCTACGCGTGGCGCGGAGGCGATCCGCGGCTGTTTCGCGAGATTTTTGACCACTACAACGAGGCGGCGCCGGGCACGATCGAGGAAGGACGTCTGGATCAATCGTGGCGTTCGGGTCCGGCGATCATGGCAACGGTAAACCGGGTATTTGGCGATGCGGCGGTGCTGGCGCGGTTGTTGCCGGCGGTCGCGGCGGAGCGGTGGACGCGCGAGTGGCGCGAGCACGTGAGTGCGAAGCCGCAACTCGGCGGGCAAGTCATGTGGTTGCATGGAGCCGATGATGAGGCGCGGGCGGCGCTGACGTTGAAATTGTTGTCGGAGATCAATCCGCTGGACCGCGGGTTGTCGGTTGCGGTGTTGGTGCAATCAAACGATGCGGCGACGTGGCTGGCGGATTATCTGCGTCGCGAAGGCGGACTGCCGGCGGTGGCGGCGTCCGATTTGCACGTGTGTATGGACAATCCGCTGACGACGGCGGTGCTGGCGTTGTTGCAGGCGGCGGCGCATCCGGGAGACCGGTTTGCGTGGGAGCATGTGTGCATGACGCCGCTGGTCGGTTTGCTGGAGAGCGGGGAAGGGCTGACGCGCGAGGTATTGCGTCAGATGAATGAGGAAGGCTTTGCGCGCACGGTGGAGACGTGGCTGCGTCGGCTGGAGCCGGTGGTGGCGAACGATGCGTTCAGCCGCGAGCGGGCGCGTCAGTTGACAGAGGCGGCGCAACGTTTCGACGAGACGGGCGGGCGCGAGGTGGCGGAGTTCGTGCAATTCGCGGAGCGTCATGTGGTGCGTGACGCGGAGACGGCGGCGGTGGTGCGGGTGATGACGGTTCACAAGTCGAAGGGTCTCGGCTTCGATGTGGTAGTGCTGCCAGATTTAGAGGGAAATGCACTGTCTACGCGGCGGCGCGACGGACTGGCGGTGCAACGCACGGAGGATCGCGCGGTGGAGTGGGTGCTGGACATGCCGCCTAAGCTGTTTCACGAGCACGACGAGGTGTTGGCGGCCCATGTGGCCGAGGCGGAGGCCGATGCGGTGTATGAGAAATTGTGCTTGTTCTATGTCGCGACGACGCGGGCCAAGCGGGCGATGTATCTCATCACGAAACCGGTGGGCGAAAAATCCACGTCGGCGAATTTCCCGCGTCTGCTCACGGAAACACTGGGCACGGCCGAGCCGGGCGAGTTGGCGCACGTGGGTGATTGGGCGTGTGACGCGGTGTTTGCCAAGGGTGATGCGGAGTGGTTTGAGGAGATTCCATGCGTCGACGAAGTGGTGGCGGAGACTGATGAGAATGCGGGTATCTCGACGATTGGGCAGATCGCGGGGGTGGTGCGTTACCCTGCGCGCACACCGTCGGGCACGAAGGCAGGCGTGGTCTCAGGTGCGGCGTTGTTTGGTGCCACGAGTGCTGGGGCGGCAAGTTTCGGCACGGCGGTGCACAAGGCGTTCGCGGCGGTGGAGTGGGGCGGGATGACGGCCGAGGGGTTGGCGACGTGGAAGGCTGCGGGACTGGGCGATTCCGTGGTAGCGGAGGCATGTGCATGCCTGGAGTCTAGTGGACTGTCCGGCGTGTTTGCGCATGAACCGGGCGCGGAGGTATGGAGGGAGCGGATGTTTGAAATCGTGCTGGACGGTGCCTGGATCACAGGGGTGTTTGATCGCGTGGTGCTAAATCGTGATGCGACCGGGCGGGTGATTACGGCGGCGGTTTACGATTTCAAAACGGACCGTGTGGCATGTGGAGGCGAGATGGAGGTGGTGGCTCGTTATACGGGGCAAATGACCGTTTATCGGCAGGCGGCGGCACGTTTGGCGGGGTTGCCGGAAGCACACGTGCGGTGCGTTTTGGTGCTCACGGCATTGCGCTGCGCCATCGAGGTGGCGACGACGGGGGCAGATTGAGCTTTACAGGAGGGGGCGCAGGCTGTTTCACGGACGGTTTCTACACGAAACTTTCAATCCAAACCTGACACCACATGGGTAACCTCAAAAAGAAACGCCGTCTCCAGATGAACAAGCACAAGCGCAAAAAGCGCTTGAAGGCCAATCGCCACAAGAAGCGCACTTGGCAGAAGTAAGCCTCTCGCGATTGCACTGGTAGAAGATTCATATGCCCGCCTACTTTTCGAAGAGGCGGGCTTTTTTTGGAGTGTTCAAGGAAACGTAAATGCTTTGTTCAATAAGCGTCTTCGCATGAATTGACTTGAAGTGCACGGTTCCTGCTAAGACGTTGGCATTCCTGCTTCCAAGACCATCCCAGGTTCTTCCCTAACTAACGCTAGAAAATTGCATACCATAGGTCCTGCCTAGGAGTGCCCAAGTCCGCATGTTTTTCTCTGCGAAATCCAAAAACTTCTTCATCGATTTTAGCGAACATGGCGTGCTGCTTGCGCGCACATCGAAGGCCGAGGCGCCATTTGTCATTGAGGAGATTGTCGAGTGCCCGCCCGGTGACGCCGATGCGTTAGCGGCAGCGCTGAAGACCTTGCAGCCCACCAAAACCCCAAGCGGGTATGTTCATGCGGCATGCGGAGTAAATGCACCTCGACGGGTGGTTCGAAAGGTGACATTTGAAACTAAGCGGTTGAAAGAACCGGAATATCTTAACGAAGTGGCGGTGCAGCAGTTGCGGATCGAGCCGGATCAATATACTTTATCAATCATCAATGCCAATCAAGGCACTGATTATGATATGGTTAAGGCATCTCAGAAGGATGCTCTTATATGTGGTATGCCCACTGCGGATGTGAACCTCACCCAGGACAATCTTCTCGCATCCGGTATTTATCCTGAGACGGTTGAGCTTAGCAGTATTGCCGGTATCGGGGCGATGGTTGATTATCTTTCGTTTTCCAAAATCAAGACCCCTGTCTTGATTTTGGAAATTGGTGCTGAAGCAACCCATTCGTTTATCGTCACTGCCGCTGGAGTGGAGGCTTCGAGACCTATTCAGCAGGGTCTTGAGGCTATGATACCTGTTGTTCAAAAAGAACTTGGCCTTAAGGATGAGGCATCCGCCCGAAAGCTTTTTCTTTCCAATACATTTGATTTTACGGGCATGGGCTCTGTCTTGATCAAAAGACTGATCAAGGAGCTCCAATCTTCGATTGGATTTTATGAAGTCCAAACAGGTCAATCGGTAGCACACGTTGCCTGTGTGCTACTTCCTTCGAAACTTGTATGGCTTGAGGGGGCCATCGCTGCAGATTTGGGGGTTTCTGTGCTTAAGCCTGATTTACCCTCTTGGCTTCAATCCCAGCAGATCACTTTGGCGGATGCGTTGTCTGCCAACGCTCAAGATATTCGTCGTCTCGGCCTTTTTGGCTTAATGGTTCAGTATAAAAACAGTCATGCTGTCGTTTCTGAAAAAACCCAGTGATAAATCCTCGGCTTCGGCAGCGCCTATGTGGCATCCGAACTTCCGAAATTTCGAACGATTGCCGGACACCAAGGTTGTCCGCACCACTTTTTTTATAAATGGTGTGGCAATTTTGGTGGCCACTACCTTGGCGATTTATGTTACGTATCGTGAAGTTGAACTGAACACGCTTAAAGCAGATACGGACGCCGCCCAGCAAGTGATTGATGCTAACAAGCCGGGCAGTGATCAGTCGGTTGCTCTGTTTAAGAAGTTTCAGGAGCAGGAGAAAAAAATCCAAGAACTCGATCAGTTTTTGGCGATTTCTAAAATTACACTTTCGGATTTTATATTGCAGTTGGGGTCTACGCTTCCTCCGTCAGTTATATTGAGTAGTATCGATTATCGTCCTGCCGGGGTTATTTTACGCGGACGCATTAAAGGTTCTTCCGAAGAAGGTGCAGGAAAGGCCGATGCATATGTAAACGATCTCACTAAGAATTCGTATTTCTCCGAACTGTTTGATTCGATCAAATTGACCAATATTGTGCGAGATCCAGCTTCTGGTGAGATAGTTATTCAAATTGATCTCAGGTTTCGGGCGCAAATCAAGCCGACCAGCGGAGGTAAAAAATGAGCATTGATACACAAGCAATCGTTACTCGTGTTAAGAAATATCCTATTTTGGTTATATGTGCGGGGCTTTCGATTGGGTTTTTCGCGTTGTTGCATTTTCGTTCGGACTTGGCTGCCAAGCAACAGGTTGAACTTGATAGGGTCACCGAGGCGGGAAGGCGCTACCGTAGTAATGTTTCAAATTCAGTCCAGCTGCAAGAGCAGCTGGATTTTTTAATACAGGCCAATCAAGCGGTGAAAGCTCGAGCGCTCAATGCCGAGGGCTTGGCTGAAAACCTGCAGTATTTCTATCGATTAGAATCCGAGGTTGGCGTAAAATATAGGGACTTACGTCCCGGCAATCGGGTTGCTGCTGCGAATCAGGCTGCATATGTTCCAATTAATTACACGGTGAATATTGATGGTAGTTTCGCCCAGATAATTACTTTCCTTAAACATTTGGAGCAGGGAACCTATTTTTGTCGTATCACGAGTGCGTCTGCCTCTGGTGGTGATGCTACTGTTTCGCTAAACCTCAATTTGGATCTTCTTGGCGTCAAATGAAGGCTATTTCATATATCTCATTTTTTGTTCTTCCGGTGGCATTGCTTGGCCAAGATATTTCTACTCCCCAGAAGCGCATGGCTTCGCTGGATCTTGCACGTGCGTTATTGACGACGCAGCAAACAATCGAGACTGCGGAGCGGTTGGAGGGTAAGAATCCTTTTAGCCCTAAGATACCTGTGGTCGAAGAACGCACTGCCGTGGTTCCAGTTGCCGTTGCGGTTGCTGATCGTGAGCGTTTGTTGCTTTTGGCTCCTCAGGTCACGCCCAGTGGCTCCGTGTTTTTGGGCGATACTGCGTTGCTGCTCTTTGGTCAAAAAAGGCTCAAAGTAGGTGATTCAATCCCAATTGTCTTCCAAGGGGTTACTTATGCGCTACAGATCAGCGCTATCGAGCGAACCACTTTCACTCTCCGCCTCAATAACGAGGAAATCACTCGGCCCATCAAACCTGTCAAATAAGCCATGAGAACGCGTCTATTATTGTTGGCCTCGCTGGCCGCTTTCAGTCAAGTATCAGCTCAAGAACAACCTGCGGTCCCCGCTGCGCCTGAAGCGGCGGCTACATCCGCTGTCTCGCCCACACTCACTGCGCCTGCTGCTACGGCCCCTGTGGCCGCTGCTTCGGAAACGTCTGCGGCAGTGGTTACAAAGAGCAAAGATACGCTTTCGGTTGATTTTCCTGATGAGGAAATTCGCACGATTCTACGTAATGTAGCCGATCTTTTTGAGTTAAACTTAGTGATTCCTGACACGCTTCAAGGACGCACTTCGCTGAAATTGCGTGAGGTTACCTGGCGTCAAATTTTTCAGGTTATCCTTTCCCCGATTGGCTATACGTTTGTTGAAGATGGTAATATTATTAAGATTCTGAGCCAGGCAGCGCTGGCTGAAGAGCCGCTTTCCACTGAGATTTTTATTATCAATTATGCCAAGGCTGGCGATATTATCAAATCGATTGAATCCATCGTCGATGGTTCAGTTGGCGGCAAGGTGATTGTGGATGCGCGTAGTAACGCGCTTGTTATTACCGAGCGTCCCACGCGTCTTGGCCGCATTCGTCCAATCATTGAGAAATTGGACAAGGCTACGGATCAGGTAATGATTGAGACCAAGTTTATTGAGATGAATAGCAATGGATTGAGTGATTTGGGGTTGGATTGGAGGTTGGTCGCTGCATCCAGTGGTCAGGTAGCAAAGCGCGACTACTCTGGCGACCTTCCCATCAACCCTGCCTTGCCCTCGAGTTTCTCTACGGGATTGTTTCCCGCTGCTGTTCCCACCGGCCAATCCACATATGCCACCTCGGTTCTTTCTGCAGCTCAACTCAGTGCGGCTTTGAACTTTATTCAATCGAGTGGAGACAGTAAGGTCGTTTCAAATCCGACGGTTGTTACGCTCAATAACAGCGAGGCTGTCATTAATGTCGGCACTGAATACCCGATTCCTAGCTACACCTACAATGCTGAGCGTGGTGCGTTCGAGGTGAGCGGCTTTGAATACAAGCCGATTGGCGTGATTTTGAAGGTCACCCCTCAAATCAACAGCCAGGGCTTCGTGAAGCTGACGGTTGAGCCTGAAATCAGTTCTTCGTCAACGAGTGTGGACTTTGGTGGCGGCGGCGGCAGCACTGCCAAGATTCCAATCATTGATACCAAGAAGACCAAGACTCAGGTTTCCCTCAAGGATGGCCATACATTAGGTATCGGCGGTCTTATTTCTGACTCGAAGGTGAATGAAGAATCGCGGCTTCCGTTTTTTGGCTCAATCCCGGGTATCGGGCGTTTGTTCCGCACCGAGAACAAGACCACTAATCGTAAGAACCTTTTGATATTCATCACGGCCAAGATTGTCAGTGCTGAATCTGCCAAGCCGGAGGAAATTTTTGATCCTCGTCAAATTCGTGAGCACAAGCTCAAGCGCAGCGATGTTTCTGGTTACCGCGAAGAAGGTGATCCCTTCCTCCCTGAAACTCCTGAGAAAACCAAGAAAGATAAGTAATTGTAATCTGACGGTTACTTAGCTGGGAATTCAAAAGGCGACCCGATCGGGTCGCCTTTTTTGTGTTCTAACGGATGTCCTTCGGTAATTTACCAACCGCCCACTATGAATCCTTGCACAGCTTTGATGCAGATTACCCCCAGATTTTTTACAGCGTGAGCTGTGATTGAGGGGATTAGGGACTGATTGGGATTAAAGGTGGCGAAACGCACAGTGTAAAACCAGAGGGAGCTCACAAATACTGCTGATGTGCTAAACCAGCCCTTCATGTTTACGGTCCAGTGAAGCCCTGAATCGTCCCACTTCCACAAAAAGGGATGCAGTGCGGCGAATAACAGAGATGCACTGATGATTCCTAGCAGGCGTAGAAATTTACCCCTGTTTTCAATTACGATAAAACCGCGGAAAATCAGTTCCTCGATGAAAGCAGCCAGCAGGCTATAAATTCCGAACAGGATGGTGATCGTTGATTGTTGTTCGCTTAAGCCTAGATGGAGTTCGCCAAGAGTTTCGGCTGCCAGAATGGCCAATGCCCCCAGACCGGCGATTACACATGCCAGTGGCGAGCAGGGGGTCGCTCCGGGCAGTGCATGCGGGTTCGGCTGGCCCGATCTGAATGAGCGGTAGTCTTGTCGCCATAGATACATCACGTAGAGGGCGATGGCGGCCATCGGTATTAAGAGGAATGGGTGATCGTTCATGGATGAGGCTATCTCACGATTGAGAACGAATCTGGCCATCGAAATATGCAGAGCCAAAATCCATGGCGCAGAGTTTGAAAAAATGAGACATGAGTGTCTGCGGGGAAATCTGCGCTGGTATTTGGAACACTGGTTTGCGCAGTATCCTTACTAATGGCTGTGTATTTGGTTAGCCATTTGATGGCGTGTTCCTAACCTTCGCTCCGCATATGTCCGGTTCGACCCTCAATTCTTCCGACCAACTTCAGGTGCGTGATTTTGCCACTGTCTTTGCGCGACTGAAACCGCAGATGGCGGCGCTGGATGTTTTTCTGCGTGGTCAGCTCAACGCATTCGAACCGGAGATTCGCGAGATGGCGGATTACTGCATTGATACCTCGGGGAAGCGCATTCGTCCGGCACTGGTTTTTTTGAGTGGATGGACTGGAAGCGACACGCCTCCTGCCGATTTGGTTCGGGTGGCTGCAGTCGTGGAGCTGGTGCACTTGGCGACGCTCGTGCACGACGATATCATGGATGAGGCGGACCTGCGGCGCAGCCGGCGCACGGCTTCACGTCAGTATGGAGCCGAAGCCGCGGTTTTACTGGGCGACGCACTTTTTGCCCATGCGCTTCATCTGGCGGCGCAGTTTCCGACGACGGAGGTTTGCTATGCGGTGTCTGATTCGACCCGCAAGGTTTGTGCTGGTGAAATCGTGCAAACGCTGCGTCGCGGGACTACCAACATCACCCGGGAGGATTATTTCCGCGTCATCGATCTTAAGACGGCCGAGCTCTTCCGCATATCTTGTTTTCTGGGAGGAAAGCTTGGCGGTTTTTCAGTCGAGTTCGTCGAGGCGGCCAGCCGTTTTGGGCGGCACCTCGGGATTGCCTATCAGATCTACGACGACCTCGCTGATTTCTTCGGGCAGGAAAAACGTATCGGTAAAACCCTCGGCACGGATTTGCAGAGCGGCAAGGTCACGTTGCCGCTGCTGGCATTGATGGAGCGTCTTACGGGGGACGACCGCGTGCGGCTGGTTGACGAAATCCTTAAGCGCCGCGAGGCCGACCTTCCCGATCGCATTCGTCAAATGAGCGAGCTGGGTATTTTTGAAGTTGTCGTATCCGAGGTGGAGGCCGAGTTGGCACAAGCTGAGGCGGCTCTGGCTCCGCATGTTGGTTTGCCGCCTGCTCCTTTGCTTTTGCAGTTGTGTGAAACCTTGCGGCATCAAGTGGGGAACCTTCGGGCACCGAACGGCGTCTAGGTTTGCCCTGTGCGCCCTCATCGTAACTAATACCTGAGTTGTGAACGCCTCGTCGAAAGCCCTTGCCAAAACTTTGGTGGCCTCCCCCGAGCGCCAGCAAGAGGCGGGCTTTGACTGGCGGGTGGTGCAAAGTGTCCAGGCCGGAGACGTGGCGGCATTCGACCAACTCATCTTGAAGTATCGCGAACGTGTTTATGCGATGATCTACAACATGACCTCCAATCGCGAGGATGCGGCCGATCTTACGCAGGATACGTTCATCAAGGCGTTTCAGTCGATCAATCGATTCCAAGGGCAGTCGTCATTCTTTACCTGGCTCTATCGAATCGCGGTGAATTCGGCCCTTACTCATATACGCCGCAATAAGTTACGGTCTTTTTTTAGTTTTGATAAGGTTCATGAGGACGCTTCGGTTTCGGCGATCATCAACCAGTTGACCGATAAGAAGGACGTCGAGCGTGAGGTCTTCGTGAACGAACTGCAGGAAAGATTGAACGAAGCACTTCAGAAATTGTCTATCCCGCATAGAACCGTGGTTACCTTATTCGAAATAGACGGCCTCAGTCATGAGGAAATTGCCGAGATCATGGATTGCTCGGTGGGCACCGTGCGCTCCCGTCTGCACTACGCGAAACAACTTTTGCAGGCCGAACTCCAATCTTACGTCCGCTCATGATGAATCCGCCTGAACACCCTCAGAGCAATCGCGTGACCATCGAAGATCTTCTTCGTGTGAAGCGGGCGGAGCGTCCGTCAGTGGAGTTCTGGAGCCGCTTTGAGCAGGATTTGCGCGCCAAGCAACTGGCTGCGATCGTCGAACCGCGTCCGTGGTGGATCAAGGTTCGCCTGCCACAGGTGGCACGCACCTTGGTTCGGTATCAGATGCCGGTTGGGGTGGCGGCGGTGCTTGCTCTCAGTTTTATCGTGGTGCGCGAGTATCGTCCGATGAATGTCGCGCCTGAGGTCGTGGTGACTTTGCCCGTCGTCGAGTCGGTCGCTGTTGTGAGCAACGTGATGGCTCCGGTGGAAATCGTTGGCGACTCGGTCGCGATCACGCCGATGGTTAAAAAGTCCACCGAGGTTATTCCTACGATTGAAGCAAATGAGCCGGTTCCGGTCGGTCCAGGGGAATTGCTCGCGATGATTCCTTGGGCGGCACCTCAGTCGGCATCCCAGATCGATGCGCACGCGGAGTCCGCCGTGCTCGGCGAATTACCGCAGATTCATTTTGCCGCAGCGATCAAACCCGCGAGTGAACTTCATTTCGAAGGCAGTGTGGAAGTGGCGCCGATGTTGGTGTCTGCCCCCGTGGTCGAACGGCCGGTTGCCGAGAGTGAGGCGGTGGCGCAAGTCATGCCGGTGTCTCCGCGTGAGGTGCGTCGTAATCATATCCTGTCCAGTTTGGTCGTCGCGGATAACTCGTCGGAAGCGGATCGTGCCGTGCTGGTGCAGGCCAGGGAAGTGGTATCCAACTCGCTCACCGACGACCGTCTTTACGATAGCGTTCGCCGTCTCGGCATGGGCGGAGACCGGCTTACGCTGAAGTTCTGAGAAATCCCGTTTCCAAGCCGTGCGGATGAGCTCGCGCGGCTTTTGCTTTTAGCGCGGATTGCGTCCAGCCTGTGAGCATGAGAACCGAGAAAGATTCCATGGGCTCGATGGCTATCCCCGAAAACGCGCTTTACGGTGCTTCGACGCAACGTGCCGTGCTTAACTTTCCGATCAGCGGGCGTCCGATGCCCGATGGTTTTATCCGCGGGTTGGGTCTCGTGAAAATAGCCTGCGCGCGGGCCAATGAAGAACTCGGAAAACTTCCCGTCGAGAAAAGCGCCCTGATACAGCAAATCTCCCGTGAGGTGGCAGACGGGAAACTTTCCGCTCATTTTCCCGTTGATGTGTTCCAGACCGGTTCGGGCACATCGACCAACATGAACGCGAACGAGGTCATTGCCAACCGGGCGAGCCAGCTCTCCGGTGAACCGATCGGCTCGAAAAAGCCGGTTCACCCCAATGATGACGTCAACCTGGGTCAGTCTTCCAACGATATCATCCCGACTGCGTTGCATGTGAGCGTAGCGCTCGCGTTGCGTAATCACCTTCAACCCGCGCTCAAGCACCTGCATGCCGCGCTTGATGCCAAGGCGCAGGCGTTTGACGTGATCATCAAGATCGGTCGCACGCATTTGATGGACGCCACTCCGGTCACGCTGGGGCAGGAGTTCTCCGGTTATGCGGCACAGGTGAAGAAGGCGATCGAGCGCACCGACAAGGCGATCGCAGCCTTGCGTGAACTTGCCGTGGGTGGGACCGCGGTGGGCACGGGTATCAATTGTCATCCGGACTTCGCGGGGAAGGTCGTGCGCATTCTTAGCGAGGAGACCGGCATCGATTTCATCGAGGCGCGCAATCACTTCGAGGCACAAGCCGGACGCGATGACGCGATCGAGGTCGCCGGACACCTCGCGACCATTGCCGCGAGTCTCACCAAGATCGCCAATGACATCCGGCTGCTCGGGTCGGGGCCGCGCAGCGGGTTCGGGGAATTGCGCCTGCCGGCGACGCAGCCCGGTTCGTCGATCATGCCGGGGAAGGTGAACCCCGTGATGAGTGAGATGCTCGTGCAGGTGTGCATCTATACGCAGGGACTTTCTCAGATGGTTGTGATGTGCGGACGCGACGGACATTTTGAGCTCAATGTGACGATCCCTCTCATCGCCTACGCGCTGCACGAATCGGCAAGCGTTTTGGCGAACGGCGCGCGCCAGTTTGCCGATGCGTGTGTAGCCGGACTAGAGGCCGACGAGGCGCGTTGTCGTGAGTTGGTGGACCGTTCGCTCATGCTGGTCACCGCGCTTAATCCTCACATCGGCTACGATGCGGCGGCAGCCGTGGCGAAGGAAGCGCTCGCCACCGGAAAAACGCTCAAGGACGTCGTGTTGACGAAAGGACTGATGACGTCCGCCGCGCTCGACGCCGCGCTGGATCCGACGTCGATGACGAAGCCGGGCGAGAGTGCGCTTGTGGCCGGTGGAGGCTGATCGCGTCCCTCACGTCATGTCTGTTCACCAAGCCACGCTTACACTACGCACGTCCGGTCAGGGCACGCAGGAAATCACCGGTGCCGTCGCCCGTGAAGTGACGCGCAGCGGGCTCAAGGCGGGCGTAGTCACGATATTTTGTCAGCACACGAGCTGCTCGCTCGTCATCATGGAAAACGCCGACCCGACCGCGCGGCACGATCTCGAAGGCTGGCTCAACCGCCTCGTGCCGGAGAACGACCGGCATTTTGAACATACGCTGGAAGGCCCGGACGACATGCCGAGTCACATCAAGATGGCGCTCACGCGCACGAGCGAGAGCGTGCCGTTTGGCGAAGGCCGCCTGCTGCTTGGCACGTGGCAGGGAGTTTTTCTGTGGGAACACCGCCGCGCCCCGCACACGCGCCACGTGATCGTGACGGTGATGGGGGAATAAGCGGATCGCGCTGGCTTACGGTGATCAGGCCTTCGCTTTTTCGGCGGCGGCGGTGACGCCGCCGGGGAGGCAGGCGCCGCAGCCGTTTACGAAGAAGTCGTTGCCCTTGTTGTCCACCAGGATGAACGCAGGGAAGTCGACGACCTCAATCTTCCACACCGCCTCCATGCCGAGCTCGGGGTATTCGAGGACATCGACTTTCTTGATGTTTTCCTTGGCGAGAATCGCGGCGGGTCCGCCGATGCTGCCGAGATAAAAACCACCGTGGTCTTTGCAGGCCTTGGTGACCTGTGGACTGCGGTTACCCTTGGCGAGCATCACCATCGAGCCGCCGAGCGATTGGAAGAGATCGACGTAGCTGTCCATGCGGCCGGCCGTGGTGGGGCCGAAACTGCCGCTGGCGTAACCCTTCGGCGTCTTGGCGGGGCCGGCGTAGTAGACGGGGTGGTTCTTGAAGTAGTCGGGCAGACCCTGGCCGGCGTCGACGCGCTCCTTGAGTTTGGCGTGAGCGATATCACGGGCGACGACGAGCGGGCCGTTGAGGAGCACGCGGGTGGTGACGGGATGTTTCGACAGCTCGGCGAGGATGGCGGGCATCGGCTGGTTCAGATCGATGCGCACAACCTTGTCGTCTTTGATGGTGCGCTGGCTTGCGGGAATGAAGCGACCGGGGTTGGTCTCCATTTTTTCGAGCCAGATGCCGTCCTTGTTGATCTTGGCCTTGATGTTGCGGTCGGCCGAGCAGGAGACGCCGAGACCGACGGGGCAGCTCGCGCCGTGGCGGGGCAGGCGGATGACGCGCACGTCGAGGGCGAAATACTTGCCGCCGAACTGTGCGCCGATGCCGCTGTTTTGGGCGATTTTGAGGACGAGTTTTTCGGTCTCCAGGCAACGGAAGGCACGGCCTTCGTTGTTGCCGGTGGTCGGGAGGTGATCGAGATATTTGGTTGAGGCGAGCTTGACGGTTTTGAGGCAGGCTTCGGCGCTGGTGCCGCCGATGACGAGGGCGAGGTGGTAGGGAGGACAGGCGGCGGTGCCGAGGTAGGAGAGCTTGTCGGTGACGAATTTTTCGAGGCCTTTGGGGTTGAGGAGCGCCTTGGTTTCTTGGAAGAGAAACGTCTTGTTGGCCGAGCCGCCGCCCTTGGCGACGAAAAGAAATTTATACTCGGAGCCCTCGGTGGCGTAGAGGTCGATCTGCGCCGGCAGGTTGGTGCCGGTATTGACCTCGTTGAACATGTCGAGCGGGGCGGTCTGCGAATAGCGGAGGTTTTCCTTGGTGTAGGTCTCGTAGATGCCCTTGGAGATGAACTCGGCGTCGTTGGCGCCGGTCCAGACCTGCTGGCCCTTTTTGGCGACGACGGTGGCGGTGCCGGTGTCTTGGCAGAAGGGCAGGATTCCCTCGGCGGAGATCTCGGCGTTTTTCAGAAGCGTCGTGGCGACGTAGCGGTCGTTGGCGGAGGCCTCTGGGTCGTCGAGGATGGCGGCGACTTGGGCGAGGTGTTTAGGGCGCAGCAAGAAGGAGATGTCGCGCGTGGCTTGTTGCGCGAGGAAGGCGAGGACATCGGGGTCGACCTTGAGAATATCTCGGCCTTCGAAGGTTGTGGTGGTGACGCCTTCTTTGGAGAGCAGGCGATACTCGGTGTCATCGGGACCGAGGGGGAATGGGTCTTGGTAGGAGAAAGCGGGCGTGGCCATAGGTCGGCGACAATCAGCCACAATCATTCGCTCCGGGACGACGAAAAACGCCTGCGTGCGTAAAAATTAGCAAGATTTGCGGAGGGCGTTAGCCGAAACTATAATTCGGATGCTTTTCCCTTCTGTGGGAAAGCTTCTCGCTGATTGAGAGATGCATCGACAAGCGGCAACTCATTGGACAAAGAAATCGGCGGTAGTAATCAACACATCTTAAATTCAAAAACATGAGCGACTCCAAACCGGCCGGTGCAGACAAAAAAATCGCCGCAGGCATCTGCGGTATCCTTATCGGAGCCCTTGGCATCCATAAGTTCATTCTCGGCTACACCACGGCCGGCATTATCATGATTCTTGTGACGGTTCTGACCTTGGGTTTCGGTGGTTTCGTGATGGGTATCATCGGCCTGATCGAGGGTATCATCTATCTGACCAAGTCCGACGATGAATTCGTCGCGACCTACGTCACGGGCAAAAAAGCATGGTTCTGAGAGTTAATACTCGATTTCAGATCTTCTCTTCGGGCCGCCTGCATCTCGCGGGCGGCCTTTTTCGTCCTTGCGCCTCCAGCCATGCGTTGCGGTCATAACCCTTTAATTTTTCCGTCATGGTCTTACCCGAAACTTTCAACCACATCGAAAACATCAAGAAGCGCGCAGGGCATCTATGGAGGTTTCTTTGACTGCGAACAAAAGCTTCGCGAGATAGAGGCCCTTGAGGCGCAGATGGGCGATCCCGCGTTCTGGGACAACAACGAGCGTGCCCAGAAACACATCGGCAAGGTCAACGCGTTGAAACGCTCTGTGTTGCCCGTGGTCGATTTCCGCAAACGCGTCGCCGACCTCGATGTGATGATCGAGCTCATCGACGCCGGTTCTCCCGAGGAAAAAGACGAGTTTGGCGCCGAGTTGACCACGCAGGTCGAAGCGATGATCCCCGAACTCGACAAGATTGAGATCGGGGCGTTTCTCAACGGTCAGTTCGACCGCAATAACGCGATTTTCTCCATTCAAGCGGGCGCGGGTGGCACCGAGTCCAACGACTGGGCGGACATCCTCTACCGCATGTATAACCGCTGGGCCGAGCGTCGCGGTTTTGAGACCGAGCTCATGGATGTGCAGCCGGGCGACACTGCCGGCATCGCCAAGGCGACGATCCTAATCAAAGGCGAAAATGCCTACGGTTACTGCAAGGCCGAGCGTGGGGTTCACCGCCTCGTGCGCATTTCGCCGTTTGATTCCAACGCCCGCCGCCACACCTCGTTTTGCGCAGTGGATGTCGTGGCCGAAATCACCGACGAAATCAAAGTCGAGATTCCCGAGGATGAGCTGCGCATCGACGTTTACCGTTCCTCCGGCAAGGGTGGTCAGGGTGTTAACACGACGGACTCCGCCGTGCGTATCACGCACATTCCGACCAACACCGTGGTGGTCTGCCAAAACGAACGTTCGCAGATCAAGAACAAGGCCGCCGCGATGAACGTGTTGAAAGCGCGTCTCTACGAAAAGCGTCAGGACGAGCAGCGCGCCGAGATGGACAAGTTCTATGGAGACAAGGGTGAGATCGGCTTCGGCGCCCAGATCCGCAGCTATGTGCTCCAGCCCTACCAAATGGTGAAGGACTTGCGCACCGGCGTGACTACGTCGGACACGCAGGGAGTGCTCGATGGCGATATCGACCGCTTCATCAACGGATGGCTTCGCGCCGGCTGCCCGCGTCATCGCAACAAGGAAATCCAGGTGGACGACGAGTGAGCGAATGCAGGCGGAAGGGGCGCGCCTCTTCCGCCGCGCGACTCGTTATTTGGCCGCCGCTCGCGTGACTTCGAGCCAGGTTTGGATCGTCGGCCAGGTGACGGCGAGGCTGCCTGTGGGGCCGGGATGCGTGCCGTCGGGAACGTATTTTTTATACGTCGCCAGGTCGGTCTCCTTGAGTTTTTTCCAGACCACGTAGTGGTCGAGCAATGGCAGTCCCTGCTCACGGGCGAGTGTCCGGTAGTTGTCGTTAAAGCGCTCCAGTTCGGGGCGGACCGAGAGACTTCGGTTCCCGTTCGGGGCGTCCCAGCCGATGTTCATCGTCTGCAGCACGATCACGGCAGCGGGATTTTGGGCGCGGATGCCGTCGACGATTTTCTTGAGATTGGCGGCGCCACGCTCGACCGGCATGTTGAATTTGTCCTGCGCGTCGTTGTAGGAGAATTCGATGAACACCAAGTCGGGATGGTGGTCGAGGACCTTGGTTTTCAGGTTGGCGAGGCCCCAGTCCGAGTTCTGTCCGGGGCCGGCGCTGTTGATGAAGGTGACCTGGCCTGGATACGTCTGGTCGAACCATTGCTTTGTGGCGTTGGCCCACGCGCCGCCGCGGGTGAGGCTGGTGCCGTAAACAATGACTGTTTGTTTTTTTCCGGCGGCCAGGTTGCGAAACGGCTTGGCGGGATCGACGGGCGCGGCATGGCCGATCACGACGGCGCCGGTGAAAAGACAGATCAGGGCGAGCAAACGAAGGGATGAGTTCATGGGGGCGAACGTGAGCTTTGTCCTGTGGACAGTGGAGGGAAGTCCGAGTTTACTGAACGGTTCAGCTCTTTGGACGTGGAGGGTGAGGAAACGATGCAGTCGCTTTGACTTCCGTCCGCGGTTCTCTGTCTTCTTCCTACGATCATGCCCGACCTCGCTTACGCCGACCTGAAAGCCGCCTTTGCCGCCACGTCGTTATTTGAGGACAAGACATGGCAGCTTTCCCCCGAGGCTTGGGCGCTGACACCTGACCAACTCGCCGAGCTCGAGGCCATCGGCACGGCCTGCCTCGAGTATCATCAGGCGCTCGAAACACTTTATCTGCGCTCGGCCGCCGGGAAAAATCTTCTGCGCAATAAACCTCTGCTCACGCCTTGGGTCGCCGACTATCTAGACCGCGGAAAGCCCGCCCAACTTGTCGCCCATGCGCGCGATCCGAAGAACCGCGGTGTGTTTCCCACGGTGCTCCGTCCCGACCTTCTGCTCACCGACGAGGGCTTTGTCATGACCGAGCTCGATTCCGTGCCGGGAGGTATTGGCCTCACGGCGTTTCTCAATCGGTTGTATGCGGCCTCGGGTGACGTGATCGGCGCGGGCGATGTGATGATCCGGCGTTTCCATGAATCGCTGGCGGCACTGCGCCCCGATATCCGCAATCCATTGATCGCAATCGTCGTGTCTGACGAAGCGGCGACTTACCGTCCGGAGATGCATTGGCTGGCGGAGCAGCTTCAGTTGCAGGGCAAGCGCGTGTTCCTCCTTGATCCGGATGATGTGTTTCCGCTCGGTTCGACGCTCTGTTTCGATGTCGAGGGCAACCCGGAGAAGATTGATATCATCTACCGGTTTTTCGAACTCTTCGACCTGCCAAACATCGCGACAGCGCACTACTTTTTCGAGTCATGGGAAGCAGGCGAGGTGACGATCGTGCCGCCGATGCGCCCTTACCAGGAGGAGAAGCTGGGACTCGCGCTCTTTCATCATCACCTGCTGCAGGATTACTGGGCCGAGGCGCTGGGCGGACGCACGCTCAAGCTCCTGCGAAAACTCATCCCGCCTTCCTGGGTGATTGATTCTACGCCGCTGCCTCCGGGCGCGGTGCTCGACGGTCCGAAAGTGGGCGGACGTGCGCTGACCGACTGGCGCCAACTCGCCGGTGCGTCGCAGAAGGAGCGCGACCTCATCATCAAAATCTCCGGCTACCATGAGAGTGCGTGGGGCGCGCGCAGCGTAGTGCTGGGCAGCGATTGTTCACGCGAAGAATGGCAGGGAGGCATCGATGTCGCCATCGAGGATTCGCCGCGTAATCCGCACATCCTGCAGGAGTATAAAAAGCCGCGTCGTGCGAAGCACCGTGTCTATGATCGCGAGCAACAGGTGCGCGAGGTCGACGGGCGCCTGCGGTTGTGCCCGTATTATTTTGTGACCGGCGGCAAGGCGACGCTGAGCGGCGCACTGGCGACGTTTTGTCCGCCCGACAAAAAAATCATCCACGGCATGCAGGATGCCGCGTTGCTGCCCAGTCGCGTGGTCCCGGTTGCGCCGGGTCCGGTGGTTTAAGTCGCGCGCTCGGCCAGCAGTGCCGTAAGGTCGAGCGGGTGGGTGAACATGGCGAGTTCGCCGTTGGCATTTCGGGGCCACTCGGAGGCAGGACGGTCGCGGTAGAGCTCGACGCCGTTTTGATCGGGATCGCGCAGGTAGATCGCCTCGCTCACGCCGTGATCGGCGGCGCCGTCGATCTTGATGCCGGCGCCGAGCACGCGGTGGAGCGCGTCGGCCAGCGTGGAGCGGTCAGGGTAAAGAATCGCGGTGTGATAAAGGCCGGTGGTGCCCGGGGCGGGAGGGGTGCCGCCGCGGCTTTCCCACGTGTTGAGCCCGATGTGGTGGTGATAGCCGCCGGCGGAAATAAACGCGGCCTGCGTGCCGTAGCGTTGGATGATTTCGAAGCCGAGAACGCCGCAGTAGAAGGCGAGTGCGCGGTCAAGATCGGCGACCTTGAGATGGACGTGACCGATGCGAACGGCGGGATCGAGGGTGGACATGGGAAGCGGGGGATAGGAAGGCGGAGGTTGCTTACGGACGGTGGTGCGCGCTACACACGGGACTCCTATGGGCGTGAAAATCAAATCGAACGATGATCGGATCAAGGCGGCGGCCATCGCGGTGCTGTTGCTCACGCGCGACCGGATGGCGCGCGCCCAGTCGGGCGGACTGATCGCGGCGGCGCTGGCTGAATTCCGGAACGACTACGACGGTTACAAGGCCGATCATCCCAAACGCGATCTGGCGACGGCGAGGGACGGCGGCATGTTGACGAATGCGGCGCGGCGCGAGGATTACCTCAAATTGGTCGCCGCGGTGGAGGCGTTGCTGGCGCGGATTGAACGCAACAAGACCGAGTTCAGCAGTTTGCTGGAGCTGGACAATTACCTGGCGTTTAATCTGAAGGCATTCGACTGAGGCAGGGTGGGACGGTGGGGGCGGTTACGACTTCCCCGTGATGGTTGAGCCTACGTCGGAGAGGGTTTTTTTGATGACCCCGTCCATCTCATGGAAGAATCGTCGGGCGGAGAAATATTCCTCGGCGCGCTTGCGTCCTGCGACTCCCAAGCGTTTTGCCAGGGCTTGATCCTGAACGAGACGGCGGATGTTGGCCGCCAGCGTTTCAAGACCTGCATCGCCGACCGGGTGAAGAAGCCCTGTTTCGCCGTCGGTAATGATTTCGGTCGTCCCACCGGCAGACGTGCCGAGAACAGGCAGGCCGAACGCCATGGCTTCGATGGTCACGCGGCCGAAGGTTTCTCCGGCTCCCTGCGAGTTCATGACGAAAGCATCGGAGGCCAAATAAAACGCACGAATGTCCGGATTCTGCAGAAGCAACAGTTTGCCGCCGAGCACGGCTTTTTTCGCCGATGAGGAAAGTGAACGCAGCGCCTTTCGTCGTTGTGCCGCGTCCCTATAACCGACCACGAGAACACGCACTCGCAGATCCGGGTGCCGGACCAGAAGTCCGCCGACCGTGTCGATCAGGAGTCTCTGGCCTTTCCGCGCGTGCACCGTGCCGATGCAGCAAAGCAGGAAGTCTTCGTTCGAAACACCCAGGCGCTTCCGGGCCATCTCGCGGTTCACCGCTCCTTCCTCCGGTGCGATCGGCCAGGGTAGCCGCGGTGAACCGGCCGCCTCACGGATATCGTCCCGATTCCCCGGATGGAGAACGAAACGCCGATTACGTGCTCCAATCCCCATCGGTTCCCACGCGCTTCGGGCACTGTGTGAGTCGAACACGACCGTTTGAACGTTCTCAGTGCCGGGCAGGTGACACGCATACGAATTCACCGCATTTTCGTGGATCCACCAAATCAGGCGCGAGCTTCGTGACGGATGAAGAGCGAGGTAGTGGCTGATCCAGGGGCCGGCCACGCATGTGTTGGCAATCACGAGTTCAGCCCGTGCGGCCCACACGATGGATGTTTCGATGGGAAGAACCGGAAGGTGGTGCCGTTCGGCGGCGTTTCCATACTCCGCATCGTCTGCGAGCGAGAAGATGCGCACGATGGCGCCGCTGTCTCTCAAAGCGCAGGCGAGTTCCAGCATGAGCAGGGGAGCTCCCGTCATCGTGAGGTTGTGACTGATCATCACGACTTCCTTTCCGCGCAGTGCGGAGAACGCTCCTTCGTGGGCCGATGGCCGATCTGTTTCGGACAAGGAGGAGAGTTTTATGCGCCACGTGTCGTTCACGATGGATCCCGGAGAATCGTTGGCGGAGTGCTTGTCGCGTTGGCCGGTAGCACAGAAGAGTGCGTCGTCGTTGATGCCGCAGACTGGTAGCTTGATGCGGTAGGGATACGAACCGCTGATCGACCAACGATCGGTGGCGACATCATAACTCTGGATTGCGTCGGTCAGCCGTAAGCGAAAATCTTCCGGATCTTTGTATATCTGTCCTCCAAAAACATGAATTTCCCCATTTGTATGGAGGACTGAAAAGTCGATGTGTGACACTGGGATCAATAAGTCACTGAGCCGGATCCAGTTCATTTCGCCCGGGAGGTAACGATAGACGTCAGGAAAGAACGATTCTTTGGTCTTTCCGTTGCACGTGTAATGGGGGTCGCCCGGGATCGCGGTGAAGTCGCCCTGTTGCCCACCGAATGCGTAGAAGGCTCCGTCGATCACGGCACTCCCGAGGTGCATGACAGGCAGAGGGAGGTCGGGCTCCTTGCGCCAGTTGTTCTCGAGTGCGCGACCTCCGGCGACCGCAAGACTCCAGTGGTCCGATGCCGGAGTGTATCGGTCGGAGAGAGCGCCTCCGGCAAAGTGCAGTCGTCCCCCGATCAATTGCATCGTTCCGGCGTAGCGTGGTTCGGGCAGGGGAGGGAGATCACTCCATGTTCCAAGAGCGGTATCGAAACTGAAACTGTCGGCGATCGCCGGGCTGCACTGGGTTCCGAGCTGACCGGATGCCACGTAAAGGAACCGAGTTCCGTCGGAACAGATCGCCGCGTGCGAATGTGCGAGCCGGGCCGGAGGCGTGCTTGTTTCGGTCCAGCATTCCGTGGCCATGTCGAACGCGAACACCTTGTTGTTAATCACGCCGATTTTTTGGTATCCGCGTATTACATACAGCCGGCTGCTAACCTGTGCACCCCCTGCGTCATATAGCGCCCGTGGACATGCGGGGAGAATTTTCCAATGCGAACCGTCGGGTCGTCCTCGCAGGCTGGTGATGAGCTCTTCGCGCCGCGCCCGCTCCATCAATCGTCGGATCGGGAACCACTTTTCAAACAAGGTGTTGCGGAGTCGGGTGAGCGGATTTTTCCTCAGGAGGTGAAGCATGCGTCGAAGAAATAGACGGTCTTCAGCGTCGCGGTTAACGCGACGTATCAACTGCGGACATCCGGATGAGTTGATGCTCATCATGTTCGAAGCCAATGCTTCGCGTTGGTATACGTCAACGTGCTAGGGCGGAGATGAGAAACTTATATGCCCC
>DATHXF010000204.1:0-1911 GCA_035459785.1 Rariglobus sp. | reverse complement strand
GGTGCGTTGAAAGCCCCGGAGCTCGTAGCGGATCTCTGGCAGGTGTCCGACGCGGTGGCGGTGCCGCTGGAGAAGGGACGGTCGTTGACGGATGGGGCGACGACGGCGGATGCGCACGGTGTGAGCACGGTGCGAGTGGCGTTTCCCGAGGTGAAACGGAAGACTCAGGTTTTGGTGAAGTTTTTCTCCGCACAGGAGCCGTCTGCGGAAATCGGGCGTTCTCGGGTGTGGGTATATCCGCCGGTGAACTGGGGACCGGTGGCCACGAAGTTTAAGGAGGAAGCCCCGCGGCTGATCGTGTTTGGACAGAGCGAGGAGCTGCGTGCGTTTTTAAAACGACGGGGACTGGCGTTTTCGGAGCAGGGCGAAGGCGTGCCGGAAAAACTGGAGGCGGGCGTGCTCGCGGTGGGAGCGCTGTCGGCCAAGGCATGGCAGGAGGACAAGCCGCGCCTCGTGGCGGAGAGCGGGCGGCTGGTGGTCTTCGTCGAGGACGCGGCCGGGCTGCCGGGGGTTTACACGACGGCGAACGGGGCGGGTGCGGTCACGCAGGTCACGCTGCCCGTGCTGGGCGGGCTCGCGGAGGATCCGCGGGCCGAAGACACTTTTTTTCAGATCATCGAACAGCACCTTCATTCCGCGCCGGCGGCTATTTTTTAAACCAACATGAAAACCACCACACTCATCCTCCGCGCCTTGTGCGCGTTCGGCCTGGCTTGCACGGGCCTGGTTCCCTCAATGCGGGCGCAGGCGCCCGAGGCGGCGGCACCGCTGCCGATGGCGGTGTTTGATTTCCAGACGACGGATCGAGCGCTGGAAAAAAAGGGGACCGAGGTCGCGGTTTTGCTCGGCACATATCTGTCGATCCAGCCCGAGTTGTTTTTGGTCGAGCGTCAGGAGATCGATAAAGTTCTCGGCGAGCAGGAGGCGGGCTTGTCCGGCGCGATCAGCGCGGAGACGGCGGCCAAGGTGGGTTCGCTCGTGGGCGCGAAAGTGTTGGTGACCGGCCGCGTGTTTGAGTCGGGCGGGAAGGTATTTATCGCGGCCAAGATCATGGGCACGGAGACGGGGCGGGTTTACGGGGAGCTGGCGACGGCCAAGGATGTTTCCTCGATGGATACGGCGGTGGAGGGACTGGCCGGGAAAATCGGCAAGCTCGTGCAAAAACAGGCGACGACCTTTGTCGCAAAGGTCGAGACGCAGGCCGAGCGGGTGGAGCGTCTGAAGAAACTGGTCGCGGGCAAAACGCTGCCGCCGGTGTATGTGTCGGTGGTCGAGCAGCACCTGGCGCGGCCGGTGATCGATCCGGCGGTGCAGACGGAGATGATGCTTATCCTGAAGGAAGTGGGGTTCCCGGTGCTGACAGTTGAAGAGACGGCGGGCCGGTCCGACGTGGTGACGATCTCGGGCGAGGCGTTCAGTGAGCTGGCCGGGCGCCGCGGCAATCTGGTGTCGTGCCGGTCGCGGGTGGAGATCGTGGTGAAACAGAAAGCCGTGCTGATGCACACGGATCGTCAGACGGACGTCGCCATTGATCTGGCGGAGCACATCGCGGGCAAGAAGGCGTTGGAGAACGCCGCGCTCAAGCTGCTGGACCGCCTGGTGCCGAAGCTGGCGCTGTAATTTTTTGAGGAGACGATTGTTCTACGTGCGAATTTGTTGGGTGGGCGCATCTGTCGGTGGCGAAAGATGAACTGCGCGTGGATTAACGAGAACGCGTCGCTTCACGTATTTCGGAATATATCACCTCAATCGCATGTTCAGGGCCTGCACCTCTTGCATCGTATTTCTTATGCTGGCGCTTTGTGCTGCCGTGGAGGCACGCGCCGACTCGGTTTCGCCCGTAAAAATTGGAATAATCTCCGATCCCCGGTCGCGAATCATCGAGGACTTGCTGCTGACGGATCTGCAGCA
>DATHXF010000203.1:0-3164 GCA_035459785.1 Rariglobus sp. | reverse complement strand
GGCGGGTGGACTCAGGCCTTGTCGCCGCCCTTGGTCGGCGGATAACGCAACGGGAGGACCACGCGGAAGGTGGTGCCGGACTCGGCCGAGGTCGCGATCTCCAGGCTGGCGTCGAGCAATTCGCAGAGGCGTTTCACGATGGAGAGACCGATGCCTTCGCCGGGTTGGTGGCGCGTGTGACCGGCCAGGGTGTCCGCGCCTTCGGGCGGCGGAAGCACGCGGGAGGTTTCACCGTCGAGCGTGGTGTTTTTCTCGTCGGATTCCTTGGCGCTGGCGGTCGCTTCCTGCAGACCGACCACCAGAGGCGAACCTGCGTGGGAAAGCAGACCGGGGCCGGTGTCTTTCACGATGAACCACCAGTTCGCGCAGTCCGCATCCCAGCTCACGTTCACGCCGCCGCACTCGGTGTATTTGATGGCGTTAGTGAGCAGGTTCTGGAGCAGGCGGCCGATCTTGTCGGTGTCGCCTTCGACGGAGAGTTCGGCGGGGCCTTTCGCTTCCAAGAACAGGCCGTGTTCGAGGGCGATCGGTTGGTTCACGTCGCACCGTTCGGTGATGAGTTTAGAAACGTCGAAGCGGGTGATTTTTCTTTGCTCCTGGCCGGCTTCGAGGCGGGCGAGGTCCATGAGTTCACCGAGCATGGTGGTGAGGCCTTGCACGCTCAGGCGCAGGAGGCCCGCGAACTCGGTGCGCTCGGCGTCGGCCAACTTGGGACGCTCGAGGAGTTGCGCGGAATAGTGAACACCGGCGACGTCGTTGCGCAGATCGTGGACGGCCTGGTGAAACAAGGTGCTGCGCCGACGCTCGATGTCGTGAACGGTGACGAGAGCGCTGCGAAGATCACCGACGTGGCCGGCAGCCTCGGCTTGCTGCATGCGTTGGTATTGGGTGGCGCTCTCGCTGATGGTGTCGTTGACGAGCGTGAGGATCTGGCGGTGGGCGGCGGCGATGACCGCGCGGTCGAGTTCGGGGTGCGCGGCGGCAATGAGATCGAGTTCGTCGAAGAGGCAGAGCTGCAAGTGTCCGCATTCGTTGATGAGTTCCTTCATGCGGTAGCCTTGCTGCCAGCGGTGGAGGCCGTGTTTCACCTCTTCGAGTTTTTTATCGATCTCGGCGGTGCGCGCATCGGGTCCGCCCTGGCGGGAGCGGAGCTTGAGTTCAAACGCGTCGAGCATCTCGGGGATATGGTCAAGGAACTGGCCGACCGAGAGGGAACGTCCGGTGCCCTGGTCGGGATCGGCGCAGGAGTTGCGACGCCAGGCGAGCAGGAGGGACTCACGGCGTGTCGCCAAATAATCGGCCAGCACACCGAACTGCTCGCGTTGAGAAAGGGTCATTCGCCCCGAGGCTAATGATGGAAACGCTCAATAGCGACTGCCGTCGAAGCGCGAGGCCTTACCCAACAAAAACCCCGCACCAGTTACAGTGCGGGGTTAGGATTGGGCGTGGGTGTGCTGGCTCAGATGTGACGGAGGAGGATGCTCTCGTAGAGCTCCTGCTTGCCGCTGGCGGGCGTGATCTCGCCCTGCTGGTGGGCGATCTTGTGGAGATCGGCGAGCGAGAGTTTGCCCTCTTCGTAAGCCTTGCCGTTACCGGCGTCGAAGGACGCGTAGCGGGTTTTCACGAGGCCGGGGATCTCGGACTTCGTGAGCACCTTCTCGGCGGCGATGGCGGCGCGAGCGAAGGCGTCCATGCCGGCAACGTGGGCAATGAAGAGGTCTTCGATGTCGGTCGAGTTGCGGCGGATCTTGGCGTCGAAGTTGACGCCGCCGTGGGTGAAGCCGCCGGCCTTGATGATGACCATCATGGCTTCGGTGAGTTCGAGCGGGTCGATGGGGAACTGGTCGGTGTCCCAGCCGTTTTGCACGTCGCCGCGGTTGGCGTCCACGCTGCCGAGGAGGCCGGCGTCGGCGGAAACCTGGAGCTCGTGCGGGAAGGTGTGGCCGGCGAGCGTGGCATGGTTGACCTCGATGTTGAGGGCGAAGTCGGAGAGCAGGTTGAACTCGCGCAGGAAGCCGATGACGGTCGCGGCGTCGAAGTCATACTGGTGCTTGGTGGGCTCGCAGGGCTTGGGCTCGATGAAGAACTTGCCCTTGAAGCCTTGGGCGCGCGCGTAGTCGCGAGCGATGGTGAGGAAGCGGGCGAAGTGTTCGCGTTCGCGCTTCATGTCGGTGTTGAGAAGCGTGAGATAGCCTTCGCGGCCGCCCCAGAACACGTAGCCTTCGCCGCCGAGGGCGATGGTGGCATCGATCGCGCCTTTGAGTTGGCCGCCGGCACGGGCGAGGATGGAGAACTCGGGATTCGTGGACGCGCCGTTCATGAAGCGCGGATTACTGAAGAGGTTGGCGGTGCCCCAGAGGAGTTTCACACCGGAAGCGGCCTGCTTCTCTTTCAGATAGGGAACGATGGCGGCCATGCGTTTCTCAAACTCGGCGAGCGTGGTGTCGGCCTCGTCGATGATGTCGGTGTCATGGAAGCAGTAGTAGGGCGCGCCGACCTTGGTGATGAACTCGAAGGCGGCGTCGGCTTTGTCCTTGGCTCGCTGGATCGGGTCGGCGGCGGTGAGCCAGGGCATCGGACGCGTGGGCGCACCGAACGGGTCGCCGCCGTTGCCACAGAAGCTGTGCCAGTAGGAGACGGCGTAGCGCAGCCAGCTTTCGAGGGAGCGACCAGCGACGACGCGGTTAGCGTCATAGTAACGGAACGCGAGCGGATTGGTGGAATCGACGCCTTCAAAGGCGATGCGACCGATGTTGGGGAAGTAGGTCTTGGAACCGGTGGTGAGTTTCGTAGGCATGGGAGGATGGGCGAAAAGAAGTAGTGGGTAGCGAGTAGCGGGTAGTGCGCAGGAGGAGGAATCGGAGCTCTAGACTCTGGACTCTCGGCTCTTAGCTGAGCGCTTTCTGAAGCGCTCCCTCCCAACGGGTGGCGGCGTCCTGGCAGGGGCCGACGAGCGCGGGGTTCGGGTTGATAGTTTCGATGACTTCAAGGCCGTTGAAGGCGTCGGCCGGTTTTTTGTAGATGCCGGCTCCGATACCCGCGCCACGGGCGGCACCGGCGGCGCCATCGGTGCGGACCAGCTCGATGCTCACGCCGAGCGTGGCGGCGAGCGTGTCGCGGAAGACGGGGCTGAGGAAAAGATTGGCGTTGCCGGCGCGGATTTT
>DATHXF010000202.1:0-3891 GCA_035459785.1 Rariglobus sp. | reverse complement strand
TTTCTTCCTCCAGGAACGCGCCAAAAAACTCCCCGCTCCCGCCAACGCCACCGCGTTTCCCGTCCGCCGCGTCGCCGTCATCGGCGCCGGCGTCATGGGTGCCGGCATCGCGCAATGGACCAGCGCCCGCGGCCTGCCCGTCACGCTCTCCGACATCGCCCCCGACGCTCTCGCGCGCGGACTCCACGCCATCCGCGCCACATACCGCGAAGCCGCCGCCCGTCGCGTCTTCACACCCGCCGAAGCCACCGCCGGCCTCGACCGCATCACGCCCGTCCACACCCGTGTCCCGCTCACCTCCGTCGATCTCGTGATCGAAGCCGCCATTGAAAAACTCGACGCCAAGCAGTCCATCTTCCGCGACCTCGAAACCCGCGTGCGCCCCGACACGATTCTCGCCACCAACACCTCCGCGCTCTCCATCGACGCCATCGCCCAAAATCTCGCCCGTCCCGAACGCGTCATCGGCATCCATTTCTTCAATCCCGTCCACCGCATGCAGCTCGTCGAACTCGTGCGCGGCCCCCGCACGTCCGACGCCACGCTCGCCACCGCGCTCCAGTTCGCCAAAGCCCTCGGCAAACTCCCCGTCATCGTCAACGACTCGCCCGGCTTCCTCGTCAACCGCATCCTCATGCCCTACCTCGTCGAAGCCGTGCGCCTCTTCCGCGAGGGCCACGCGCCCGACGATATCGACCGTCTCATGCTCGACTTCGGCATGCCCATGGGACCGCTCCGCCTCGCCGACGAAGTCAGCCTCGATGTCGCCCGCCACGTCGCCGCTGATCTCGCCCATCGCCTCCCTCACTCCGCCCCGCTCGACGACACGCTCGACCAAATGATCGCCAAAGGCTGGCTAGGCAAAAAATCCGGCCGCGGCTTCTACGTTCACGTCAAAGGCTCCCACCACCCCAAGCCCAACCCCGACCTCCGCTCACTCCGCCTCTTGCCCCTCGCCTCTCGCCCCTCGCCTCCTGCGGCGCACGCCGCAGCCGACCGCCTCGTCCTCGTCATGGTCAACGAAGCCGCCCGCTGCCTCGCCGAACGCGTGGTCGCCGCGCCCGAAGACGTGGACTTCGGCATGATCCTCGGCACCGGCTGGGCACCGTTCCGCGGCGGCCCGCTCCGCTACGCCGACTCCCTCGGCATCACCGAAGTCGTCGCCCGCCTCGCCATCCTCGCCCGCGACGTCGCGCCCCATTTCACCCCGTGCGACTACCTCCGCGCCATGACGCACGAGAACCGCACCTTTTACCCCGCCATCTCATGAACGCCCCCGACGACACCCCCAGCACCATCGACACCTCGAAGATGAGCCAGGGCCAGCGCGAGGCCCTCGAAGTCACCGAGGCCGCCCGCGCCGAAAGCGGTTACCGCAGCTTCGTCGGCGATCTCTTCATGGGCCGCTTCAACCTCGACCAGCTCTACCCCTTCCCGCTCCAGCCCGCCGCCGACATCGAGGCCGGCCTCCCCTTCCTCAACGAACTCAATAAAATCCTCCGCGACGAAACCAACCCCGACGAAATCGACGCCACCGGCGAAATCCCCGACGCCTTGATCAACCGCCTCGCCGGCCTCGGCGCCTTCGGCATCAAAATTCCCCGCGAATACGGCGGTCTCGGTCTCTCCCAAACCAACTACTCCCGCGCCGCTATGCTCCTCGGTAGCGTGGACGGAAATCTCACCGCCCTCCTCTCCGCCCACCAATCCATCGGCGTCCCGCAACCGCTCAAACTCTTCGGCACCGACGCCCAAAAGAAAAAATACCTCCCCCGCGTCGCCCGCGGCGAAATCTCCGCCTTCGCACTTACCGAGACCGGCGTAGGCTCCGACCCCGCGCGCATGGAAACCCGCGCCGAGCCCGACGCCGACGGCGAACACTGGATCCTCAACGGCGAAAAACTCTGGTGCACCAACGGCGTGAAAGCCGGCGTCATCATCGTCATGGCGCGCACGCCCGACAAAGTCGTCCGCGGCAAACCGCGCAACCAGATCACCGCCTTCATCGTCGAGATGGACACGCCCGGCGTCGAGGTCGTCACCCGCTGCCACTTCATGGGCCTGCGCGCCCTCTACAACGGCGTCATCCGTTTCACCAACGTCCGCGTCTCCCGCGACGCCATCGTCGGCGGCGAAGGCCGCGGACTCAAAGTCGCGCTCACCACCCTCAACACCGGACGCCTCACCATCCCCGCCGCCTGTGTCGGCTTCATGAAACGCTGCCTCGGCTACGCCCGCGACTGGTCCGCCGCCCGCGTGCAATGGGGCGCACCCATCGGACAACACGAAGCCGTCGCCGCCAAACTCGCCCGCATGGCCGCCAACACCTTCGCCACCGAGGCGATGGTCCTGCTCACCTCCTCGCTCGTGGATCGCGACCACGCCGACATCCGCCTCGAAGCCGCCATGTGTAAACTCTGGGGCAGCGAAGCCGCCTGGGAAGCCGTGGACGATCTCATGCAGATCCGCGGCGGACGCGGCTACGAAACCGCCGCCTCGCTCAAAGCCCGCGGCGAAAAACCCATCCCCGTCGAACGCCTCATGCGCGACAGCCGCATCAACCTCATCTTCGAGGGCTCCACGGAAATCATGCACCTCTTCCTCGCCCGCGAAGCCCTGGATCCCCACCTCAAAGTCGCCGGCACCGTCCTCGATTCACGCCAACCTTTCGGCGCCCGCGCCGCCGCCGCGTTCAAAGCCGGCGGCTTCTACGCGCTCTGGTATCCACGCCTCTACCTTCCCGCCGGCGGCGTCCCCGCCGACCTCTCGCCCGCCTGCCGTCCCGCGCTCCGCTACGTATCGCGCACCAGCCACCGCCTCGCCCGCACGCTTTTTCACGCCATGGCGCGCCACGGTCCCGCCCTCGAAAAACGCCAACTCCTCCTCGCCCGCATCGTGGACATCGGCACCGAACTCTTCGCCATCACCGCCACCGCCCTCTACGTCGACGCCCTGCTCAAACGCGGCGACAACCGCGACGACATCACCTCACTCCTCCAGACCTTCACTGCTCAATCCCGCGTCCGCATCGCCGCCGCATTCCGAGGCGCGTCGCACAACCACGACCGCGCCCACTACACCTTCGCCCAAACCCTCCTCGACGACACCCGCCACGCCGGACTGCGAGACGGGATCGTCAAATAATCCCGACGCAGCTTACTCCGCGTCGTAGATCTGCACCTTCGTCCAATAGCTCTTGAAGCGTTCGACGAACGCCTTGTGCGTGGGATGCACCTGATACTCGTTGTGCCCGGCGACATCATCGAAGATCGCCGTGATCGAAAACGTGAAGCTCAAGTCCACCACCGGACGAGGCGGAATCCCCGCCGGCACGCCGACGAAGTATTGCTTCACGCAGGAGATCGGACGCAGCGACTCCAGGCCTTCGTTGCGGAATTCCAGTTTCTGCGCCTCGGTCAGGTCGGAACGCAGGTAAAAGAGGACGGTATGAACGAGCATGATCTGTCACCCCACCGTCCCTGCTGACCCTCGGCGAGCCAAAATTTGATTTTGCGCCCAACGTCCTCGCGTGACACGTTGCCCCTTCGCCACGTGAAAACGCCCGCCAACATCCAACTCATCGGCAACGAAGTCGCCATCGTCTGGGAAGACGGCGCGGAGTCGTATTTCCCGATGGAGGATCTCCGTGCTGCGTCCCCAAGCGCGCAAAACATCGGGGAGCGCGACATCCTCGGAAACCAATACGGCGGCGACGGTCCGAAGAAATTCCCCGGCGTGACCGTCAACGGCTGGGAGCAGGTCGGCAACTACGCCATTCGCTTCGATTTCAGCGACGGCCACAAAACCGGCCTCTACAGCTACGACTTCCTCCGCCAGCTGGCCGAACGACATTGATAGGCGCAACTTCGCGCCCTCCCTCGTCCTCCGCGC
>DATHXF010000201.1:0-5664 GCA_035459785.1 Rariglobus sp. | reverse complement strand
GACGCGGTCGTGCTCGGCGTGCAGTTCGGCGCGAGCTTCTGAATCGAATTGGGTTAACAGCGGAGCGGTCTTTCAGGCCGCTCCGTTTTTTTGTTACTGCGTGCGCAATTCGGACGGCAGGATCACATCCACCTTGGCGCTGAAATAGATGTCGGAGATCACCTCGGCGCCGTTGCGTGTGCGGTAGATGTCGAACCACGCCCATAGCGGCGCGCGTTCGTAATAGAGCACCAGATATACGCGGGTGACGCGCGGCGTGAGGGCGACGGTGTGCATGACTTCGCCGCTTTCAAAGGCACCGTAGTTCGCGTCGGCGTATTTGAGGGCGGCGAGTTCGCCCTTCAGCAGCGTGGTGCGGTCCAGCAGCGAATTTTGCAGCCAGAGCTGGAGGGCGGTGCCGAGCCCGTTTTGAGCGTAGGCGAGGAGGCCTTGGTTGATCAGGGCGGGCGGCTGCACGCGCGTTTGCGCGGCGGCGAAGGGAGCGATGCACAGCATCAGCACGGACAACACGAGGACGGGGCGGATTTTCATGGAGGCGGGAACAGAGTGTGACGCGCGCGGGAGGCGCGGGTTGCAAACAGGATGCCGGAGCCGGGTGTTTTCGCGAGTCTCTCTTCGCCGGAAGTGCCGCCGGTTGGAAAATCAGCGGTGCGTTCCACTGCAAATACGGCTTGGCCCGGCATGGCACGTGCGTAGTGATGCGATGAACCCGGCCCGTTACATCCCGGACATTTTCATGAGCAAAACCAACAAGACCGCCCGCAAAGCCACCGAAACCCGCCAGGACAATTTTAAGCACGAAGCGTCGATTCTGGCCGTCGGCCAGCTCTACTACCTGATGGCTTTCGGTCTCGTGCTGGCGGCGATCACCGGTGTGGCCCTGCACGGAACGCGCGGCGTGTTGTCCTGGCCGGACACGTTGTGGGTGGCCGGGGTGTTTGTCGCGGTCGCGGTGCTCTACGCGGCGGTCGGCTACGGTTTTCGCAAGCTCGCGACGTGGTCGCGCTATGGCGTGGGAGCCCTCGCGCTGCTGTGTCTGTCCTCGCTGATCATCAATCCCGAGGTGCATCACCCGGCGGTGTTCTCGGTGGCGGTGATCCGGTTTTTCGCGATGCCGGTCGGCGTGATCCTGACGGTTTACGGTGCATATCTCGCGCTCACCAAAAAAGGCGCGACGGTGTTGTCCGCCGACTACCGCCAGGTCGTCGCCGACACGCCCGAGGTCAGCTATGTTTACTCACGCGTGTTTCTGGCGGCGGGCATCGTGCTGATGGTCGTGCAGTCGCTCAAGGTGCTGTCGGTGTTCATCGGCAAGATCGGCTGATCACGGCAGGATCTTGCGAAGCTGGTCGGTGAGCATCTCGACGGTGAAGGGCTTGGGCAGGAAGCCGGCGATGCCCCGGCCGACGAAGCGGTTGATGGTGGACTGTTCGTTGAATCCGCTGGTGAGGATGATGCGTAGATCGGGATTGATCGCGCGCAGGTTGCGCAGGGTTTCCTCGCCGTCCATGCGCGGCATGGTGAGATCAAGCACTACCAGCGTGAACGCGCCGGGCGAAGCGCGGACGATCTCGACGGCTTCAAGGCCGTCCTCGGCGAGCGCGGTCGTGAAGCCGAGCATCCGGAAGATCTGATCGGCCACGGTGCGCACAAAGGGCTCGTCGTCGATGATGAGCACATGGCCGGAGCCGTGCCATGGTGTCGCCGTGGCGGCGCGGAGGGCCTGGGCGGCGGTGCCCTCGGCCTGCGTCGCGGGGAAGAGCAGCTTGAACGTGGTGCCGCGGCCCGGCTCGCTGTAAACTTTGATAGCGCCTTTGTGGCCGCGCACGATGCCGAGCACCGCGGCGAGCCCGAGGCCGCGGCCGGTGAACTTGGTCGTGTAGAACGGATCGAAGATGCGCGCCTGGGTCTCCGCCGACATGCCGCTGCCGTCGTCGGTGACCTCAAGGATGACATAGTCGCCTTCGGAGAGGTGTTCGTGAATGGCGAAGCGTTGCAGGTAGTCGGCGGTCATCTGCACGCGACTGGTCTGGATC
The DNA here is from genome assembly GCA_035459785.1 of Rariglobus sp. Lineage (GTDB taxonomy): Bacteria > Verrucomicrobiota > Verrucomicrobiia > Opitutales > Opitutaceae > Rariglobus. Next base: position 3,628 of record DATHXF010000201.1, on the reverse strand, counting down.
GTGACGATGCCCGGCTGGTCGCCGATCGCCTCGGAGGCATTGATGACGAGATTCATGAGCACCTGACGGACCTGCGTGGCGTCGCCCAGGAACGCGGGCAAGGCGGGGGCGAGGTGAAGCTGGAGAGAGGTCTTTTTGTTGATGGAAACTTCCAGCATCTGGGCGGTTTCCTTCACTAACGCGCTGAGGTTGATCGGCTCGATGACGAAGCGCCCCTTGCCCGCGTAGGCCAGCAGTTGCTTGCACAGGTCGGCGGCGCGCAGCGAGGACTGTTCGATGTTCTTTAGTGAGGCGGCGAGGTTGCTTTGATGCGGCTGGAGGCCGAGCCGGGCGAGACTGGCGTTGCCGAGGATGCCGGTGAGCAGGTTGTTGAAATCGTGGGCGATGCCACCCGCGAGCACGCCGAGGCCCTCGAGCTTCTGGGTTTCCTGCAGCTGACGCTCGAAGGACAGCCGGTCCTCCGCGGCCTGTTTGCGAGCCGTGACATCGACAAAGGTGGCGACGCAACCACGCACCTCGCCGGTCTCGGTGTGGAGCGGCACGGCGTTGGCGACGAGATCGATGTGATGGCCGTCGCCGCGCACGATGGTTACCTCGAATTCGAGCACCGGCCGGTTGGTGCTCGTTGCTACCTGCATGGGCAGTTCATGCGGGGCGAGTTCGCGTCCGCCCTTGAATACCTTGAACGACGCGGGCGCCTCTACGCGGGGGGCGGAGAGCGAGATGTTTTGCTGCCGGTCGGTGCCTAGCATGACGGAAAGCGCCTGGTTGGAGCGGATGGCGAGGCAGGCTTTGTCGTCGGCGATACCGATGCCCACGGGCAGCAAATCGAAGAGCGCGGCCATTTCGGCGATGCGTTGTTGGAGGGTGATGTTGAGCGCGCGCACCTCGGCCTCGGCCTGTTCTCGCTGGCGCACTTCGTCGAGGAGAAGGGTGTTGGCGGTGGTGAGATCGGCGGTGCGCGCCTGCACGCGGGTCTCCAGATCGGCATTGAGGCGGCGCAGATCGTCGTGGCTCGGCAACATGAGCGCGGCGGGCACGATGCGGACGAGGGCCACGGTGGTGACGATGGAAATCACGGCGGTGACGGCCTTGACGATGCCCGACAGCCAGTAGTGCGGCTGCCAGATGGTCCAGACCTCGATGATATGGGTGGTGCCGCAGGCGACGATGAACGCGCCGAACATCAAAAAAATCGCCGGGAACGGAATGTCCCGGCGTTTGCGCACGAAATGAAAAATCACCAGCGGGATCGAATAATACGAAAGGGCGATGAGCCCGTCGGCGACGCCGTGGAGGGTCATCAATTCCGGCTGCCACAGGTAGCACTGGCCATGCGGCATGAACGCTGCGCCGCAAAGCTCGGTAAGCCAATTGTTCATTGGGCGGGGTGGGGTTAACACAAACCTGCCGCGCCGCCAAGCCGGCTGCAATGACCGAAACGGTTGTCAATAATCAGGTCCGGAGGCGGCGCGACACCTTGCCGGCGGAGAGCCCCAGTCCTTCCACGGGTTCGACGACAAGCGCCGGATCGCGGGCGAGGTCGGCGAACAGTTCGGCGCTGACATAGGTTTCGCGGTGACCGGCGATGTCCTCGCCGAGCTTCGAGGCGACATTGACCGCGTCGCCGAAGAAGTCGTGTCCGGGAATCATCAGGATGCGGCCGCGGGCGAGGCCGATGCTCACGACCACATCATCCACATCGGGCAGACCATCGGCGAGGTATTGGAACGTCTCATGGATGCGCAGGGCGCAGTGCACGGCGTCGAGCGGATCTCCGAAGACGGCATAGGCATTGTCGGCCTCGAATTTGACCAGTTCGCCGCGCCACTCGGAGAGAAGCGGGGCGACGACCGACTGCATGTAGCGGATTTTGCGCAGAAAGAAGAGCAGGCCGTGTTTTTGGACCTTGGTGGTGAAGCCGGCCATATCGAGGATGAACACGGTCTTCCCGGTGCCGAAACGCGTCCACAAGTCGGATTCGAGCGCAGCCCGCTCGGCAGGAGAGGCAAGATTGCAGGCGTCGAGACGGGCGTAGAAATCGGCGAGCGAAGCGGTGGACATGAGAAAAGTCTTTATGCGGTAGTCAGCGATGGGAAGGCGAACACCACCGTGGTTTAGGTGCTGGTTGGCGCCGGATCTAGCCCCGTCGCTTGCGCCCTCAGCAGGCAAAGAAGCTGTCGAACGTCCGTTTCGTTCGGGCAGATCGAGTAGGCGGCTTCCATCGGCTCGGACGTGCTTTTTGGACGATTAAGCGCCATCTATTGCTTCGAAAACCTCACTCCAACCATCCGCCAGATCGCCATCGGCTAAATGCCAGATGTTGGTCTCTCCCGACTGAATGCAGCGAAACCAATATCGCGTCACACCTTCTTGAGGTGAATAGGCATGACTTGAAAAGACGACGTCTTCGCCCTGCCGAAAGACAGGATTCAAGCATGAGCAGCCCCGCCTTATGTGGTATTTCTTCCCTATTTGAAACGGACAGCTCTCTTTCATTCTGTTTTCTGCTGAACGTTATAAATGGGCTGCGATTCTAGCTAGCGCGGGGGTGGGCAGCTGTGGTCATTGTCTGTAGTGACTGGTTGGCTCAGTGGTTATTCATCCGCGTCGATCGTGGTTTTCGTCTTTACGGCTATTAGCAGTCCGTCCACGTCGATGGTGTCGTCGCCCGCTGGTAAAGGTGATGCGCGGCCTCTTAACAACAAGGGCAGCAATCAGAGCCAAGAGCACGAGGATACCTATTCCGAACATGTAGCCGAGTGTGTAGCCGAGATCATATTCCGACATATAGCGTGATAGTGATGATTTGATGGACGATTCAGATCAGATATGACACGTGCTGGCGCGACAGGTGCGAAGCAGCCAGCGTGACCGCTGTGGTCATTGTCTGTAACGACTGGTTCGGCTTCATAGCTGTATTCGTAACTGTCGATTAATCTTTGAGTCGATTTGGTGCAGAGACGTGAAAACTCGTCCGTCACGCAGTTCGATTCGGATCACTACACCATCATGCCAATACTCATAATGTGTCCACAAAGGGGACTTTTCCCCGCTCCCACTTGCCGTGATCTGATACTTTCCGTCTTCCCCCAAGATTGCATCTACGAGAGAACCACGTGGAAAGGCTTTCTCAAGCGAATCATCTACTGTGCTGATATGCTTCAAGCTAGTATATGAGCTGCTCCAGTATCGCACCTGAGCTATTTGAGATCTCAAGCTGTCTGGTTCGATAATGAGATCGATATCTCGGCTGCCATCCCAGCGCACGAGCAAGGCAAAATGTATGCCGACACAAAACACTGCGCCAATGCCAATCGGAATCAGTGTGGTTCGCCATTTCATCTTTTTTCCGAACGTTTTAGATGAGACAGATGCGTGCTTGGCGCGACAGGTGCGAAGCAGCTGGCGTGACAAGCATGCATCTTGTCTCTGGCGCTTGGTTCGGCTCCGTGGTTTTCATTTAGAATTAAATCGAGCCTTCAATGTGACTTCTCGTGCTTCTAATTCTTCTTTTTCGGATGCTGAATGTGAGAATAGCCAATATACAATCGGGCCGATCAATGGTGCGCAGAATGCGAATGCAATCCATGATGCCTTAATATTGTCCGACGAGCTGCTTTTGAGG
>DATHXF010000200.1:0-5380 GCA_035459785.1 Rariglobus sp. | reverse complement strand
CCGAAGAGTTCGCCGCAGTAGGTGATGCAGTGGGGAGGTTTTTCCGGAAGGGCTTCGCGGGCAAGGTCGAAGAAGCCGTGATTGGTGTGGGCGTGGACGCTGATGACGCGGTCGGGCCTCCAGTCACGGACGAGTTGGGTGAATGCGTCGCGTCCGAGGATCTTTGAGCCACGGCGGTGCATGGAGGCGGCCTCGAGGTAGTTGAAATAGAGGTGATGGAGGCGCGGGGCGCGGCGCTGGATGATGTTGTAGAGCTCGACGCCGAACTTGTAGAGACCGTGGGTGTTTTCGAGGACGTGGAGGATGCGCACCTCGACGGCGTCGCCGTAAACCTGCGCGGCCCACTGGCGCAAGGAATCGGCGCGCATGTTATGCCCGGTGCCGGTGGAAGAGGTCAGGATCAGCCAGCGCATGAAGGTTGCTTCAAGATGCGGGCGCGGAGGGTGATGGGAAGCGAGTATTCACAAAAAAACCGGCCCGTTGCGGGGCCGGTTTTGAGGAGCGCGTGGCGCGGGGAACTCAGAGTTCGTAGGTGGGGAGCTGCTTGTCGACGCGGTTTTTGTCGAGCTTGGCGAAGGAGGGGAGGCCGTTGTCGTAGGGAACGACGGTCTCGCCTTGGATCAGGGGAAGGGCGAAGCGCAGGAACTGGTGGTTCAGGCTGACGCCGTCTTCGTTGATCCACTCGCGGGGGAGTTTCTTCACGCCGTTGGCGATGTCGGAGAGGGGCGCGAGGCCGGTCTCGACGGTGTAGTGGTCCTGGTCGCCGCGGAGGAGGGTGACCATCTTGTCGGTCTCGCCGTTGATGGCGGCTTTGACGGCGGCCTGACCGGCGAGGAAGGCCTCGTCGGCGTCGGCTTTGGAGCCGGCGTGGGCGGCGGCGCGCTGGGCCATGCCGAGCTTCACGGTGCGGGCTTTGATACCGGGGAGGTTCTGCTCGACGAGACCCTGGAGGTAGTCGGCGGCGCCGCCCAGCTGGGCGTGGCCGAAGGCGTCGGTGGCCTCGGCGGCGGAGACGTAGTTGCCGTCGGCGTCGATCAGCCCTTCGCCTACGACGATCAAGCAGTATTTCTCGCGTTTGAGGACGCGCTGGACGTCGGCGATGAACTTGTCCTGGGCGAAGGCGACTTCGGGGAGGAGGATGATGTGCGGGGCATCGTGCGGGTGGTCCTTGCGCTTGGCGAGGGAGGCACCGGCGGCGATCCAGCCGGCGTTGCGGCCCATGACTTCGACGATCTGCACGAGATCGTGCTGGCCCATGGCCTCGTTGTCGCAGGCGATCTCGCGGATGGTCGTGGAGATGTATTTGATCACGGAACCGTAGCCGGGGCAGTGGTCGGTGATGGGGAGGTCGTTGTCGATGGTCTTCGGAATGCCGATGACGCGGAGGCCGTAGCCCTGCTGCTGGGCGAGCTTGGAGATCTTGTCGGCGGTGTCCTGGGAGTCGTTGCCGCCGGCGTAGAAGAAGAAGCGGATGTTGTGGGCTTTGAAGACCTCGAGGACGCGCTCGTAGTCGGCCTGCTTCTTGAGCTTGTAGCGGCAGGTGCCGAGGGCGGCGCCGGGGGTGAACTTCAGGCCGCGGATGGTCTGCTGGGACTCGGCGGCGAGGTCGATGAAGTCTTCCTGGAGGATGCCGAGAACGCCGTTCAAGGTGCCGTAAATCTCTTCGATTTCGACATGGTTGAGGGCCTCGGCGATGACGCCGGCGACACTGGCATTGATGACGGCGGTGGGGCCACCGGACTGGCCGACAAGGACATTACCTACGAGATCTTCAGACATGTGCGTGGATGGGTTGTTAAAAAAGGGAGCGAACAGAGAACGTGAACGGGCAGGGTGTCGGCGGGCGGGCGGCACTGGCAAACCCAAAGTTAGGTTTGGGCGGATGCGATTGGGCGGACCGGGCGGCGGAGCTTTTTTCGCAAGAGACTGGAGCTCGTGATGTATTGGGAAATAACTACACGACTGCGGGCGGGTGCGGCTGGTGGCTGACGCGAGTTTCCCTGTGATCGCGACCGGAGTGCGGGTGCGGCGGGGGAAAGTTATTCACCGGTTTTCGCGGTGAGGCTGCGGGGGGTAACTTATTTTGGGTTAACGGGATCGGTGTTTTTTTATGGTCGGAGAGGGTCTGGGATAGGTGCATATGAACCAGTGGCATCTAGGGTATCTTTTTGATGCGTCGATAGTTATGCTAGGTTGATAAAGATCGGAGTTTAATTATAAAAAATTCATGAAACGCCACAACTGATTGACTGTTATAGCTGTTGGTGTGCGGCAGTTTTTGGGGGTGAACCTATTGTCGTATCGAGTGTGAGTGCGCCGGAGTCGTGCGAGACCCGCCGGTCCAGTGCGATCGCGCCGAGTTCGGGGGTTTCATTGCAGGAGGCGGAGAAGGTGGCGGCGGAGGTGCAGCGTGCGGTGCCGGGCACGACGGTGTTTATGGTGAATCCGACAGGCAGCATGCGGCCGTTGTTTGACGGGAATTGCCTGCTGCTTACCGAGAAGGCAGCGTTTGGCTCGCTGGAGATCGGGGACATCGTGGTATTCCTGCACTCCCACACGGGAAAACTGATCGTGCATCGTATTTTGGAGCGTCGCTCCGCGGGCTACTGGGCGAAGGGGGATCACAACGAGCGGATGGACGACGATCTCATCACCGAGACCAACTACTGCGGGTGGATTTACGGGATCATCTATACGGCGGCGATCCGGAGAGAACATCGCGCAGTCGGCGCAGAAAAACCTGCGGCTGTATGCGGCGGCGCCGTGAGTGGGATTGTCTCGGGTGCTGGTGCGAGGAGCTTTGCGGTTGGTGAGAGATGCGGCGTTTTGCGCCAAGATGCCCTCGCTTTGACCGGCATCACCGTATCTAAAAATGCTCATGCTTAGCATTACCCCTCGGCTTGGTCGGCAGCTTGCATTCATGGCTGTTTTGTTGAGCGGATTCATCGAGAGTCGCGCGTGCATTTGGGACAGTGATACGCTGGCGATGGAGCAGGCTCGGTTTCCGGGGATACTGGACGTGATGGGCGGGAACTTCCCGAGACATTCGCAGGAGTTCTATGCCTGGCGCATCGAGCACAGCCGGGCGCTGATGGTTAAAGATCCCCGCAACCCGGCTCTGTATGACGATCTGGCGGTTGCTCTCCACAAGTCGGGGCGGCACCTGGAAGCGATCCAGGTGATGATGGACTCGTTGGCGATCACGCCAAACCGCTACGAGACCCTTTCGAATCTGGGCACCTTTATGATTTACGCCGGCGATCTGCCGGCGAGCCGGCGGTGGCTGCAAAAGGCATTGGCCATTAATCCTGATGCCCACTTTGGGCGGGAGAAATACCAGCTTTGGCTGGTCGAACACCTGATGCTGCGCTCTGATCCGGCGAGTTTGCCGGAGATAATGGAGGGTCTGCCTGCGTATAAATCCGATAAGGTGCGGGAGAACTATGCGGAGTTCATTATGTTCAGGCAGGGCGATAGTTCTGGATGGATGGAAGAAGATGCCCGCGGAGCCGCGTTGCGCGGGGTGTTGGGCATGATGTTGTTTGCCGATTACCGGAACCCGGCGTTGCTGGAGGCGCTCGGCGATATTCTGGAGCAGGGCAATCCGCTTAAGAATGCCGTGCACATTGCGGATCAGGCCTATGCGTTCGCCCGTGATTTGTATGGAGAAAAGGCCGCCACGGAACGGTTGAACAAAAAAATCAAGGAGGCCAACTCGAACTATTCGTCGAAAGAAGCGCCCGATTTAAAAAAATTGAAGCAAGCCATGTCGGGAGCCCAAGCGGCGGGAGAGGCACTCGCTAGACGAGTTCGCGAGGATGAACTCAAATGGATCGCTTCGGGGCAGGATGCTGGCCGTGAGTTTGAGAAAAAATACTTGGGGGCTTCGACTCCGACGGTGCAGTTTCGGGCGGGGAAGTAGGCGAGTGCCGGGGGCCTTTTTACGTCAGGCGAGTGCTTCCATAATTTGACCGAGCGTGTCCATGATGGCGGTGCCGAGCAGGATCGAAATCAATGCGAGCATTAGGTTGCAGCCGGCGATGATGAGCAGGGCGGTGAGCGGGCGGCGCACCGTAAACGCCGCGATGCCGGCGAGGACAGGCAGTGCTGCGCTCAACGCGATAAGTGGCGGGTTGATGGCTTGGGCTATTTGCAGGCTGAGCGGGATCGGAGCTCCTTTGAGCATCCCGGACAAAAACGTATGCGCCGAACCTGCCGAGAATGACCAAGACAGGCGCACGGCGATGTAACCGAGTATCAACGTCAGCACGAGGAACCCGATGCGACAACCGAGGTCGAGGTCGCGCAGAGTGCGTTCGGGTAGCGGCGGAGGCTGCGGGACTGCGGTGTTCATGCCGTGCGGCCTCGATCAGAGAAGCTTGCCGGGTTCGTAGGCGGAGGCGCCTTTGATCTTGCGGGTCGTGGCTTTGACCGTGGCGACGAAGGTGTCCACTTGCTGCGGGGCGGCGCCGACGAAGCGTTTGGCGTCGCTCAGGATCGCGCGGAGGGACTTTTCGGAGAGGCCCAGGCGGGTGTCGGCGGCGAGCAACACGACGAGATCGGATTCGCCCTGGCCGGTGCGGATGGATTTGGCGGCGGCGAGAGCGTTTTCTTTGATCGCGAGATGGGCGGTTTCGCGGCCGACGCCGGCTTTCACGGCTTCCATGAGGATCGTCGTGGTGGCGAGGAAGGGCAGCTGGCGCTGGATCTCGGCGCCGATGGCGGCTTCGAAGACGTCCATCTGGTTGAGGACGGCGAGGAGGGTTTCGAGGAGTCCGTCGATGGCGTAGAAGGCGTCGGGCAAGGCGACGCGACGGACGACGGAACAGGAGACGTCGCCTTCGTTCCATTGGTGGCCGGAGAGGGCGCCGGTCATCGTCACGTAGCCGGAGAGAATGGTGGAGAAACCGCAGATGCGCTCGCAGTTGCGGGCGTTGACCTTGTGCGGCATCGCGGAGGAGCCGACCTGGCCCTTCTGGAAACCTTCGGTGAGCAGGCCTTGTCCGGCCATGAGGCGCAGCGTGGTGGCGAAGCTCGCGGCGGCGGCGCCGACTTGGTGCAACGCGGAGACGACTTCGAAGTCGAGGGAGCGCGGGTAAACCTGGCCGACGGCGTTGAGCGTGGATTTGAAGCCGAGGTGTTTGATGATGCCGGCTTCGAGGCGGGCGACCTTCTTGGCGTCGTTGAAGAGGGTGAGCTGGTCGAGCTGGGTGCCGACGGCGCCCTTGAGTCCGCGGACCGGATAACGCGCGGTAATCTCGTCGAGTCCGGTGAAGGCGGCGAGGAGTTCCTGTCCGAACATCGCGAAACGCTTGCCGAGGGTGGTCGGCTGGGCGGGCACGTTGTGCGTGCGGCCGGTGAGCATGAGCGAGCGGTATTG
>DATHXF010000199.1:0-49546 GCA_035459785.1 Rariglobus sp. | reverse complement strand
CATGAAAATCGACGCCACGCTGACCCCCGCCAAGCTTCAGAAAAAAGTCGACCGCGTGTTTGAACTCGCCGGTCAGAAGATCGATTCGATCAACAAATCCTGGGACCCGTCCAAGGGCACGCCCGTCTTCACCGTGAAGGGCAAATATACCTCGCGCGGCTGGACCGAGTGGACGCAGGGCTTCCAGTTCGGCATGGCGTTCCTCCAATACGACGCGACCGGCGACGAACGTTTCCTGAAGCTTGGCCGCGAGAAGACCGTGCAGCTCATGGCTTCGCACGTCTCGCATGTCGGCGTGCATGACCACGGCTTCAACAACGTCTCCACCTACGGCAATCTCCGCCGCCTGATGTTCGAGGGCAAAATCCCCTTCAATCAGGACGAACTCAACTTCACCGAACTCGCGCTCAAGGTCTCCGGCGCCGTGCAGGCCGCCCGCCACGCGACGACCAACCAAAACGCCCCATGGTCGCCCGTCAAAGGCGTGCCCGGCGTGAAGCCCTCCGGCTACGTTTACTCCTTCAACGGTCCGCAGTCCCTCTTCGCCGACACCATCCGCTCCATGCGTTCGCTGGTCGTCGCGCACCAGCTCGGCCACTCGCTGATGGGCGAGGGCGACAAGCCGGTTAACCTTCTCCACCGTGCCATCGAACACGCCGCGACCACCGCGCGCTACAACGTGTTCTTCGGTCAGGGCCGCGATAGCTACGACGTCCGCGGACGCGTCGCGCACGAGTCGGTCTTCAATCGCAACGACGGCCAGTTCCGCTGCCCGTCCTCGCAGCAGGGTTACTCGCCGTTCACCACGTGGACGCGCGGCGCGGCGTGGATCATCGCCGGTTTCGCCGAGCAGCTCGAGTTCCTGGACACCGTCAAGAACGCCGAGCTCGAAGCCGTCGGCGGACGCCGCGCGGTCACGAGCCTCTTTCTCGAAACCGCCATGGCGACGAGTGACTACTACATCGACGGCTACTCCGCGAAGGACGGCATTCCTTACTGGGACAGCGCCGCGCTCAACTGGGCCGCGCTGGGCGACATCACCAAGAAACCAGCCAACCCTTTCAACGCCTTCGAGCCCGTGGACAGCTCCGCCGCCGCGATCGCCGCGCAGGGTTTCCTCCGTCTCGGCAACTGGCTCACCGCCAAGGGCGAGAAGGTCGCCGGCAAACACTACACGCAGGCCGGCCTCACGGTCGCGAGCTCGCTGTTCTCCGACACGTATCTGTCCGCCGATCCGAAGCACCAAGGTCTGATTCTGCACAGCGTCTATCACCGCCCGAACGGCTGGGATCACATCCCGAAGGGCCAGAAGGTTCCCTGCGGCGAGTCGTCGATGTGGGGTGACTACCATGCGATGGAACTCGCGCTCCTCATCAAGCGTATGGCCGAAGGCGACTACCTGACGTTCTTCTGAGCCGGAGCGTTTTTTCCGGCTAGATCGGGCGACCCCTTGCCGGGGTCGCCTTTTTTATGGAGGCAAAAAGCTGCCGATTGTCCGGTGCGACTTGATCGGGCATTGCCAGCGGATCAATGCGTGATTGCAGTGTGGTGATCACAGATTTTGCCACATGAGCTGTATCCTTCTCGTCGATGACCACGCGGAATTCCTGGCTGTCCAGAAAGAGATTCTGGAAGACGCCGGGCACACGGTCGTCACGGCAAGCGACGGGCACAGGGCGCTCGTGGCGGTGAAGGCGGGGGGAATCGATCTCGTCATCACCGATATCATCATGCCCCGCAAGGAAGGCATTGAGACGATCGTGGAGCTGCGCACGAACTACCCGTTGCTGAAGGTCATTGCGATGTCCGGAGGCGGGCGGGTGGGAGCGCTGAGCTATCTGGAAGTCGCGGAAAAACTCGGGGCGCTTCATACGCTGGAAAAACCGTTCAACGCGGCCACGTTGCTCGCCGCGGTCAAGATGGTGCTCAGCGCATGATGCGCTGAGCGTCCGCGTCATCAGGCTGAATCCTGCAGCACTTCGCGCAGCGCTTTCAGGAGCGTGCTGGCGGTGTAGGGCTTGGGGAGGAAGTGCTTCACGCCGAGTCCGGCGGCCTTGGCCACCACGCCGTTGGCCGTGATGCCGCTCGCCGCGATGATGCGGATGTGGGGGTTGATCCTGGTCAGCGCATGGATCGTCGCCGCGCCGTCCATCACGGGCATCATCATGTCGGTGAGAACGACGGCGATGCGGTCGCGTTGCGCGTTGTAGAGCGTGATCGCCTCGGCGCCGTCGGAGGCCAGCAGCACTTCGTAGCCGAACCGTTTGAGGGTTTGCTGCGTGATGTCGCGGATGGACGCCTCGTCGTCGACCACCAGCACGCACTCGCCATGTCCGGCGGGCAACTCGGCCGCATGGGAGAGGGTGGAGGGCGTGCTGACCGAGGGATTCGCGGGCAGATAGACGCGGAAGCGCGTGCCTTTGCCCGGTTCGCTGTAAACGCGGATGAAGCCCTTGTGGCCCTTGATGATCGCGATCGAGGTCGAGAGGCCGAGGCCGGTGCCCTTGCCGACCTCCTTGGTGGTGAAGAAGGGGTCGAAGATCTTGTCGAGGATGTCCTGCGGAATGCCCGTGCCGGTGTCCTCGACCTCGATGACTACGTGGGGGCCGGGCTTGGCCTCGATGTTCATCGCGGCGTAGTGCGCGTCGAGATGGATGTTCTCGGCGGTGAGCAGGAGCCGGCCGCCGTCGGGCATGGCGTCGCGGGCGTTGACGCAGAGATTGAGCAGCACCTGGTGGAGCTGCGTGGGGTCGCCGACGAGCGTCCACAGGCCTTTGTCGACTTGCGCGCCGACCTGGATGTTTTTGGGGAAAGTGTCGTGGGAGATTTTTTCGACGTCGCGGACGACGTGCTTGAGCTGGACCTCGACGCGACGGCCTTCCATGCCCCGCGCGAAGGATAGCACCTGGCCGACCATGTCGGCGCCGCGGCGGGCGCTGTTGTCGACGGTTTCCAGCAGGGAGAGTTTGTAGGAGTCAGTCTCGTTCAACTTGAGCAGGTCCACCGCCATCATGACGGGCGCAAGCACGTTGTTGAGGTCATGGGCGATGCCGCCGGCGAGCGTGCCGATGCTTTCCATGCGTTGCGCGCGCAGGAACTGGTGCTCGAGTTTCTTTTTGTCGGTGATGTCGGTGTTGATAGCGAGCACGGCTCGGGGCGTGCCGTCGTCGTCGCGCACGAGTGTCCAGCGGCATTCGACGGCGAGGCGCTCGCGCTGCTTGTTGATCTGCTGGAGTTCGCCCATCCACTCGCCTTTGGTGAGCACCTGCCGGGTGGCTTCGAGGAAGGGGCCCGAATCATCGTAAAGCAGTCCGGCGATGGAGCGGCCGACGGCCTCCTCGGCGGTCCAGCCGTAGAGCCGTTCGGCGCTTTTGTTCCAGAAGGTGATGCGGTGGTCGAGGTCGCGCACGAGGATGGCGTCCTGGGCCTTGTCGAGCAGCGCGGCCTGCTGGCGCAGGCGGGTGTCCACCTGCCGGCGTTCGGCGCGGGCGCGGATGATGTTGAGGCCGAAGGTGAGGTCGTCGGCGAGTTGTTGGAGAAGTGTGATTTCATCGGTGCCGACGGCGAGCACCTCGGAGGAATGAAGGCTGAGCAGGCCGCGTGTGCCGGTGTCGTCGCGCAGCGGCAGGCAGATGACGCTGCGCGAGCCGTGTTTGCGGGCGAGGGGCCGGGAGATGCCGAAGCGGCTGTCCTTGTCGATGTCGTCGCAGAAGACGGCCTGTCCGCTGCGGATGGTGCGTCCGGCCGGGCCGCGACCAGTAGGGACGTTTTCATCCCAGCTGGGTTCGATTTCGGAAAGGTAGCCGTTTTCCGCGCCGGCGTGGGCGACGGGCCGCACGGTCTTGCCGGTGTCCTGCAGGGCGAAGCCGACCCAGGCCATGCGGTAGCCGCCGATTTCGACGGCAATGCGGCAGATGTGCGTGAGCAGGTCCTTTTCCTCCTCGGTGCGGATGAGGGCTTCGTTGCACGCGCTCAACATGCGCTGTGCGCGGTTGACGCGGGCCAGCTCGGTCACGTCGTGGGCCATCGTGAGAAAGGCCTCGCGGCCATCGAACATGATTTTGTCCGAGCTCATCTCGATATCGATGATGCCGCCGTCTTTTTTGCGGTGGCGTTCGTTCGTCGCGACCGGTCCGGGCACGCGGAGGTCGGAGATCGTCATGTCGAGGAACTCCGCCTCGCTGTATCCGTAGTGATCGCTGGCGGCGGCGTTGACCGCGAGAAAACGCAGGGTTTGCGCTTCGCAGACCCACATCGGCAGCGGATTGTGGGTGAAGAGCAGGCGGTATTGGGCCTCGGAGGTGGCGAGTTTTTCGCGGGCCAGTTTGCGGTCGGTGATGTCCTGGATGATGCCGTAGATGCGTTTGAGCACGCCGTCCTCGCGTTCGGTGTTGCTGGTGATGCGGACCCAGCGGAGGTTGCCCTTTGCGGTGATCAGCTCGAGCTCGAGATCGTAGGGTTCGCCGGCGTCGATGGCGGACTCGAGGATGCCGCGGGAGTCCGGAGTGAAGAAGGCCAGAGCGTTTTCCTGGCTGGGCCGGTAGTTGGTATTCACTTCGTGGATGCGATAGACCTCGTCGCTCCAGGTGATGCGCATGCCGGGGAATTCGACCGACCACGCGCCGATGCCGCCGATGCCGCCGGCCATGCGCAGGAGCTCCGCGCTGGCGCTGGCGGCCTCCTCGGCCTCGCGGCGGGCGGTGATATCCTCGGCGACCACGACGATGTTGGCGGGTTGTCCGTCCTTGGTGCGCAGGAGGGAGATGCCCGCGCGCTTCCAGGTGAGGCTGCCGTCCTTCTTCAGATACCGGCCCTCGCTTACGAAGTGGTCCTTGGCGCCGCTCAGCAGGTGCTCGGTGAGCTTGCGATAATCCGCGCGGTCTTCGGGGTGGAGCAGGGTGACGAGGTTGATTTGCTGAAGCTCCTCCTCGGAGTAGCCCAGCGAGGTGAGATACGACGGGTTGGCCTGGGTGAAGCGGCCGTCGGGCGTGGTCACGGCGATGCCGGTGGCCGCGCCGGCGAACATCAGGCGGAAGCGTTCCTCGCTGGCGCGCAGCTCGGTCTCGATGCGGGAACGCAGGATGACCTCCTGCTTGAGCTGGCGGGTGCGGTGGTTGACGCGGCGGCGGATCTGCAGATTCCACAGCAGCACGAGGATGATTCCGAATGCCACGGCGGCGCCGATTTTCAGCAATCGGTCCGTGGCCATCGGCTCGACGATGGCGGGCGGCGCGTAGATGAAGCCGTCCAGCGAGCCGCCGGGCTGCACCATTTTAAGGTCGGAAAACGTCTGTGCGATCTGCCGGAAGCGGCCGGAGTTCATGTGGCCGATCTCGACGACGTCGGGCATGATGAAGGGCACCGTGGCGCGCGCCTCTTCCAAAAGGCTTTCGCGGGTGGCGCCGCCTTCCTTCACGCCGTCGATCTTCAGGATGACATCGACGATTTCCTCCGGGTTGTTCAGGGCGTAGTCCCAACCTTTCAAGCTGGCTCGGATGAAGGCGGCGGTGCGTTCGGGGTGGGCGCGGGCTTCGGCTTCGCTGGTGAAGAGCATGTCGCCGTAGAAATCGACCCCGTAGTCGATCGCGCGGAGCACGGCCGGCACGATGTTGTGCGCGCGTAATTTCGCCGGTTCGACCGTGGCGTAGGCGGAGACCGCGGCGACCTTGCCCTCGATCAGGTCTTCCAGCCGCCAGGTGTGCGGCACGGAGCGCACCGTGTTCACGTCGATGCCCTCGCGCATAAACATCGCCCAGAGCTGCGCCGAACTCTGCCGGTCCGACAGCATCACCAGCGGTCCGACCAGATCGGCCGGCGTGCGGATGTTGCGGTCGCGCCGGCTGAGCACGATCAGCGGAGAATGTTGGAAAATCGCGGCGCAGGCGACGACGGGTTTTCCCTGAAGGCGCGCGAGCACCAGATCGGAATCGCTCACGCCGAACTGGGCGGCGCCTTTGAGCACCGCGTCGAGGGCGGGCATTCCGGGCCGGCCGGGCACGATGCGCACGTCGATGCCTTCTTCCGCGTAATAGCCTTTGGACTCGGCGGCATAATAGCCGGCGAATTGAAACTGATGCCGCCACTTGAGCCACAGGGTTACGGTGTCATCGGACGCGGCCTGTGTGACGACTGCGCCGAACAAACCAATCAGCCCCAGCAGAATCCTCCGCCTGATGCCGCCGCGTGCCTGGATGTGTGCGGGGCGATGATGGAGGAGCGGGAAGACAGGCATGGAGGAGTGCGCGGGAAAGGTTCGGGCGGACTTCCGTAAAACATGCCGGGGACAACGGGTTTTTTCCGAAAGCAGGCTGACGGGAGGGTGTTTGGTGTGTGGCCACGCTCTGCAAATTTCATTCCAGCTTGGTTCCCGCCGGTGAATCCGTCCCCAGGTTTGGCTGGTGTTGTTCACGCAACCGCTTGCTGTTGTGTTACGAACGCCTGTGCGGAGACCGTCGACAGATTCCTGTCGACCTGCGAACACGGGAATCCTTTCTAGCGCACAGTGAAAGTTGTCCTCGCCGAAAAACCCTCCGTCGCCCGCGACATCGCCAAGCACTTGGGTGCGGCGAAGCGCGCAAACGGCTGGCTTGAGGGCAACGGCTGGGCCGTCACTTGGGCGTTCGGCCACCTCGTCGAGTTGCAGGAACCCGAGGACTACACGCCCGACTGGAAACCGTGGCGCGTTTCCAACCTTCCCATCATTCCGGAAAAATTCCGCCTGCGTCCGCGTGGCGATGCCGGTGCGTTGCAACAACTCGACGCCGTCAAAAAACTCTTCACCGACGCCGAGGAAATCATCTGCGCGACGGACGCCGGTCGCGAGGGCGAGCTCATCTTCCGCTACATCCTCGAATGGTCGGGTTGTTTGGAAAAACCTTTCCGTCGCCTTTGGATCAGCTCGCTCACCAACGAGGCCATCGAAAAAGGATTCGCGAAGCTCCAACCCGGCTCCGACTTCGACAAACTCTACGCCGCCGCCCGCTGCCGCAGCGAGGCCGACTGGATCGTGGGCCTCAACGCCACGCGTTTCTTCACCGTCGAATACGGCCGCCGCAACCTCCTTCTCAGCCTCGGTCGCGTGCAAACGCCCATCCTGGCGATGATCGTCGGTCGTGACCTCGAGGTGGAGCGCTTCGTCGCCGAGGAGTTCTGGGAGGTCCACACCAAGTGCCGCGGCGCCGTCTTCAAACATACGACCGGCAAATTCACCGCGCAGCCCGAGGCGCAGGCGGTTGTCGTGAAGATCACCGGCCAGGATCTCGTCATCACCGGCGTCGCCAAGAAAAACGCCCTCGCGCATCCGCCGTCGCTCTACGACCTCACCACGCTTCAGCGCGACATGAACAAGCGCCACGGTTTCACCGCCGACCAGACGCTCAAACTTGCGCAAAGCCTCTACGAAAAAAAACACCTCACTTATCCGCGCACCGACAGCTCCTACCTGAGTTCCGATATCCAGCCGACCATCGCGCCACTCCTCGAAAAGCTCCGCGCTGTAAAACCCGCCGAGATCGCCAAGCTCGACCTCGCCGCACTCCCGTTTTCCAAGCGCATCATCGACGACAAAAAAGTCTCCGATCACCACGCCATCATTCCCACGCACGTCCTCGGCGGCGAACTCGACGGCGACGAGGCCAAACTCTACGACGCCGTCGTCACGCGCCTCATCGCCGTGTTTTATCCGCCCTGCGTCCGCGCCATCACCACGGTCGATGCGTCCTCCGCCGAAGAACCGTTTCGCGCCCGCGGAGTCGTGCTCATCGACGCTGGTTGGGAAGCACTCTACGGCGGCGACGCGTCCGACGACGAAAAGGACAACAAGGATGCCGAGGCCGCTCAAAAACTTCCCGACTTCCAGGAGGGCGAGCGCAACCCGCACGAGCCGAAACTCGCGCAGTTAAAAACGTCCGCGCCCAAGCGTTTCAACGAGGCGAGCCTGCTCCAGTTGATGGAAACCGCCGGCAAGATCGTGACCGACGAAACGCTGAAGGAAGCGCTCAAGGAAAAAGGCGTCGGCACCCCCGCCACGCGCGCCTCGATCATCGAAGTCCTGATCACGCGCCAATACGTCGAGCGCCGCAAAAAGAACTTGGTGAGCACCGACTCCGGCCGCGCGCTCATCTCGCTGGTAAAGGATGAGCGCCTCAAATCCCCCGAACTCACCGGCGATTGGGAGCACCGCCTGAAGCGCATCGAACGCGGCGACTACGAAGCGGGCGTTTTTATGAAGGAGGTCGAGGCCTACACGCGCGAAATTCTCCAAGGCAACGCCGAGGCCACCATTGATCTGACGAACCTCGGCCCGTGTCCGTCGTGTCACGCCCCCGTCATGCGCGGACGCACCGGCTACGGCTGCACCAAGTGGAAGGATGGCTGCAAATTCGTCCTCCCTGGCGTGCTCTGGGGACTCACGATTCCACCCGTGCTCGCGCGCGAGATCCTCATCCACAAACGCAGCCTCACGCCGCACCCCATCGACGTGGACGGCAAGCGGCACTTTGCGCACCTGCGTTTCGATAAAAAAGGAAATCCGGCCTACGACATCGCCGACGCCGCGCAAAAAGCCGCCTCCGGCGTGGAGTCACTCGGCGCGTGTCCAGTCTGCGCGGGCGACGTGGTTGTTGGGCCCAAAGCCTACGGCTGCTCCAACTGGCGCGGCGGCTGCCGCTTCGTGGTGTGGAAAGTCATCGCGCAAAAAGAGATCACGCCCGACATCGTGAAGCAGCTCCTCACCGCGCAAGTGACCGATACGCTGACCGGCTTCACCTCGAAAGCGGGTAAGCCTTTCGACGCCAAACTCAAGGTCATCGGCGGCGAGGTGAAATTCGAGTTCAGTGGCTAGGGTAGGGATGCCATTTTCGAAAACTCTAAACTTTCGTCTTGTAGTTTACTAAATAGTAAACAATTATTCTGGACATGGGACGCACAAGTAACGCCAAAGAGCTCTTGCTCGACGCCGCTCTGGATCTGATCTGGGAGCGCAGCTACGGTGTCGTGACCATTGACGCCATTTGCGAGAAGGCCGGCGTCAAGAAGGGTAGCTTTTATTACTTCTTCGAGTCCAAGTCCGCCCTAGCCGTGGCCGCGCTTGAAGCCGATTGGGATCAGTGCGGAAAACAGAAGTGGGACGGTCTTTTCTCCGCCTCCATTCCTCCTGTCGACCGTATCCGCAATTTCTTCCAGTTTGCCTACGACGGTCAGGTTGCTCTTAAAAAAGAACATGGACAAGTTCTTGGTTGCCCGTGCTTTTCGGTGGGTTCCGAGACCAGCACCCAGGATGAGACCATCCGCCTGAAGGTTCAGGAAATCCTCCAGCGTCAAGTCCGCTATTTCGAGTCCGCCATCCGTGATGCCCAGGCCGAGGGTTCGATTCCTCCCGGCGACGCCGCCGCGAAGGCCAAGTGCTTGTTTGCCCTCTTCGAGGGCAGCCTCGGACAGGCCCGCATCCAAAACGACCTCGAATTCCTCCGCGTCCTTCCCGAGACCTCTCTTGGTATTTTAGGAGTCACCCGCACTTCTTCATCGGCGGCTTAAAACCGCCCTTTTTTTTGACCTTATTGTTTACTAATTAGTAATCTATTAATCTGCCGCTTTTCCTACTGTCCGCCATGAGCACCCACACCACCTCCGCTACTCCCTTCACCGCCGACCGCCGGGCCGTCCCGTTGTCGCGTTATCGTTTCTTCCTTTCTCTCGTCAGCCTGAGTCTGGTGGCTGTCGTTGCCGTGGCGGCCGCACCTGCCGGCCCGAAGGTCACCGTCGCCCCCGTCGAACAGCGCACGGTGGTTGAACATCGCGAACTCCTCGGCCGCGTTGAAGCCGTCGAATCCGTCGAACTCCGCCCGCGCGTCTCCGGCCACATCGACGAGGTCCGCCTCCAGGCCGGACAACTCGTCAAAAAGGGTGACGTCCTCTTCACCATCGATCCGCGCTGGTATCGCGCCCAGTTCGACCTCGCCACCGCGCAAGCCGGGAGCGCCCGTGTCCGCGTGAGCATCGCCGAGCGCGAGGCCAAGCGCTCCGATGATCTTCTCAAGGAGCGCGCCATCTCCGTCGAGGAAGCCGACACTCGTAGCTCCCGCCTCGCCGAAGCCCGCGCCGATCTCCTCGCCGCCGAGGCCGCGCTCGCTTCCTCCCGCCTGGATCTTGAACACACCGAGGTTCGCTCGCCCATCACCGGCCGCGTGAGTCGCGCCTATGTCACCGCCGGCAACCTCGTCTCCGGTGCTCCCGGCGCTGCGACGCTGCTCACCTCGATCGTCTCGACGGGCGAAGTTTATGTCTATGCCGATGTAGACGAAGCCACCGTGCTTGCCTTCAACCGCCTTCAGGCTGCGGGCCGTCTTGCCACCACCCCTGCCGGTCTCGTTCCCGTCGACATGGAGCTCAGTGATGAATCCGGTTTCCCGCACCGCGGCGTGATCGAGTCCGCCGACAACCGCCTTGATTCCGGAACGGGCAGCCTGGTTCTGCGTATG
Organism: Rariglobus sp.; assembly: GCA_035459785.1. Classification (GTDB taxonomy): domain Bacteria; phylum Verrucomicrobiota; class Verrucomicrobiia; order Opitutales; family Opitutaceae; genus Rariglobus. The sequence continues at coordinate 39,068 of DATHXF010000199.1, read as the reverse complement.
GTTTTCTCGAATACAAACGGACAACTCATTCCCGGTCTCTCCGCCCGCGTCCGCCTCCCGGTCAGCGCTCCCGAGCCCACGCTCTTCATCAGCGAACGCGCCATCGGCACCGACCAGAGCCAGAAGTTCGTTCTCACCGTGGACGCCGCGAACACCGTCGCCTACCGCACCGTGAAACTCGGCTCCATCATCGACGGACAACGCGCCATCCGCGAAGGCCTCGCTCCCGGCGACCGCGTCATCGTCAACGGCCTCCAGCGTGTCCGCCCGGGCATGACAGTCGTCGCCGAAACCGCCCCCGCCCAGCCCGCCGCCACCAAGGTCGCCCTGAAGTAAACCAATCCAAGGCAAATTAACCTATTGGGTTACTTTGCCTCTTTGAAAATCACCCGTTCTCGCAGCCTCCAGCTACTGCTTTGCCCACGCACCTCCCGCCATGAACTTCTCCGATTTCTTCATCAAGCGCCCGATCTTCGCCGGCGTGCTCTCGATCATCATCTTCATCGTCGGCGCGATCTCGCTCTTCCAGCTGCCGATCAGCGAATACCCCGAGGTCATCCCGCCGACCGTTATCGTCACCGCGAGCTACCCGGGCGCCAATCCGAAGACCATCGCGGAAACGGTCTCCACGCCCCTCGAGCAATCCATCAACGGCGTCGAGAACTCCCTCTACATGTTCTCGCAGGCCACCAGCGACGGCCTGATGACGCTCACCGTTACCTTCAAGCTCGGCACTGACGTCGACAAGGCCCAGGTGCAGGTCCAAAACCGTGTCGCCCAGGCCCTCCCGAAACTTCCCGAGGAAGTCCGCCGCCTCGGCGTGACTACGCAGAAGAGTTCCCCCGACATCACGCTCGTCGTCCACCTCTTCTCGCCGGACAGCCGCTACGACGATGTCTATGTCCGCAACTACGCCGCGATTAACATCAAAGACCCGCTTACCCGCCTCCCCGGCGTCGGTCAGGTCAATATGTGGGGCTCCGGCGACTACGCCATGCGCGTCTGGCTGGATCCCAACAAAGTCGCCGCCCGCAACCTCACCGCGGGCGACGTCGTCTCCGCCATCCGCGAGCAAAACGTCCAGGTCGCCGCCGGCTCCGTCGGCCGCCAGCCCAACCCCAACGGCGCCGAAACCGAGCTCCTCATCAACACCAAGGGCCGTCTCGTCAGCGAGGAAGAGTTCGGCGACATCATCGTGAAAAACGGCGCACGCGGCGAACGCGTGCAACTCCGCGACGTCGCCCGCGTTCAACTCGGCGCCTCCGATTACTCGCTGCGTTCTCTCCTCACCAACAAGACCGCCGTCGGCATCGGCGTCTTCCAGCTTCCCGGCGCCAACGCCATCGCGCTCTCCGACGAAGTCCGCGCCACCATGGTGAAGCTCAAGGCCGATTTCCCCGAAGGCCTCGACTACGCCATCGCCTACGATCCCACCGTGTTCGTGCGCAGCTCCATCAAGTCCGTCGTGCACACCCTCGTCGAAGCGCTGATCCTCGTCGTGATCGTCGTCCTCCTTTTCCTGCAAACCTGGCGCGCCTCGATCATCCCGCTCGCCGCCGTGCCCGTCTCGCTCGTCGGCACCTTCGCCGTGATGAGCGCGTTCGGTTTCTCCATCAACGCCCTCTCGCTCTTCGGCCTCGTGCTCGCCATCGGCATCGTCGTGGATGACGCGATCGTCGTCGTCGAAAACGTCGAGCGTAACATCGCCCTCGGCCACACGCCCGTCGAGGCCACCAAGATCGCCATGCGCGAAGTCACCGGCCCCATCGTCGCCGTAGCCCTCGTGCTCTCCGCGGTGTTCGTGCCCACCGCGTTCATCAGCGGACTCACCGGCCAATTTTTTAAACAGTTCGCGCTCACCATCGCCATCTCGACGGTCATCTCCGCTTTCAACTCCCTCACGCTCTCGCCCGCGCTTTCCGCGCTCCTCCTTCGATCGCACCACGCGCCCAAGGATCGTGTCACCCGCGTGATCGACCGTCTCTTCGGCTGGCTCTTCCGCCCCTTCAACCGCTTCTTCGACTGGGCCTCGCAAAAATATTCCAACGGCGTCGCCCGCCTCATCCGCGTCAGCGCGCTCGCCCTCGTCGTTTATGTCGGCCTGCTCGCGCTCACCGGCTTCACCCTGAGCAAAGTCCCCTCCGGTTTCGTCCCCTCGCAGGACAAACAATACCTCATCTCCTTCGCGCAGCTCCCCGACGCCGCGTCCCTCGAGCGCACCGACGAAGTCATCCGCCGCATGACCGACATCGCGATGAAGCACCCCGGCGTCGCCGACGTCATCGCGTTCCCCGGCCTCTCCATCAACGGCTTCACCAACAGCCCCAACTCCGGCATCGCCTTCACGATGCTGAAGCCCTTCGACGAGCGCAAAGGCCCCGGCATGTCCGGCCCCGAGATCGCCGCCGACCTCCAGGCCAAGTTCAACGAGATCCAGGAATCCTTCGTCGCCATCTTCCCTCCGCCTCCCGTCAACGGCCTCGGCACCACCGGCGGTTTTAAGCTCTACGTGCAGGACCGCGCCGCCGTCGGCTACGACGAACTCTACCGCGCCACGCAGGAACTCATCGCCAAGGCCAACCAAACCCCCGGTCTCGCCGGCGTCTACTCCAGCTTCACCGTCAACACTCCGCAGCTCGAGATTGACGTGGACCGCGCCAAGGCCAAGCAGCAGGGCGTCCCGCTCTCCAACATCTTCGAGACGCTCCAGGTGAACCTCGGCTCACTCTACGTGAATGACTTCAACCGCTTCGGCCGCACCTACCAGGTTGTCGCCCAGGCCGACGCGCAATTCCGCACCCACGCCTCCGACATCAACCGCCTCAAGGTCCGCAACGCCGCCGGCCAGATGATCCCGCTCGGCACCCTCGCCACCGTGAAGGAAAGCTACGGCCCCGACCGCGCCATGCGCTACAACAGCTACGCCGCCGCCGACCTCAGCGGCGCGCCCGCCCCCGGCTACAGCTCCGTCGAAGCCGAGGCCATCATGGAAAAACTCGCCGCCGAAGTCCTGCCCAAGGGTGTGGTCCTCGATTGGACCGACCTCACCTACCAGCGTATCATCGCAGGCAATACCGGCCTGTTCATCTTCCCGCTGAGCATCCTCCTGGTGTTCCTCGTCCTCGCCGCCCAATACGAAAGCTTCCGCCTCCCGTTCGCCGTCCTGCTGGTCGTGCCCATGGGCATCCTCTTCGCCCTGCTCGGCATCTGGGTGACCAAGGGAGACAACAACATCTTCACGCAGATCGGCCTGATCGTCCTCATCGGACTCGCCGCCAAGAACGCGATCCTGATCGTCGAGTTCGCGGTGAAGCTGCGCGAGGAAGGGAAGGGTATCGTCGAAGCCGCGCTCGAGGCCAGCCGCCTGCGCCTGCGTCCGATCCTCATGACGTCGATCGCCTTTATCGCCGGCGTCATCCCGCTGGTGTTCTCCTCCGGTGCCGGCGCCGAGATGCGCCAAGCGATGGGCGTGGCCGTCTTCGCCGGCATGATCGGCGTCACGATCTTCGGCCTCTTCCTCACGCCGATATTCTACGTCGTCCTCGAAAAGATCGGACTGAAAAAGCCCGCGCCCGCCGTCGTCGAAACCGCGCACACCGAACCCGCCAACGCCTGAACCGCACGACCATGAAAACGCTTCTGCTCTCCCTCACCACCGCGGCCACCGCCGTCGCCGCGCTGCCCTCCGTCGGTCCCGACTACCAACGCCCCGACGTCACCGCTCCCGCCGCCTATCGCGACGCCGCAGGCTCCGAATCTGTCGCCCTCGCTCCGGATTGGTGGCGCGCCTTCAACGACCCCGCGCTCGACGCACTAGAAATCCGCGCACTTGCCGCCAACCAAGACCTGCGCGCCGCGCTCGCCCGCGTCGAACAAGCCCGTGCGCTCGCCGGTGTCGCCCGCTCGGCCTACCTGCCGTCGCTCGCCGCCGATCCGTCGCTCACCCGCGAACGCACCTCGCGCACCATCGACAATTCCACGCCTGACTCCACTACGACTACGCATCGCCTCTCGCTCGATCTCTCGTGGGAGCTCGACCTCTTCGGCCGCGTCCGCCGCCTCAACCAAAGCGCCCGCGCCGACCTCGACGTCGCCGCCGCTACGTTTGCCGCCGCGCGCCTCTCGCTCACCGCCGAGGTCGCGACGACGCACTTCACGCTCCGCGCCCTAGACCGCGAACTCGGCATCGTCACGCAGACGACTGCCGTGCGCCGCGACACGTTGCAACTCATCCAGGCGCGCGTCCGCCAAGGCACCGCCGACGATGTCGCGCTCGCCCGAGCCGAAACCGAGCTCGCTGCCACCGAAGCCGACGCCGCCGCGCTCGCGATCCGCCGCTCCGCCACCCAAAACGCCCTCGCCGTCCTCCTCGGCGAACCCGCTCCATCCACCTCTGGACTCTCGGCTCTAGACTCTCAGCTTCCGCCGCCTCCTCCCACAATCCCCGCCGGCCTCCCCGGCGACCTGCTCACACGCCGTCCGGACATCGCCGCCGCCGAACGCAGCCTCGCCGCCGCCAGCGCCCGCATCGGCGTGGCGAAGTCCGCGTTCTTCCCGACCATCGCGCTCACCGGAGCCGCCGGTTACGCCAGCGCCGACATCAGCGACCTCACCAAACCCGAAAGCCGACTGTGGTCCTTCGGCCCGAGCCTCTACCTCCCGCTCTTCCAAGGTGGCCGCAACAAAGCCAATCTTGCCCGCAGCCGCGCGGCCTACGACGAAGCTGCCGCGACCTACCAGCAAAGCGTGCTCGTCGCCCTACGAGAAGTGCAGGACGCGCTCACCGCCACGCGCCTCCTCGGCGACCAGGCCGCCGCGCAAGCTCGCGCCGTCGCCAGCGCCCGCCGCGGAGCCGATCTCTCGCAGAAACGCTACGACGCCGGCTTCGTGAGTTATTTCGAAGTGGTCGATGCCCAACGCACCGCACTCGCCGTGGAGCGGGCCGACGCCCAACTCGCCGGCCAACGCTGGATAACCCACGTCGCCCTGATCAAAGCCCTCGGCGGCGGCTGGTCCCAGCCCACTTCCTGAATTTCCCGTCCGAACAAATTAAAAATTAGAAATCCAAACCATCATGAGCACTCAAAAACTCGCCGGTAAAACCGCCCTCGTCACCGGCGCCTCCAAGGGCATCGGAGCCTCCATCGCCAAACACCTCGCCGCCGCCGGTGCGTCCGTCGCCGTCAACTACGCCTCCTCCAAAGCCGGTGCCGACAAAGTCGTCGCCGAGATCATCGCCGCCGGCGGCAAAGCCTTCGCCGTCCAGGCCGACGTTTCCAAGCCCGCCGACATCGTCCGCCTTCTGGACGAAACCAAACGCGCCTTCGGCGGCCACCTCGACATCCTCGTGAACAACGCCGGCATCTACGAATTCGCCCCGATCGAAGCCGTCACGCCCGAGCATTTCCACAAGCAGTTCGATTTAAACGTGCTCGGCCTCCTGCTCGTCACGCAGGCCGCCGTTCCGTTGTTTCCCGCCAGCGGCGGCAGCGTGATCAACATCAGCTCGATCGTATCCCGCGGCGCGATCCCCGGATCCAGCGTTTACAGCGCGACGAAGGCGGCCGTCGATTCGATCACCCTCGTCCTCTCGGCCGAACTCGGCGCGCGCAAGATCCGCGTCAACGCGATCAACCCCGGCATGATCGAAACCGAAGGCACGCACACCGCCGGAATCATCGGAAGCGACCTTCGCAAGCAAGTCGAGGCGCAGACCCCGCTCGGCCGCATCGGCCAGCCGCAGGACATCGCCCCGGCCGTGGTCTTCCTCGCCTCCGACGACTCGGCCTGGCTCACCGGCGAAACGATCTTCATCGCCGGCGGCATTCGCTGATCCACCGCGCATCCATTCTTCTTACTCCCTTCGCCATGAATTCCTTCACGATCTACACGCCCACCCGGCTTTTCTTCGGCAGTGACCAGGCTCCCGCCTTCGCCACCGCAGCCGCCCGCCTTGGCAAACACGCTTTCGTTGTCACTGGCGGAGGCACCGTCGCCCGCCTCGGTTACCTCGCTCAAGTGACCGACGCGCTCACCGCCGCCGGAACTTCGTTCACGCTGTTCTCGGGCGTCGAGCCGAACCCCGAGGCCGCAACCGTCAACCGCGCCGTCGCGCTCCTGCGCGAAGCCAGGGCCGACTTCGTCGTCGCCGTGGGCGGCGGCTCGGTGATCGACGCCGCCAAGGCGATCGCCTCCCTCGCGCACGCCGGCGAGAGCGACATCTGGCCCTTTGTGCTCGGCCAGCCCCGCGCGTTTCAATTGACCGGTGCGCTCCCGCTCGCCGCCGTTGCCACCACCGCAGCGACCGCCTCCGAAGTGACGCCCTACGCGGTCATTTCCAACCGCGCCGCGCAGGGCAAGTCCGTCCTCGCCGCCGAGTTCCTCAAGCCGCTCGTGTCATGGCTCAATCCCGCCTTCACCACCGGTCTCTCGCCGGTGACCACGCGCGACGGCGCGGCCGACATCCTCAGCCACGTCATCGAAAACTACCTGCTCGGCGGCAACGAATCGCCCCTGGCCGACCGTCACACGGAAGGCGTGATCGCGACGGTGCTCGACGCACTGCCCCGTGCGCTCCTCAACCCCGCCGATCTCTCGGCACGCGGCGAACTCCTCTGGGCTTCCACGCTCGCGCTCAACGACTATCAACTGGCCGGCCGCCGCCCCGCGCAGTTCGTGCTGCACTCGATGGAGCACGCCCTCAGCGCCTATCGCGGAGAGCTGGCGCACGGCCGCGGTTTGGCGACGCTTTATCCCGCCTACTTCCGCTGGCTGCTCGCGAATAACCGCGCACGCGACCGCTTCGCGCAGCTCGGCGCGCGTCTCTTTGGTCTCGCCGGCACCGAGACCGAGCGTGCGGTGGGTTTTGTCGAACGCTTCGAGCAATGGCTGCGCGACAACGGGCTCTATCAATCGCTCGCTTCGCTCGGTTTCGCCGAAAGCGAGTTCGCCGTCATCGCCGATTATTCGGTAAAAACTTACGGCGACGGCGCGCAACTCGAAGCCCTCGGGCCGTTGACCGCGGCGGAAATCGTGGCGATCTACCGCGCGACCAATAGCCAGGTGTAATCTGGATTTTCCCATGAGTATCCCTCCCATGTCCATCGACCTCACCCAACGCCCGCCCCGCAGCCACCGCATCCGCCTCGGCGGCTACGTCATGCTCCCGCGCATTCTCGACAAAGGCCGCGCGCTCAACGCCGGAAAGCTCGGCGCCTATCGCTACGGTGCGAAAAGCATGGACCGCCACTTCTTCACCTTCACCGGCATCGACCCCGACGCTCTTCTCACCGAACTCTCCACCGGCAAGGGCGACGGCGAAATCCTCGCGTGGATCGACGCCAACGCGAAGCACGCGCGTCAACCGTGGGAAATCACCGCGTGGAGCGAGCATCACCTCCACCGCGGACCCGACAGCGACGCCGAGACCCTCGCCTTGTTTGCGGCGGAAGTCGCCAAGTTCACCACCACCCGCGAAGACATCAAAACCTGGTTCGACCTCCTCGACCTCGACGACCACTGCACCTTCGGCGGAAAGGCGTGAGCCTGCCAAAATCCTGCTTCGCCCGTTTGAATCCCGGGCGATTCACTTTTAACTGACAGCACTTCCGTCCGCCATGTCGTCACCATCCGCCGCTTCCTCTTCGTCCGTCGCCGAGCTGTCACCGCGCACGCTGTGGCTCATGGCGGTCGCGTGCGGCGCATGCGTGGCCAACTTCTGCTACAACCAGCCGTTGCTCGGTGCGTTCGCGATCTATTTCAACGCGACTGCCGCGCAGGTCGGCTGGGTCGCGATGGCCTCGCAGATCGGCTACGGAATCGGCCTGCTCTTCTTTTTGCCGCTCGGTGACATTGTCGAGCGCCGAAAACTCATCCTGACGCTCATCTATTTGTGCGCCGTGATGCTGGCGGCCACCGCGTTTGCACCCAGCCTGTCATTGCTGATCCTCGGAAACTTTCTGATCGGTGCGACGTGCATGGGCGCGCAGATCCTCATTCCGATCGCCGTGGAAATGTCTCCGGCCAATGAGCAGGGCCGCACCGTGGGCGTGATGATGACCGGTCTGCTCGGCGGCATCCTGCTCGCGCGCACGCTCGCCGGTTTTGTGGGCGATCACTTTGGCTGGCGCGCGATGTTCGGCCTCGCCGCCGTCATGATGGTGGTGCTTGCGTCGCTCCTGCGCACACGTCTGCCGCATCGTCCGCCGACCGTCACGATGCGCTACCGCGACCTGATGGTTTCGCTTTGGCAGGTATTGAAATCGCAACCGCGCCTGTGGCGTCCGTCGATCATCGGCGCGCTGTCGTTCGGCAGCTTCACGGCGTTCTGGACGAGCCTCTCGTTCCTCATGGCGGAGCACTTTCACCGCGGCTCCACCGAGACGGGATTGTTCGGCATCGTCGGGTTGGTCGGCGCACTGGCCGCGCCGTATTCCGGCAAGCTGGCCGACAAACGCGGCGCGGCGTTCACAGTCACGCTTGCGCTCACCGTCATCCTCGCCGCGTTCGGCGTGATGTGGCTGTGGGTGACGATCCCCGCGCTCATCCTCGGTGTGCTGCTGATGGATGTCGGCGTGCAAACCGTGCAGGTGGCCGAGCAGGGCAAGGTGCTTTCGCTGATGCCCGAGGCGCGCAGTCGCATCAACACGCTCTACATGGTGAGCCGCTTCATTGGCGGGGCGCTGGGCTCGCTCGCCGGCGCGTTTGCCTGGTCGCACAGCGGCTGGCCGGGCGTGTGCGCGGCGGCGCTCGGCATGAACGCGCTGGCGCTCACGATCCATTTTGTCGCGAAGCGCCGCGAGGTGTCCGCATTCGCGGCGGTCGGACAGGGCGCATGAGCACTCGAGTAGTTAGGCGGATGCGTGCGTGCGCGGCTTAACTGATTCGCGATTGAAGCCGTGGCTCCGTTCGTGTTTTCCCAAGCGCATGAGCAAGGACCATTTTAGGGCGCGGCAGTTGATCAACCAAAGCCGGTATGCAGAGGCGCTGGAGCTTCTGCGCAAAGCCCGCGCCGAGGCGCCGTGGTCGGGTGTCATTGCACATGATCTGGCGATGACCCTTGTGCAGTTGGACCGGGGGCAAGAGGGCACGAGCGTCGCCGAGCAGATGATATCGGAAGATCCGGACGACGCGTTTGCCCATGCCACGCTGGGTCTCGTTCAATTGAAACGCGGGCTGACGGGCGAAGGAAAGGATTCCTTCGCCCGGGCGCTGGCGCTTGATCCCGCCGATGCCACGATCCATGGGCTGTTCGCTCGCGCCCACTTGGAACGGGACAAGCCCGATGAAGCCCTCGCCGCCACCGAAACGGGTCTGGCCCTCGATCCGGACAACGATCTTTGCCTGACTTTTCGCGCCCAAGCCCTGCTCGCGCTGGGTCGCGGAGACGAGGCGCGCGAGATCTCCGCCCGCCTGCTCCAGCTCGATCCGGACGACAGCCACAACCACTCGTTGCGCGGCTACGAATTGATCACGAGCGGGCGTCCCGCCGAGGCGATACCGCATTTCAAAGAGGCTTTGCGACTCGATCCGGGAAACGATGGTGCGCGCCAGGGACTTGCCGCCAGCCTCAAGGCCCGGAGCCCGCTTTTCGCTATCTTGCTTCGCGCCTTCATCGCGCTGGACCGCGTTAACCTTTGGACGATGCTCGCCGTCCTTGCCGGCTTTCTGGTGGGGCTGAACTTTATCGAGAAAAGCCTGCAGGCCGATCCTGTGTGGCTTCCGATTTTGGCGTCAGTCAAGATTGTGGCGTATACTTGTTTTCTGCTCTCGATGATAGCACACCAGCTCTACGATATTCTGTTGAGCTTCGATCCCGACGGCCGCCAGGTGTTGTCTCCGGACGAACTGCGGGCGACCCGCTGGTATCTCGCCTCAATGGCGGCCGCCTTGCTCTGTGTGTGGTGGGGACTGACCAGCGAAAAAACGCGCGCGCCCTTCATGATGGCCATGGGTTTCACCTTTATGGTGAAGATGATTTCCGAGGTCTTCGAATCCACTCCGGGCTACGTCCGGCGCCGCATGACCTGGATCACGGCGGGAACGACTGCGCTGAATATCCTGACGCCGGTGTTTTCCGTTCTCCTGATTCTGCTGGCGCTTCGCTCCGGTGCCGCCTCGGTGAAACCACTGGTCATGACGGCTCTCATGCTGGGATGGGTTCCGATCTTGATTGCGAGTTTTTCCGATAATATCCGCAACTGGTTGGAGCGGCGTCGACCGGACTCCGACTAAGTGTGAAACATGGCCGCGAGAGGCGTCGGTTTTCTTGCTAGGTCGGGCAGGGCGCTTAGACGCTAGGCGGACGATTGCGGAGGTCGGCGATGTCCTTTTGCAGCGCGTCGAGCCGGGCGAGCAGCTCGGTGTTCGTCACCGCGACCGACGGGGGCTCCTCCGTATCCTTCTTCTTTTCACCGAGGAAGAAACTTGCGATGACGCCACTCAGCGTGCCGAAGAGGCCGACGCCGGTGAACATCAGCGCAGAGGCGATGATGCGTCCGCCGAGCGTCACCGGGAAACGATCGCCGTAGCCGACGGTCGTCACGGTGGTGATGCTCCACCACACGGCGTCCTCGGCGTTTTTGATGTTGGCCTCGGGAACTCGCTCGACCAGCAGGATGCCGACCGAGGCGAGCGACAGCACGAGGAACGCGATCGTCAGCACCGAGGCCACGCCGCCGCGTGCACGGTTGTGCGTGAACAGCATGTCGAAGATGAGCCGCAGCGATTTGACCGCGCGCATCATTCGCACGATGCGAAACACCCGGAAGAGCCGGCCCCAACGCAACGCCGCGACCTCGGGGATGCTCGCGAGCAGGTCGATCCAGCCCCACTTCATGAACTGCAGCTTCGACTCGGCGCGCCGGAAGCGGACGACGAAATCGATGAAAAACAGGCCGCACACCACGTTGTCGATCCAACGCAGGACGCGGATGGTTTCAGGCGGCAGCTCGACGGCCAGTTCGACGACGAGCAGGCCCAGCACGAACAAGGAAAGCGTCAGGATGATCAGTTGAAACGGCCCCAGTTCGTTGAGCGATGTCGGCGTCTTCATCCTGCGCAGAGGGTTCCGTAAGAACGGACGAGGGTCAAGGGTGCCGCCGGTGCGCGGTAATAGCAGTCGCTCTTTGCGCGGACCGTGGCTAGGTTGGCGGAGCGCCGCGGGGTTATCAGCCTCGGGGCGCGCTCATTTTATGGCCCGAATCCACAACCGCCGCACCGTCTCCACCGTCAACCGCGCCTACAGCAGCGACCCGCTCGAACGCATCGAGTCCATCTCCGGCGTAAACGCCGACCGCACGCGCTGGTCGTTTTCCCAAGCCGCCGCCATCGCCCGCATCGAGGCCGGCACGGATGCGTTTACGATCAACACGGGTGACCATGTGGTGCGAGTGATCGTGCACGTGCACGGAGGCGAAAAATATCTCCAAAGCGAGCGTGAGAAAACGCACCCCGACGACCTGATCCATCTGACGGTTTCGCAAGCCGCCGCAGCCGCCGAAATGGCGAGCGCACCGGTTACGCAAACCGGCCGCCGCACGCGCCGCTGATCTTCTTCAGAACACGCTGCGCACGAGTCCGCCATCCACGCGGAGCGCGGCGCCGTTGATGGCCGAGGCCCGGGCGCTGCTCACGTAGGTTACGAGATCGGCGATTTCCGCGGGATTTATCAGGCGCTCGATGAGCGAGGTGGGGCGGTTTTGCTGCATGAACTTCCGCTGGGCCTCGGCCGGCGGCAGGCCGGGGAAAAGGTCGCCCACGAATTTTTCGACGCCTTCGGTGAGCGTGGAGCCGGGGAGCACGGCGTTGACGGTGACGGCGGTTCCCTTGGTGAGTTCGGCGAGACTGCGCGCGATGGAGAGCTGCATGGTCTTCGTCGCCGCGTAATGCGCCATCTCGGGCGACGGACTGATCGCGGACTCGCTGGAAATAAAAATCACGCGGCCGGTTTTGCGCGCGAGCATGCCCTTGAGGTAGTGCCGCGCGAGGCGCACGCCGCTCATGATGTTGACCTCGAACAAACGCTGCCACGCTTCGTCGGTTTCGTCGAAAAAGCCGACGGCTTCGTAGATGCCGAGGTTGTTGATGAGGATGTCCACCTCGGGGAATTCGCGAAGAGTGGATTCAACGCCACCGGCGGTGCCGTTGTCGGCGGCGAGTTTTTTCAACTTCGCGTCAGGCACGCTCGCGAGGATGTCGGCGATCGCGGCGTCCACGCTGGCGGCGGAGCGTCCGTTGACGATGACCGTGGCGCCTTCGCGGGCGAGGGTGCGGGCGATTTCACGGCCGATGCCGCCGGTGGAGGCGGTGACGAGGGCGAGTTTACCGGTGAGTTGAAGGTCCATGCATGAAACTAACCGGTGTTCGGAAAAGGTAAACCGACGGAGTCATTATGCGTAGGAGTTTTGACCGCGGATCAAAACGGAGGAGCACGAATGCGGAACTGGAAACCATGTCCGACAGCAAAGACTTTCGGCATGAAAAAGGCAGAGACAAAGTGCCTCTGCCTGAATACGAAAACCAGTCGGAATCGGGGAGATTACTTCGCGGAGGTCACCGCGGCTTTCACGGCGGCGGTCGAGATGTCGGTGATCAGGGCGTCCACGGATTTGTTTTGTTTCGCGGCGGCGGCTTCCAGCGCGGCGAGCTCGTTGAGCGAGAGTTTGATCTTGGCGGCTCCTTGGTAGAGATCGGGCTGGTTCATCCAGCTGGTGTTGGCGGCGGCGAGCTGTTTTTCGTCGAGACCGAACGCGGCGAGCACGCCTTTCGCCATCATCAGGTTTCCAAAGAGGTTCATGTGCACGCCATCGACGGTGAGCACGCGCTTGGGATTGGCGGTTTGCTCGGCGGCCATGGCGGCGTTGAGGTCGGCGAGGGGGAGGTGGCGGGCCTTGGCGGTTTCACGGAGGAAGGCGTTGTAGTCGGCCAGCTTCACGTTTTCGGGGCTGGTGATGGGGAGCTTGATCTGCGTCGCGGTGAGGATGACGACTTTCACGCCAGCCTGCTGGCAGCGGTCGAGGATCGCGGTGATGTTGGTCTTGTAGGCGTCGAGCGGCACGCCCTTCGCGCCGTGCCAGACATCGTTCACGCCGCAGCTGAGAGTCATCCACGTGGGTTTTTTGCTGAGCACGTCGCTGTCGAGGCGGGCGAGCATCTGGTCGGATTTGTGTCCGCTGACGCCGGCGCCGATGACGGTGATGTCTATGCCTTGGGCGGCGAGGCCGCTGGCGACAAGGCGCACATAGCCGCCGGGGGCCGCGCCCTGGGCGGTGATCGAGTCACCCATGAAAGCGATGGTCTCGCCTTTCTTGACGAGAATGCCGGCGGCGGAGAGCAGCGGGCTGACGATGAGCGCGAGAGAAGTGGCGAGCAGGGGTAGGATACGCATGGGATGGAAATTCAAAATCGGTCGGTTTCGGAAAGGCAATGATGGGGGAGACACGTTTGGCGAGGTGCCAATAGTTAATCAAAATACCAAAGCAGGGGCGCACACAAGGTGCGCCCCTGCATCGGAGTGCGTCAGGTCGCGGGCGCGGGTTGGGAATTTTTCAGGCGTTCGCGCACGAAGAGCAGGTGGCTGCGCAGCCAGTAGAAACGGTCGGCGAAGGAGGCGGGGACCTGAAGTCGGTTGACCGATTTTTCGATCTCGTCGATCTGTTCGAGCAACGTTTTCAGACGCTCGGCGGTGATCGGCCCGTAAGTTTCGCGTTCGAGGCGCAGGAGCGGACGGTAGCAGCGGTAGAGTTTCAGCTGGATGCTGAAGCGATAGACCACGGGCATCAGGCGGATGACCGGGATCATCACCAGGAGAAGAGGAACCACGACGACAAGCAGGCGGTTGAGCAGGCTGGCGACCCAGAAGGAGCCGATCACGCGATAGAGAAATCCCTTGCCGGATTTGTAGTAGCGCACCGCGTCGTCGCTCAGCGGGAAGTCATGCTCGACCAGCACGGGGAAATCGCCGCGTTTCTGAAGCAGGCCGGACTTGCCGTGAACCTGTTTGGCGACGTCGAGCAACAGGTCGGAGAGCGCCGAGTGGAGGCCTTCGCGCGCGACTAATTCCACCGTGGTGCCGACCAGGAGGACGTCTTGCGCGGGGAGATTTTTACCGAGGTCGAGCGAGCCTTGCGGCAGGGAGATTTTGGTGAGGAAAGGGTTTCGGCGGACATAGGCGTCGGCCTGGGTGAAGCTGAACAACTGGATGCCTGGAGCGCGGCTCAAGGTTCGCAGAGTCTGTGTTGAGGCGGAGTCACCCATGAGGAAAACCGCGTCGAGGTCGCCCTTGATCAACGCATCCGCCGCGGATGAAGCATCGAGGTCGCTGAAAACCGTGGGGGCGCCGGTGATGCCGTTGGCCTGGAGCAAGGTTTGCACGATTGTGCGGGTTGCACTGCCGATGCCGCCGATGGCGATGCGCTGGCCTTCGAGCTGGGAGAGCCGGCTGATGGGGGTCGCGCCGCGATAGTAGACCCACAACGGTTGGTAGCCGACGCTGCCGAGCGACTTGAGACCGTCGATTTTTTGGTCTTTGGCAACGACGCCGCCGGGAATGAACCCGATGTCCACCCGCTCGCCGAAGGGACCTTGGGTCAGCATGCGGTCGAGGTTGTTGAGGGATCCGGACGACGGGAGGACTTCGAGGGTCACGCCATGTTTGGCGAGAGCTACTTTATAGGCCTCGGCCCAGCGCTGGAAGGAGCTGCCCTCGGGTCCGCTGGACAGGTAGAGTTTACGCGGAGGGGCCGAGCGCACGACCCAGACGACGGCCAGCAGGCAGAGAAACGAGAGGAACAGGGAGACCGCGAGGGCGAGCCCCGGGCTGAATCCGAAGGTCTCGATGAGCGTGTTGACGAGCGGGAAGCGTTTCCGGGCTTTGGTGAGGTCCATGATTTCGCGAAGGCCTGAGCGTGGACAGGGTGCGGGCGGATGCAATGGCGGTGCGGCCAAAGGAGGGTTGCATTTCCCGCACAGGGCTTTGGGGTGGCGGGGATTTTTTCAACCAACCCGCCAACCTAATCCGTCATGTCCACACCTGATAACTCCCTCCAAACCGCCGATCAGCGCGTCAGCTACGGCATCGCCATGAACATGGGCCGCAACATCGCCCAGCAAGGCGGCGTCGAGATCGACCTGGCGGCGTTTGTCGTCGGTCTGCAGGACGGCTTGAGCGGCGCGAAGTCGCGCGTGTCCGAGAAGGACCTGCGCGCCGCGTTTGAAACCGCGCAGGAGCGAGCCGAGGCGGTCGCCGCCGAGAGCGCCGCCAAGCAGGCGGAGGGCGGCAATAAGTTTTTGGCCGACAACAAGGCGCGCAAGGGCGTCGTCACGACCGAGTCGGGCCTGCAATACGAAGTGCTGGTTGAAGGCAAAGGCGCGAAACCGAATCCTGATCAGAGCGTCGAGGTGCACTACCACGGCACGCTCATCGATGGCACGGTGTTCGACAGCTCGGTGGCGCGCGGCGAGACGATCTCGTTTCCCGTGACCGGCGTGATCCCCGGGTGGGTCGAGGCGCTGCAGCTGATGTCGGTCGGCTCGAAGTGGAAACTCACGATCCCCGCCGACCTCGCCTACGGCAACCGCGCGCAAGGCGCGATTCCCGCCGGCTCGGTGCTGGTGTTCGAGGTGGAGCTGATCTCGATCTCGTAAGTTGAGCGGACGAAGGGGCGGCAAGAAGCCGCCCCTTTTTTTGAGCCCGAACCGGTTTTTGTGATAATGAAATACTCCTGCGTAATCCTCTTCTTGGCGCTCTTTATACCCGTCCGGGCAGAGGGGCCCTCCATGGTTGTTGTCGATGGCGGCAAGGCCAAGATCCTCAAAGTTTACACGGCGACTTTGGACTCCGTCGAATATCGAGCGTATGCCATCAACTGGAAGGGCCAAGAGGTGGTCGCGACGGTGCCCACCAGTGTCATCAAAACGAAACACAAGGTCGGCGATGAGCTGGCATTTGTGGTGTTCAGGGTGAGCACGTCTGTGTCAGGCCCGATTTTGGTCATTGCGGAAGACATGCCGATGCCGATCCCGGGAACGGCCCTCGCGCCCAATCCTGTCAAAAGTGACTTGAAGGAGCTGAATATCCGGATCGATGAGAAAAACATCATCTGGATGGAGGGTAAGCAGTATGAGCTGTCTGCGCTGAGCGCGGAGCTACTCAAAAAAGCCCCTGCAAAACACCAAGTGGTTCTGAATTCGCATCCCGATTCGAGTTACACGACGACAGTCAAAATCCTGGACGTGCTCAAGGAAGCGAAGATCACCAATGTGATGTTCACAGCCGATTCGGAAGAGTAAGTGTCGGCTTATACCCCGGCTGCTGGTTCTTCGGAGAGGGTGCGATATCCGCAGGTGAAGACGACTGTGGCGAAGGCGGCGGCGATGTCCGCCGGAAGCATGAAGGCCACGTTGATCAGCCAGTGATCCAGCACCGGAACCAAGGCCACCGGCAGGGAGAACAACACGAGGGGAATGGCGATGATCAGAATGGTGAGAACGATCAGCCAGAAGACAGGCCAGAAGCGGCCGCGGGTGAGATCGAAACTGCGGCGCAAGGCGGTGGGGCCGGAGACGTCTTCGGCGATGACGATGCTTTCCGCAAAAGCCCAACGCGTGCCGAGATAGATCCCCGGAATGACCAGCAGCAGCAGGCCGACGAGAACAGCAACGGAGTAGAGGAAGCGCGTGATCCACATACGGCCCCAGGACGAGAATCCCACTCCGAGAGCGTCACCGTAGCCGACCGGGCGATTCGCAGTCTGGCCCAGGACGACATAAGTCACACCGGCGGTGGCGATGATACCGAAAAAGTTTTCGAGGAATTGGGTGAGTTTGAATGATCCGCGGAAGTCTTCGGGATCGAAGACAAAATAGGTGAAGTAGCTGTCCACCAGATTGCAGGGCAACCAGATGAGAGTGACGATCAGTGCAATGACGCCGAAGCGTTCGCGGTAGATGCGCCAGGCATCGGAAAGGATCGGTTTAATCATGGGGATGCGCCGACCGTGGATAAGCGGGCGGCATCACGCCATCAGGAACTTGAGGGAATTATATGACCGGAATTATGGTGGGCAGACCATCGTTGTCGCTCGGCGATCCATGGATACTCTTTCGACGATTAGAGGGACTTGAATATAGGAATTGCACCTGAAAATCGCATGCTTCAGTCGTGATCGATGCTACCTGCAATTTGTTCGCGGCGTTGTGGTTGGATATGGAGTCTTGTGGTGCTGGGCATGGCATTGGGAGGGTGCAAACCCTCGCGTGAGTCTGTTTCCGGAGTATCCGTCCCACAGGTTTCGCTGCCTTCCACGGTCACTGCCTATTCAGGTGGCACCGAGGAAGCGTGGATGGTGCGGCAGATCAGTCAGGCCCTTGTGGATTTGAGCGGAGCGGGGAAGGCGGCTTCGCCGGTAGATCTGCGCAAGTTGCCGGATGAAGGTGGCGAGACTCGTTATGAAGTGAAGACGGGCGACAAAGTGCAGGTGATTTCAATCACTCCGGGCGTGTGGAATCCTGCTGGTTACGCACCGCTGGCGAAGGAGTTGTTCGTCAAAGCTACGACTACCGAGGCCGCTGATTCCGACAGGGAATGCGCCAGTGCGCTATTATCGCCCAGCCTCAAAACCTTCATCGCTGAGAACCAGCGGATATCACTTTTTCTGAGCGAACATCCGGCCTCCGTGTCGGGGCATGTGCAGGCGGCCCTGCTGCTTGGGACCATTGCATTGAATGATTATTCGGGAGAGTTCCGGGATGTGCGGTCCGTGCTCAATCGCCTGACCGCGCACTTGGCGGCTGCGGATGCGCAGGGCGGAATGTCGCCCAACGCGGGACGTCAATTGGCCGAGGTTTTGCGTCTCACGCTTTGCGGGCAACAAGCCGAGGCGTTGGTTGCGCTCAGGAATTTCCCCTCGGCGGGCGACAAGACGCTGCAGGAATGGGCGGCGCTTTTGATCCTTCGCAATACGTGTGACTGGCGCGAAGGGCGTGAGCGGGCTTTGGCGGGTTCGGATGCGCTTAAACATGAGTATTTCCGTTCACTGGTTCGCTCGGTGGGGCCGGAGATGGGGCTGCAATTCATCAAGGATGCCGGTGGCAAACCGGACGCGGGTTATTGGCGTATTGCCAACGAGGTGTCATTGTCGGTCTCAAACGGGCATCTTTTCACAAAGCCGGCCTTGGGGGTTGAGGTTCAAGAGTCGGGTGCGGCGGCGAAAGCCTTTGGCCTCGAGGTGGCGAAGAACGACTTTGGGTGGTTAAAGCAATATGCCGATACGCCCGAAGGATCTGTTCTCGCGGGCGAGGCGGGCAAAGGAGGGATCCAGGTAGCGGGTAAAAACCTGCTGGCTGGTTATCATCAGCGGCATCTCATGCAGGCCGCCCAGAAGACGTTTGAATTTTTGCATGACAACTGGGGGGTGAAAGATGAGGCGACTAAACTGAGCGCATTTATCGACGGGAATCTGTCCGGGTTCCGTTACGCGCCTTTTGTGAGAAGAATGATCGCGCGAAACGACGCCAGCCGGCGGGAGGAGAACGCACGCTGCGAAGTGATCATTCGTGACCACCCTGAAATGGTGACGCCTGCCTTGTGGATATCGCTGCGTGATGACGAAAATGGACGCCGCGTTCTTCCGTTTCCGGATCACCATGGATGGTTCCGACCGGAGGTGCCCCGCGGCACGGCTTTTGAGGTGGGCGACCGTTTATACCAGATCGGAGTGGGTGACGAAAACGATGATGCCTGGATGAAACAGCTGTGGGAGCGGACGCCTTACTCATATTCGCTGGCGCGTTATAATGCGTATCATGAAAACGGGGACAGTTATGATAACATGAGTCCTGAGATCGCTGGCAAATGGCTTGGACCGCTGACGGGATTCAATCTTCGCGCGATGCGATTGATCGCCACGGCATACAAGGGCCAGCCGGAGCTTTATCAGCCGGCCATGGAGAAGGCAGCTGCGCTTGATCCGGACTTGTATATCGAATTGGGTGAATATCTCGATGGACGCGGGTTGCGGGAAAAAGCGGCGCAGGCATTCCTGCAAGCTTATGAAAAAGCCGACGACCGTGTTTATATGGCGAACCAAAGTCTGCCCCTGATCAAATATCTCTACGAAAAGGGTGATGTCGCCAAGGCGACGAAGGTGGCTGAGGATGCGGCGGAGGTGTATTCGTATTCAGGATTGGGCGCATACATCTGGCTGCTGGAGCGGCAGGGAAAATGGAAGCAGGCGATCGAAACGGCGCGAAAAGTTGACGACCGTTACAACCAAGACAAACCAGTGGCCGAGGCAGCCTGTCTGGTTCGTCTCAATGAAGTCGATCCGAGCATGGCCGCGGCCAATGGTCATGAGCGCAAACTGTCGGCCGTCTTTCCTGGCGGGCTGAAAAAAGTTCAAGTGGCCGATTTCAAATCAGCGCCCAAGAAGGGAGTGTTGATTGCGGGATCGAGCCGGCAGCTCGTGCCGTTTGGCCTTAGGCCGGATATGGTGATCGTGGCGCTGAATGGCATTCGCACCGATACCTTTGGTCAGTATTGCTTGGTCCGTGAACTGGCGGATGATCCCCAGATGAGCCTGATTGTTTGGGACGGATCCCATTATCGACTGAGCGAGGGTTCTTTGCCGGGGCGTAAATTCGGCATAGATATGGTGGATTACGTGAAGTGAACTGGCCAGTTATTCGATTTCGACGCCTTCGACGATCAGGCGGAGGCTGTCGAGGCGGAGGCGGGCGTTTTCGATGGCGGTGCGGACGTGGAGCACCTGTTTCTTTGCCTGTTCGATCTCTTCGGGGCGGACGTTGTCGTTGAGTTTGGAGAGATCGACGAGGCGTTGGAGGTCGGCGGTGAGGACTGCCGCGGCGCGTTCGCGGGCGACTTTCTTTAGAGTGAGCGTGTGGGTTTTTGCACGTTCGTTGGCGGCTTCGACGAGGTTTTTGAGGAGCGTGCCGTTGAAGCCGGGGCGTTCCAGGAAGCGGGGGAGGGGGGCGTCTTCGACGTCGGCGGAGAGGCGCGAGTAGAGGGCGTTTTCGGTGAGGTCGTTGCCGTGGATGTCCACGAGCACGCGGACGGGCGTGGGGGCGAGGAATTGGTCCACGTGCCACTTCGCGTCGGCGACGGCTTCGAGGACGAAGACCGCTTCCAGGAGGAGGTTGGGTTTGTCGGCTTCGAGGACGCAGAAGCTGGTGGTGCCGGCGGGCGAATCGACGAGGAGATCGATGCTGTCTTGCACGAGCGGGTGGTCGGCGGAGATGAAGCGGATGTCTTCGCGGGCGATGGCGCGTTTGCGGTCGTAGGTCGCGAGCATGCCGTCGCGGGGGATCGAGGGGAATCCTTCGACGTAGGCGTGGTTCGCATCGAGGTTTACGTCGCCGTCTTCGTGTTCGCTGATGCGGACTCCGAAGTGATCGAAGAGGTCGGTGAGGATTTTCTTGAGGGATGGGTCGGCGTCGGCGGCGCGCACGCGGTCGATCACCTGGCGGGCGACGGCGGGGTTGAAGGAGTTCAACTCGAGGAGGCGGTCGCGGCCTTGCTTCATCTTGAGCTGGAGTTCGTCGCGGAATTTTTCCGTTTCGGCGATGAAGGCGTCGAGCTGGGCGCGGGCGTTCTTCTTGAGTTTGCCTTCGCCGTAGCTGGTGGCGAGTTCGAGGAGGCGGGTGCGGAAGGCGGTGGCAAAGTCGTTGCCGCCGTGGAGCGGGGCTTCGAAGGCGTTCAGGCCGAAATGATACCATTCGGCGACGGCGGCGTCGGCTCCGCCGGCAAGGTAGGGGACGTGGATCTTAATCGTATCGGTTTGTCCGATACGATCGAGGCGGCCGATGCGTTGTTCGACGAGGCTGGGGTTGAGCGGGAGGTCGAAGAGGACGAGGTGGTGGGCGAACTGGAAGTTGCGGCCCTCGCTGCCGATCTCGGAGCAGAGGAGCAGTTGGGCGCCGTCTTTTTCCGCGAACCAGGCAGCCTGACGGTCGCGCTGGACGAGCGGGAGGCCCTCGTGGAAGAGGCCGATGTTAAGGTTGTGCTTTTCCTTGATGGCGGCTTCGAGGGCGAGGACCTTGCGCTCGGAGCGGCAGATGAGGAGGACCTTGGCGGGCGCGGTTTTTTTGAGGAAGGAGACGAGCCAGTCGAGGCGCGGGTCGTCTTTGTAGGTGTAGCGGATCGGAGCCGCCGGGGACGGCGGCAGCTCAGAGTCTAGAGCTGAGAGGCTAGAGTCGGAGGCGGCAGGCTTGGCTGACTTGGATTTCGCTCCGGGGAAGGCGGTCAGCGCGGCGGACTTGGCTTTGGTTTTCTTGGCGGCCTTTGTCTTGCGCGCGGGTTTGGCGGGCGCGTCGTCGAGGGCGTCGTCTGAGTCGTCAGATGATTCTTCGGCGGGGCTGGCGATGTTGTCGGATTCGGCGCGGTCGGA
The DNA here is from genome assembly GCA_035459785.1 of Rariglobus sp. Lineage (GTDB taxonomy): Bacteria > Verrucomicrobiota > Verrucomicrobiia > Opitutales > Opitutaceae > Rariglobus. The sequence continues at coordinate 17,664 of DATHXF010000199.1, read as the reverse complement.
AGAGTCGTCGTCTTCGGAGGACTCAGCGGCGAGGGCGGCTTCGGCTTCTGCGGAGAAGTCGATGGAGATGGGGGCGTTGTCGATCGGGGCGGCGGCGCCTTGGATGCGGCTGGCGTTGTGGGCGTTGGCATCGGCGGCGGCTTCTTCGGCCTGGAGTTCGCGGGCGACGCGGGCGAGGAGGGCGGGCGAGGCGTCGTCGAGAGCGACGGGGCAGTATTGGCGCTTGGGGAAACCGGTCATCGCGGCGCGGGTGTTGCGGAAGACGACGCGGCCGGTGCCGTGTTGGTCTAGCAGGGTGCGGAGGAGGGCTTCGCGGGCGCCGGGTTTGCCGGCGTCGAGCGCGGCGAGGTGGGTGGCGAGGGTTTCGGGGTCGCGGTCGAAGATCTGACGGAGGGCGGCCTGGTCTTTCGAGGAGAGGACTTTGTTATCGACGATCTTTTCGGCGATCTCGGCGATTTTTCCGAAGTCGGCGGTTTCGTCGAGGAACGTCTCGTAATCGTCGTAGCGGTGCGGATCGAGGAGGCGGAGGCGGGCGAAGTGTCCGGCGAGGCCGAGTTGGGTGGGCGTGGCGGTGAGGAGGAGCAGGCCGGGGGCTTTGCGGGCGAGTTGCTCGACGAATTGGTAGTCGGGGCTGGCGGCTTCGGGGGTCCAGCCGAGGTGGTGGGCTTCGTCCACGATGACGAGGTCCCAGCCGGCTTCGATGACCTGGGTGCGGCGGGAGGCGGCGTCGGGGCCGGCGAGGTAGGCGATACTGGCGAGGCCGAGCTGGCTGGAGAGGAACGGGTTTTTGCCGGGTTCGCTGGCTTCGACGGCGAGGCAGCGAGGTTCGTCGAAGATGGTGAACCAGAGGTTAAAGCGGCGGAGGAGTTCGACGAACCATTGGTGGGTGAGCGACTCGGGAACGAGGATGAGGGCGCGTTTGGCGCGGCCGGTGGCGAGGAGGCGCTGGAGGATCAAGCAGGCCTCGATGGTTTTGCCCAGGCCGACCTCGTCGGCGAGGAGAACGCGCGGTATTTGGCGGTTGGATACCTCGTTGAGAATGTAGAATTGGTGGGGGATCAGGTCGATGCGGCCGCCGAGGAAGCCGCGGACCTCGGACTGGCGGATGCGGGCGCGGGCTTGGAGGGAGCGGAGGCGGAGGTCGAAGACTTCGGACGGATCGGCCTGGGCGGCCATGAGGCGTTCGGCGGGGGAGGCGACGCTGGTGATGTCGGAGATGGCGTCTTCACGGACGCGTTGTCCCTCGGCGCCGACGTAGGTGAGGAGGCCTGCGGTTTCCTCGACGGAGGCGACGGTGAATTTCGCGCCGGTGCGGGGGGCGACGGTTTCGCCGGCGGCGAATTGGACGCGTTTCAGGACGGGCGTGCCGCGGGCGTAGATGCGTTTCTCGCGGGTGGCGGGGAATTCGACCGTGATGCGGGTGCGGTCGAGCTCGGCGACCTGGCCGAGGCCGAGTTCGGGTTCACGTTCACTGACGCAGCGCTGACCGACAAAACCGAGAGACATAGCGGGCAGACCAAACGCATCGCGGAAAGGAGTTCAAACGTGTTCTGCACGTTGGGCAAAAGCGGGGGATTTGCGCGTGGGTAACGATCAATGCCGGAGATCATTACGGATATTTGTCACCTATTAGGTGACAAATATTCCGACGAGGGAAACCGAGGGTGCCACTAGAGGGAAATGCGGGAGTGCAAAAAGTGATGAGCGGAACGGGTAAAGCAGCGTTCATTTTGCCTCTTTGGTGGAATGGTCGAAAGGTCGCTTCATGCCCCACACCCCGCATATCCGTCGGTGCCCGCCGCGAGTTCGCGGCTTTACGTTGATCGAGCTGTTGGCGGTCATCGCGATCATCGGTGTGTTGGCCGCCATCCTGATTCCGACCGTCGGGCGGATGCGTGAATCGGCGCGCAACACGACCTGCGGATCGAATCTCCGCCAAATCTGGGTCGCCACCAATCTCTATGTCTCGGAGAAGCGGGTTTTCCCGTATTCAACGGACGCGACCGGCGTGAACTGGCGGCAGGCCCTGCGCCCTTACATGAGCGCCGGCAATCCGAGCAATTCGGACGAGAAAAACAGCAGCATCGTGGTTTGCCCTTCGCGCACGATCGAACCCGCCGTGGCCGCCGACGCCAACCGCTCTTCCTATTCGTGCAATCCGCGGTTGCTCGTGAATCCGGCGACGGCCGGCAATCCGGTGGCCGTGCGGGCCATCCAGGTGACGCGCCCGGCGGAAATCATTTTGTTCGGAGACGCCACCCAACAGGCGAACGGCGGTTCCCATTCCCAGTTTTACAGTGTGCCGGAAATGACGGCCGACGGTCAGCCTGCCGAAGCGAACAACCCGATCGCTGTAAGTGACACCACCGATGCGGATCCGCAGGCCAACGGCTATATTCGCTACCGCCACAACGGCTCGATGAACGCCGTGTTCGTGGACGGCCATGCGGGCAATTTCAAAAAGGGCACCATTCTGAACAAGAATGTGCGCACCAATTATTGATGTGATGCGTTGAGCGTCGGGACCGGCCTGACCGCGAAGATCTTTTCAAGAGGCGATGCGCGCCGCGGCGTGCTCCCTTGCTTTTGCTTTCTCTTTTTGGCCGGGATTCCCCTTCCCGGTTAAACAGGTTCATCCCCCGACCGGGGATGAGTCTGCCCACCCCAACCCCAAAGAAACGACCCCATGAATACGACCCGAACCCTCGGGCGAGGCCGCTGCCTGGACTCCGCTCTCGCGTGTCTTCTCCTCGGACTTATGTCCGCCGTCTCACTGCCCGCCGCCACCGTCACGTTGTATCGAAACACCACCTATCAGACCATTTGGGGCTTCGGTGCGGCCGCGAATCATCCGGTTAAGTTCATCCGCAACCTGCCCGACTCGAATCCGAACAAACAACAAATCCTCGACCGGCTTTTCGGGCAGACCGACTCCAACGCCGGCCTCTCCATCGTCCGCTTGGAAATCAATGCCTACACCTCGGCCGAGGATCCGGATCAAACCACCTGCATGCCGGCGCCGGGCGTGCGTGACTGGAACTCCGATCAACATCAGCGCTGGTTTGCGCAAGAGGCGAAGAACCGCGGGATGAACCAGTTTTACGCGGTGCCGTGGAGTCCTCCGGCCTGGATGAAGGGCACGGAATCCTACGCGTTGCCCGGCTCCGTGAACAACGGCGGCCATCTGCTCACCTCCCATTTCGCCGACTTTTCCTACTACATGCGCTCTTACGTGTATTGGTATAAGCAGACGCTCGGTTTCAATATTCGCTGGGTCAGCATCCAGAACGAGCCCGACCTCGCGACCGCATATGCATCGTGCCGTTACACCGCTTCGGAGATGAACAACGTCGCCTCGTTGGTGGCCGACGAGCTTCACGATCTGGCTTCCGACATGGGCTGGAACCTGATGGTCGGCGCGCCGGAAGGCTCGTCGCGTCAATGGACGCAGACCAACTATCTGGGCTCGTCGACGCTCACGGCCGCCACCCGCGCCAAACTGGATTTTTATCCCACCCACGATTACGGCGACTCGGAAAACTACGGACTGACCACCAATGGGAAACTCGTGTTCAATGCCGAGGTTTGCGACCACAACGTCCTGAACGACGCCTCCATCACGGACGGGTTGCGGTGGGGCAACAAGATCGCGGCGGCGCTCAAACGCGGCGAGCCCGGCTGGATGTATTGGTGGTGCGTGAGCCCTCCTGGCGAGCGCTACAATCAGGGCCTGATCAACCTGAACAGCGACGGAAGCTACACCACCAACAAGCGGCTCCATGTCATGGGCCAGTTCAGCCGGTATTTCCGTCCCGATAACATTCGCTTTCTGGCGTCGTCCAACGACAGCAACATCGTGTCGGTGGCGACCAAGGCTCCCGGCGACGGAAAGGCGTCGGTGGTCCTGATCAACAACAGCACGTCGGACGTGCCTACGACGGTCAACGGCTTCACCACCGCCACGGTGATCGTCCGTCGCACGAGCGCGAGCGAGTCGATGACCAAGCTGGGCGATTTGAACCCCAGCGCCGGTGCGGTGAGCCTGTCACTGCCCGCCAAGTCGGTGACCACGCTGAGCGAGTATTGAGCGGGCGATCAAACGCTCGTTCCGCGGCAACTTCGGCCGGACACGCTCCCGTGCGTGTCCGGTCTTTTTGTTGAGATGTTTTAAAAGGAAGGCGGCAAGGTCACACGCACCGCGTTGCCGCTTTTCGCGTCATGCTGGACGGTGGTGCGGAAGACCTTGTTTCCGATGGTCACGGTGACGGCGTAGTGTCCGTAGAAACCGCGCGTGGTCCATTTTCCATCGGCGTCGGTGACACCCGACTCGTCGGTGTGCCAGGTCTCCTGCACCAGCTTGCGGTAGGCGGCGCCGTTGGGTTTCTCCGTCCAGTCTTTGCGGTAGAGCGCGGCCTTGGGCTGCCAGTGGCGGCCCTCCCAAAAGCCCCAATGCTGCACGCCGACCACCGACGGGTGGCTGAACATCGCAATCATGAAGTCCCGTGTGTAATCCGCCTGGATCTCTTCGTCGTCCACGTTGACGTCGAACTCGGTGATGCGCACGGGCAGGCCGAAATTTTTCTGGTAACGATCAAGCGTGGCGAGGATGTCCGCCGGAGGGCAGAGCACGCCGCCGATGTGGCATTGCAGGCCCAGTCCGTGGAGCGGCGCGCCCTGGTCGATCAGATACCGCGCGACATCCTCGAAGGCCTGCACCGAGCCCGGGTTCGCGCGCTGGTCGTGGTTGCCCCAGTCGTTGAGATAGAGCGGCACGCCGGGCAGCAACGCCGCGGCGTCCTTGAACCAATCAACCATGATCTGGTTGCCGAACATATCCATGAGGTCGTGGTTGCTGACCGGTTCGTTGAGCACGTCCCACTCGGAAATGGTGTCCTTGGTGGCGAGGGCGATGTCGCGGATGTGCGCGCGCACGAGTGTCGGGATGCTTTCGGGCTGGTCGCGCAGTTCCTTGATGTTCGCGGGCAGGAAGCGCCAGCCCGGCCACACCATGACGTGGCCGCGCACGGAGAGACCTTTTTCTTTCAGCCAGGCCAGTTCGCGGAGCGTGCGCTCGCGGTAGTCGGCGGATTTCCCTTCGCCATTCCAGTTGGGCCATTTGAGGTCGTTCTCCAGCGTGGCGGCGTTGAACAATTCGACGACGTGCCGGCGGTATTCCTCCGTGGCGGGCGTTTTGTTGCGCAGGAGCTCGACGTTCACGGCGACGCCGAACTGGAAGGCATGAGATTCGAGTTTTACCTGCACGGCGGCGGCGGGCACCGGGCGTCCGGCGGAGTCGGTCACCTCAAGGGCCAGGTCGCCTTTGCGAACGCGCTCGATGCGGGCGAGCGCTTCGCTGCGCCACGGTGCGTCGGGCTCGCGGCCCGCGTAGGTGGGACGCGTGCGGGGCAACTGTGACAGCAGGACCGAGTCGCCAAAGTTGAGCATGCGCAGGCCCGCCACTTCGATGGATTGGCGGCCGTAGCCCATGTCGCACGACGCTTCGACTTCGCCGGCGGCGTAGTCCTGTTCGAAGACAAACGGCAGCGCGATCTCACGCCATTCCTTGTCGAGGGAGTAGCCGCCGAGGGCGATGCGCGGAAACGGTTTTTTGCGGTCCGCGACCACGAGACGAAACTGAGCCTGCTCGCTCTCGGTGCTCGTTTTCACGGCGCGCGCTTGGAAGATGAACAGGCAGACGTCGCCCTTTTTCACGGCCTTCAGCTTGGTCTTGAGTTGGGCGAACCAGGGCTGTTGCGCCGCGTCGATCGTGTGGACCTGCCACACGTCGTCGCCGTTGTGTTTGCCGAGGCCGGCGCGCTCGGCGGAGAACATGGACTGATTGCCCGAGGGAGAAAAATCGGCGGGCGTCGCCAACGGGACGTGGGGAGGCAGTTCGGCGGGAGCGCCGGCCTTGAGGGTGAGCGCGGCCAGCAACAACGAACCAGCCAGGACCAGGGTAAAACGAAGGGGTATCATGGTGTCTGCGAGCAAGCCACCGCCGGTAAAACGGAACAAATAGAGCAGTGATTTACTCGTTACTCAACAGGCGTTCTTCACTTGGGAATGCAGATCCATGGTTCGGACTCCGCCTGAATGCGCAGGCTGCCGCCGACGGGGTCCATGCTTGCGGTCCAGCGCTGCGGAAGCGTGCGGTAGGCGGCGGCGCGTTCGGCGGACGCACTGGTCAGCATGGCGGCGGCGAGCCAGGTTACGCCAGGAGTCAGAGCGGTTGAGAGTGTCGGCAAGCAGACGCGCGGGTGGCGCAGATTACAGTTGGGTTCGAGGGAATGAACGCGCGCGGTGCGGGTGCCGAACAGGCCGTGGATGGCGCCGAAATATCCCGAGGAAACCAACTCGACCGCATCGGGGCGTTCGGGGGGCAACCAGGAATTGCGTCCGGCCCAGGGAAGCGCGCCGCCGGCCTCCACGGTTTCGCAGGGGATCTCGGAGGCGATGCAGTGGACTCGCACCTGCCAGCATTCCCAGACGCGGGTCCACGTCTGCACGGTCACGCCCGGCATCGGCGACCATTCGGCCCAGAGCACGCCATCGGCCGCGAGGTGCGAGCGCAGGTTGCACTCGCGCCCGGAAAAATGGATGCCGTCGCGGCTGAAGGCCAGCATCTGGTCCCAGCCGCCTTGTTCGTAGTGTTCGCCGCTCACCGGCACGCAGAAGGCGGACGCGCCCGAGTAGGCGAATTTTTGGTATTTGGCCGCGCGGTGCCGCAGCCAATGCACGTGACGGGTGGCGTCGCCTTCGTTGAGCGCGGTGACGTCCTGCGCACCCGGCCCGTGAAACAACACCTTGCCCGCGTGCGGTTGCACGGAGACGGGCGCGCGCGCGGGCATGGGACGCTCCTCGCAGTTCCAGAACGGATGATCGGCGGAGACCGCCAGATGCAGGAAGGCCTTGAGCGCCCAGTAGGGAGAGCCGGGTGAGTTGTAGCCCTCGGACACGTTCAGGTTGGGATAACCGTAGCCGATGGTCAGGCAGCCCGACGCATCGAGGATCGGCTGCCGGAGCCACTCGCGCACATGGCGGGCGAGCAGGCCCTTGATCACGCCCCACGGGAGCGCCTCCACGTCGGCGAACACCAGCGCGGACCAAAAGGAGCCTTGCGCGAAACGATAGATCAGACTCCGGCCAAAAGGCACGGCGGTGCCGTCGGCGGAGAACCAGTGCAGGAATTGCCGCGCAAAGCGGACGGCGCGTTCGCGAAAAACGGCGGCCCGCGCCGGATCGAGGTCGGCAGCTAGTTTCGAGTAGATCAACGCATAGGACTGCAGCGCCATGCCGTTGTAGTAATCGCCGCGATTACCGCGCGGACCATCCATGCTCCAGCCGTCGTCGAGATACAGGCTGTCCAACACGACCAGATCGCGCTCCATGACCGCCTGATCCCACGGTTGTCCCACGCTGCGCAGGCCGAGGTTCACCAGCACGCGGAACCAGCGCCAGTTGTTGGCGGGCAGGTTGACCTGGTTGATTTGATACAGCCAGCGGGCCAGCCGGGTTTGTTCGGCCGCGGACAACGGAGTCCACAACGACTCGGGCACCAGACAGAGACCGGTGGCGAGCACCGTCGTTTCCACGGACCGCTGATCGATGTCTTCCTGTTCGCCCCACGCCTGCGGGTGATCGGGATTCAGGGCGTTGGTCAACCCGCGCAGAATCTCCGGCCACTCTTCGTTCGTCCCCGTGGAGGCCGTCAGGGGAATCCAGGCCCAGAGGGGGCGGGCAAAACTTTCCATGTCCTGGGCGCACGGATCAAACGTCGAGGAAGTGCGACCCAACTCGAGCGAGGTGCCTTCGGAGGACCGGTGGTCAAACGCCGCGCGGCAGAGACGCTGCGCCGTCTGCAACCAGTCTTCGCGGCTGGTCAGGGAGAACGCTTCATCTTGGATCTGCGGTGTGATGATGGGCGGAAACATAAGGAGGATTATTTTTGGGCGACGCTCACCGGTGCGGGCGGTGCGCGATCGATGAGAAAGACTGCGTCCACCGGCTTGGTTCTCAGCGAGGGATCCTGGATCGACAGATCCGGCCGGCCGTCGCGCACGACCACGAGAATCCGGCGACCGGCGGGCGCGGGTTGCAGGCTGCGTTGGACCAGTTGCCAACCTTCCGGTGTGTTCACGGCCACCTCGACGGGAACCTGCGGCGCGCCGCCGGCGGGGAAGGGAAACCGGTCGTCCGCTCCGGGCGCGGACACCGAGGTTTTTTCACCGACGCGCAAGGCGAGCGTGCGATTGGAGAAATTGACGATGCGCACCGTGTTGAGCGGATGCACCTCAAGGGATTGATCGAGGGCCCGGCCTTGAATCGGCAACGCGCTGCCGGCCGGAGCGGGCGCGAGCATCACGAGGACGCTGGAGGTTCCTTCCGGCAGCGGCACGTCGGCGACCGGGAGTTTTCGTTTGGCGCCCTCCACGGTCTGCTCGCGAAACACCCGCATCGTGGGCGTCTTGCGGTTAAGAAAAACCGCGCGGCCCAAGATAAATTCACCGGCTCTGGCGGGCAGAAAGGTGGTGCCATCCGCGAGCAAGAGATCGCTCAACTCGCCCTCCCAGCTCATGAGGCGCACGCTCATACCGGCGACCGTGGCCGGTGGTGTCTGCGCGCGGCCGGATGTGACCGACAACGCGGTCACGGCGAGGAGAAGGCCACTCAAGCGAAGACGGTTCATATGTCGGACGGGGTTAGCCAGCGGAAGGAGACGATCTTGAAACGGCGACCGAAGGTCTGGTTGGTCGTGTTGGTCGCCGAAGGTGCGACGGCATCACCGAGGAAGTTGGTCGTCCGAGCAGGATCGGCGGGATCGACGTAGTCGGGAACGCGCTGCACGACCGCCTCGCACCAGGCGCGTCCGGTGATGTAGCCGGCATCCGTGGCCGCCAGCAGAGGGTTCACTGTTTCGCCGCAGGTGCGGATCACAAAGGTGTCCGAGCGCGCGGCGAGCACGGGGCCTAGGGTGGAGAGGATGTCCGCCTGGCCGATAAATTTGGGCGCGAGGGCGGACCGGGAGCGGTGGGAAACCGCTGTATTCGATAAATCGTTACGCATGTGGTTCACGTCCCAGCTCGCGCCGGTGGTGGGCGCGGCCGAGACGTAGTTCGCGTTGAAAGGCGCGGTGGTCGCGAGGTTGGCCGCGTCGCCGGTCGTCGTGGCGTCGAGCGCGGCTTGCAGCGTTCCCTTCAACCCGGTGGCGTCCGCGGCCAGGCGGCGGTTGATGAAATCGGCCAGCGAGAGAAACGGACCGCGCTTTTTGATCTCGATGACGATGTTGGTCGCCAGCTGCCGGACCTGCGCCTCGGTGAGCTGGCGGTAGCCCTGCCAGGGCATGGTCAGGGCGCTGTCCGCCGTCGGATTGGCGAAGCGTGAAAACGCGGCCTGCAACGCCGACCCGGCGGCGCGGGTCTGCGGATCGTAGGCGAGCTGGTTGACGCCGCCCAACACGGCGCGCCACGCCTGCTCGGACGTGGAGTTGACGTTGAATCCGCCGGCGACCAGCAGGTTGGCGGCCGCCTGGTTGTAGGGATCGGAGGTGGCCGTTGCGTTATCGTAGCGGAGTTGCGCGACGGCGGGAGAAATCCCTCCTTTGTTATAGAAATGGAGGCGTGCGACGGGCAGCGGATCGGCGCTGTCGATGTTGGCCTGGGTCCAGGCGGCGGTCGTGGTCGTCGCAGGCGCCGCACCGGTCGGCACCGAGGAAATAAAATACCGGTCCCACAGCGCGCGGTTCAAAAACCAGGAGAGGTCGTAGTAGGTGTTGATGCGGCTGGTCGCCATCTGGGCGGACGCGGACGGATTCGTGTCGGTGGTCGAAAGCACGCTCGTGCGCGGGATGTGGAAATCGGCGAGACTGTTGCCGATCGCGTAAGACGGATACGTGCCGAGCAGGGAAACCGGCGCGTGCTGCAGCTGCCCGAGCGAAAGCAGGCCGAGCGCGGGCGAAGGGAATTCCCACAGCGTCGTGGTTGTCGGGATGTTGCTGGCCGGCACGGACAGGCCGGTGCCGGTCGAGGCGCGGGCGGTGGTGGTGCTGAAGTCGGGCCAGATGGTGAACGCACCGAAGCGGCCGGCGTAGGACGGACTGTTGCCGGCGGTGCTGCCGTCGGACTTCAGCCAACTGTCGAGCTTCGTGCGCGTCATGAGCGAGGCGCGGGCGTTGGCGTGCGCGATCCACTGCAACTGAACCTCGCTGCCGCTGTCGGGGAAATTCGAGCGGAGGCGGAACCCATAGCGCAGGTCGGCCGTGGTGGTGTCGGTTTCCAGCGGACGGGCCGAAGGCGCGGTGCCAACATCCGCGCCCACGCGTTGAGCCACGGCATACCAGGCCGGTGAGGCGGTTTCGGGATCTTGTCCGGTGGGCTGGGCGCCCGTCGGGTCGAACTCCGCGAGGACGGCATCGAGTTCGCCGCCACCCAGGGCGGACGTGCCCGCGCCGTTGGTCGCGTAGGCGATGAAATCTTTGGCGGCATCGGCGGCATTGGCCAGGGAGGCGCCGGTGTTCATCGAGGCGCTCGCGTTGGGATTCAGCCCTTCCACCAACTCGGTGAGGCCAGGCTGATAGGTGGTGTTGCCCGCCAGCATGAACACGCGGCTCTCCCCCGGAGCGAGGACGGGGCAGGTGAGTTTGAAACGGAAATAAGTCCGGCTGCCCGTGGAGGCAAAGGTTGCCCACTGGAGTTGAAAGGCCGCGCGCAGCGGTCCGCCGGAGCTCCCTTCGCGCAACTGCAACTGGCCCGAGGAGCGCACGCCGATCGCCGCCGTGTAAACACCGCCGGCCATGGGCGTGGTGTAGGGATTCCACAGCACCACGACGGGAAACAGGTTCAGGTGAATCGGCGTGGGAAACACCGGCACGGCGGGCGGAGCCACATTGCCGGGCGCCGTGAAATCGAAGCCGATGCCCGCGTAGGTGATCACGGGATTTATGCCGGCCTGATCGTAGAAATAATGAGTGCCGGAGGTCGCACGCACCGGAGATTTGATCGGGATCGTCGCGCCGGGTGCGACCTGCGTGCCCGCGTAGGCGCGCAACAACCCCCACGTCGGCACGCCATACGAATCCGCCCCGCCGTTGTTCGGCGTGAAGAGCCAATCGCGGGCGGCCGGCGGCGCATATCCCGTTCCGCGCGCGGTCTCGGCCGCCTGCGGTGCATCCGGAGCGAGAGCGCGGTTCAGATCTTTTTTGAGGCCGCCCTGCGCGGCATCGGCCAGCACCGAGTAACTGAAAGAGGTGAGATCGTGGAAACGTTCTTTGGCCGTCGCACCCGTCATCGCCGGATCGCTGGAGGCGAGGGCGAGCTGGGGCACGGAAAACACGCCCTTCAACGCGTCGGACAGCGCAGGATAAAGCGAACCCAGCGAAGTGCCGCCGCTTTGGCGGTCCACCCATTCGCCGGCGGAACGCTGGGCGACGACAAAGCTCGAGCCCAACTCGCTCGCGGCTCCCGCCAGGCGCGGGTTGTAGAGATTGACGCGGGCTTTCACGTTTTCGTCGCCCACCCACCAGGCATAACGGCCGACGGTCACCGGCGCGTTGCCGCCGAGTCCCGGCACTTGTGCGGAGGACGCTTCAATCGCAACCAGCGGGGCGGCCACATAACGGGAGACATCGCCGCCGGTGCTGTTGGCGCCGACGAGCAGACGCCAGCCTTGGGCCGTCGTGCCCAACGACGAAGACGCATCGCTGCCGCTTGTGAGCGAGGGAATCGGGCTCGTGCTGTCGAACGTGATTCCCGCGACGCCGCTGTAGGGAGGCGCTCCATTGGTGGCGGTGAACGAGGCGCTTTCGTTGCCGCTCACCAGCCAGTTGAGCAGCACGGGCGCGCCGGTGTTGGCGGAGGATGCGTTGCCATTGCCCCAGACGCCGACCCAGTGGCGTTTGCCATCAACCGACACAGGGACGCCGTTGAGATTGCTTGCATCGCCCAAGGAGGAGGTTGCGGTCACGCGCTGGTCGGGGCCGGCGTATTTTTGTAGTGCGGCGACGGCGAGATTGAGCGCGAACAGGGCGTTTTGCCGGGCCTGCGTGTTTTTCTTCGAGTTGTCCGCCACCTGGGTTTCCACGCGCGTGAGCGACGACAGCGACACGAGCAGCAGCACCAAAAACGCGAGCAGCGTGATCGTGATGAGCAAGGCGAAGCCGCGGCGTCCGGAGGTCCGCCGGGGCGCGCGAAGGTGGGGGGGTGGCATGGCGTTGTGATTACGCCACCACCGCGTTCAACGAACAAATGCCGCGATGATTTACCCGTTCCCCAAACAGGAGTTCCGCGCGGATGGCGGGGCCCGTCAGGTATTTCCGGCGTCGGATGCTAAACTTTTCAAGGTGGGCCCATTGTGCCACACGCCGTCGATCAGCACGGTTTTGGCGCGTTTGGGAATACCGACTTCATTGTTGTTGAGCTGCTCGATCAACATATCGACGGCCGCCGCCCCGATGTGTTCCGAGCACTGGTCCACGCCGGCCATCGCGCCCTTTTCCTTGGACCAGTCGAGGTGCACAAAGCCGATGTCCTCCGGGACCCGCATTCCTTCGTTCTCCATCCAGAGCAGGGGGCGTTTATTCGTGCTCACCACCGCCTCGATTTTCTGTTCGCGAATCCACGGGATGATCGTCAGCGCGCTAAAGTCTGCGGACACCCACGGCGCAATGGCGGGCAGCCCATGGTGCAGTTGGGCCGCAATGAAACCGGACACCCAGGCATTCTCCACCTTTTCGTCGTCCATCTTAGGCACCACCAGCCCGATGCGTCGGAGTCCCATTTCCACCAGCTTGTTCATGGCAAGCCGGACGGAATGGAACTGGTGGTTGCTCACCCGATGCGCATTGAACTCGTGGAAAGTGTGACCGATCGCGACGACCGCAAAGTGGCTCCAATCAAGGTCGACCTTGAAGGTGTCCGTCGGCAACGGAGCAAGCACGACACCGGGGATGCCGCGTGCGTAAAGGATGTTGCTCAGACGCCGGTCGTTGCCGCCCACCTCGCCCTGCCAGTGAAGCTCAAGCCGGTAGCCGAGCTCCTCCGCCCGCCGTTCCGCACCTTGGTGAAACTGCACAAACGTCGGATGCTGCCGCCAGTCCTCCCGGCCGGGGAAAAAATTAAGGAATGCGAGCGTGCAGCGCCGGCTGGAACGGTTGCGGCGCAAGTCGCTCATGAGCGCGGTCACCAGCGGGTTGGGCCGGTAACCCAACTCGGCCGCCAGCTTTAAAACCCGTGCGCGCGTTTCCGCCGATACCCGGCCGGTGCCCCGGATGGCGTTGGAGACGGTGACCTTGGAAATGTTCAATCGCCGCGCGATGTCTTCCATGGAGAGGGGCATGTCCGGATAAAGCCATCAACGGGGCTGCGGTGAAAGCTCCTTCCTCGGTTTGCCGAACGAGTAAATCACCGGGTGGTTTGTTCGAGGTATCCGGGCCTGCCAGTATCGCAGGAAATTACCCCCACCTATGTTCACTCTACCCCGCTCTATTCCTCCGAGATTCGTGATGGCCGGGCTCGTGGCTTTTCTCTCCCCCTCGCTCGCCAGTGCGGACTCCGTCTTCACCAACACCTTTGAAAAAAGCGATCCCCGCATCGCCGACGGCGTCCTGAATTTTTGGACATTGCAGCAATACCCCGATGTTCAAAACACCGAGGTGTTCACCGAAAACAACCGTCTGAATCTGGTGGCCGCGAACCAGCCTTTCGCCCGCGTGAGCCTGGTGAGCCCCACCATGGAAAAGTTCGGGTTCTTCGCCCGCCCGATCACGGTCACGCTCTACAACATCCAACTCGAGGCCAAGGGCGTGCCGGAGAATGAGGCGCGCTTTAAATTTTCCCTGGCTTCATCCCCGGTGACCGCCGAGCAGGCCCAGGTGGTGATTTCCCTGCGCGTCCGTCCGGGACTCCTGTTGTTTGGATATCGCACCGAAGGTTTCAGCATGAAGGAGCCGCCGGAGACGCTCTCGGGAAAACAAACGAAGTCGGTCGCGGCGATTCCGGTCAAAGGCGTGCCCACCAAGATCGCGCTCACGCTCGGGCCCTCTTCGCGCGAAGGTTTTGTCCGCTATGAAATTTACGCGCTGAGCGACGGCATTCCGGTCACCGGCTCGGGCAACATCCCGCTTACGAAGACCCAATGGGGCGGCAGCGATGCCGCGTCCCTCATCGTCGATGTCCGGCGCGACAGCCAGACCGACATCTATGGTTCGCATGCAAAATTGTCCGTCGAAGAGATCACGGTCACCCGCTGATCCCAAGAACTCCAAAACACTTTCAGCCCATCACCCCATCATGAAAACCACCCTCACCCTCGGTGCCTCGCTCGCGCTCCTCGCCTTCGGCGCCACGTCCGCCTCCGCCGTTGTCCTCGTAGATTATGCGATGACCGCGACCGTCTCTCCGTCCAATGCCGTCATCAACGTCAACCCGACCGTCACGGCTGCCAACGTCACGGCTCCGGCCTTGGTGAACCAAAGCGGGAGCACGGCTTCGGGCAGCTTTGTCTACAACGGCGGCACGGATACCGTGAGCAGCTGGGCGACCACCTTTAGTTCCGCGGCGACCACCTATGCGGGTGCCTTCGTCGCCAATAACTATTTCACCTTCAGCATCACTCCGGACGCGGGCTATCAACTGGATCTCACCTCCATCACGTTCCAAGTGGCCAGCGGAAGCAGCAGCGCCAGCGACCGTGCCTTTTATCTCGTGACCGCAAGCTCCCCTTCGGGTTTCACCAGCACCAGCACGGTGCTCTCGACGGATCGCACGACCACGGGTGGCGGCGCCATTCCGCTGCAAGCGGCCACGGCCACCAACACGATTCCGAAAGACTACACCGTCGATCTCACCTCGTTTACGGGAATCACCACCACGCAGTATTTCCGGTTTTATCTGCAAACGCCGACGATCAACCAGGCCCTGACGTTTGATGACATCATCGTGAACGGCACCGTTTCGGCCGTCCCCGAGCCAGCCACCTACGCCAGCCTCGCGGGTGTGATCGCCCTGGGCTTTGTTGCCTGCCGTCGCCGTAAACAGAAAGTGTAGCCCAATAAGTTACACTTTGGTTTGGCCGGGCGGTTACAAAATGAGGGGGTTGTCGCGGGCGCGGAGCGGGGGTAGACTCGTGCTCGCAAAGCCACCTCAACCCCTAATCGGAGGAATCGGACTATGTCGGCGATCAAACTACATTTGGAAATGGCCGAACGCGACGCGCTCGACCGCTACGCGGACTCACTCGGTGTGAGTTCTGAGGACGTCGTTTATGCGGCGCTCAACCGGCTGCTGCTCAAAGAAGCGCGTGATCCGGAAACGATTCAGGATATTCGCGAAACCAAGGAGTGGCGGAAGGACAACCTGCCGCTGTGGAGCGACTCGTCGGCGAGCGTGCATGCCTACGAGGGCAAACACGACGCGGAGCCGGAACACAGCCGGTATCTGTAGCTGCGTGTAGCGTCACGTTGGGGCCGGACACGCCCCGATAGTTTGTCACTGATCAAGTGACAAACGGGGTGGAGCTCTGCGCGTGGATCAGGCGGCGGGATCGCGGGGTTTTTCGATGTCGGGGAGGAAGACCGTGAGCAGGCCGATCAACGGGAGCCAGGCGCAGAGTTGGAAGACGTAGTTGATGCCGGTGTGATCCGCGACTTTGCCGAGCACGGCGGAACCGATGCCGGCGACGCCGAACGCCAGGCCGAAGAACAGGCCGGCGACCATGCCGACTTTTCCGGGCATCAGCTCCTGCGCATACACGAGGATCGCGGAGAACGCGGAGGCGAGGATCAGGCCGATGAAGACGCTGAGCACCGCGACCGCCGTGAGGCCGACGTGCGGCAGCAGCAGCGAGAACGGGGCGACCCCGAGGATGGACACCCAGATGACGCGTTTGCGGCCCACGCGGTCGCCGATCGGCCCGCCGGCGATCGTGCCCACGGCGACGGCGGCGAGCAGGATGAACAGGTGGTATTGCGCGCTTTGCACGGAGATGTGAAAGCGGTCGATCAGGTAGAACGTGTAGTAGCTGGTGAGCGACGAGAGGTAGACGTATTTGGAAAACGTCAGCGCGATGAGCACGCACACCGCGAAGATCACGCGGCGGCGGGGCAACGCATTGGCTTCACCGAGCGCGGCATGGCTGGCGACGGCGCGTTTGCGCTGGAGACGGTGGGGATTTTCGCGGTGCCAGCGGCCGATGCGCCAGAGCACGAAGACGCCGAGCAGGGCGAGCACGGAGAAACCGAGCACGGCGCGTTGTCCGTGCGGAACGATGATCAACGCGGCGAGCAAGGGTCCGATGGCGCTGCCGGCGTTGCCGCCGACCTGGAAGACGGATTGGGCGAGTCCGCGGTGGCGGCCGGCGGCCATGAAGGCGATGCGCGAGGCCTCGGGGTGGAAGATCGCGGAGCCTGCGCCGACGAAACCGGCGGCGATGAGGATGTGCGTGAAGTCGCCCGCATAGGCCAGCAGCACCAGGCCGGTGAGCGTGAGGCCCATGCCGACGGGCAGCGAGAATGGCATCGAACGCTTGTCCGTGAGGTAGCCGACCAGCGGCTGGAGGAGCGAAGCGGTGACCTGGAAGGTGAACGTGATGAGTCCGAGCTGGGTGAAGCTGAGGCGGTAGTTGTCCTTCAGCATCGGATAGATGGAGGGAAGCAATGCCTGGATGGTGTCGTTGAGCAGGTGCGAGAAACTGATGGCGAAGAGCACCGCGAACACGGTGCGCGTCGCGTCGGTTTTCGCGGGACTGTCGGGGACGATGGCGGTGGACACTTGCATGACTTGAGGCCGGCATAATCCACCGGCCCGTCGTGCGTCTCAAATCCGTCCCTTGGTGTTAACCCGCCTCTTGCTGGTATTTTTCTCGGCTTTGCGTGCGGAAGGCGGCGGGCGGGAGTTTTTCGTAGCGGCGGAAAAACCGGCTGAAGTAGGACGGATCTTTGAAGCCCAGCTTGAAGCCGATTTCGGAGACGCTGAGTTCGGAGTGGAGGAGCTGGCGCTTGGCGGCGAGCAGGCGGCGGAGGCGGATGTGTTCGCCGGCGGCGCGGCCGGTGGCGGCGCTGACGACATCGTTGAGGTGGTTGACGCTCACGCCGAGCTGGCGCGCGTAGGGCGCGAGCGAGGCCCACTTGAGGAAGTGTTTTTCGACGGCGAGCTGGAAGCTGCGCACGAGCGCGGTGGCTCGGACGGTTTGCGGCGTGGAAACTTTCGCGGTGTAGAGCCGGCGAGATTTGATGAAGAGGATGCGGAGCAGCGCGCGGATCACCTCGGGGGCGTCGGGCCGGGCCTGGTCGGCTTCGGACTGGAGTTCACGGAAGAGCGCGGGGATTTCGGTTTCGCGCGCGGGGTCAAGCAGGAGCCAGGGAGGCGTGTCGGTTGCGAAGTAGAACGGCAGCTCGAGCAGAAGCGTCGCGTCGGTCTCGGAGCCGGTGTCGAAAAATTCGCGGGTGAAGGAGATGATCGTGCCGCGCATGCCGGCGCCCGGTTTCACGGTGTGGACCTGGCCGGGCGTGATGAAGAGCAGGGTGAGGCCGTTGACGTCCTTTTCGCGGAAGTCGTGCATGAGGCGGCCCGGGCCGCGGAGCAGGGAGACCTGGAAAAAATCGTGGTAGTGGGGCTTCAGGCGGTCGGGCTCGCGGGCCATCGATTCTTCATAGGCCATCGCGACGAAGCCCTC
>DATHXF010000198.1:0-5532 GCA_035459785.1 Rariglobus sp. | reverse complement strand
TATGTGGGACGGTTGGGTGGACGTCGAAAAACCCCGCGCCCACATCTTCGGACACTGGAACTACACCTCCACGGTTAAAAAGCCCGTGCAGGTCGTCTCCTCTGCCGACGTCGTCGAGCTTCGCCTCAACGGAAAATCCATAGGTCGCTCCGACAAACCTGAGTATCGTTTTCTCTTCACCTTCCCTGACATCGCCTGGCAACCCGGCACGCTCGAAGCCATCGGCTACGACAAGTCCGGCAAAGAACTCTGCCGCGACCGCCACGAAACCACCGGCGCCCCCGCCGCCCTCCGCCTGACTTCACGCATCGCCGCCGATGGCCTCGGCTTCAAGGCCGACGGCGCCGACATCGCCCTCGTCGAAGTCGAGGTTGTCGATGCCCAGGGTCGCCGCGTTCCCACCGCGCTCGACACCGTCGCCTTCACTCTCGACGGCCCCGCCGAATGGCGCGGCGGCATCGCGCAGGGACCGGATAATTTCATCCTCTCCAAAACCCTCCCCGTCGAAGGCGGCGTTAACCGCGTCCTCGTCCGCTCCACCACCAAGCCCGGTCGCGTCACGCTGCGCGCCACCGCCGCCGGCCTGAAATCCGCCGAGCTCGCCCTCGACACCGTCGCCGTGCCCGCCGCCGTCTCCGCCGGCGTGTATCCGCGCCTCCCCGCCGACGGACTCGCCCCGGCCTTCATCCGAGAAACCCCGCCCGCCACGCCGAGCTACCGCATCACGCGCACGCCCGTCGCCATCGCCTCCGCCAAAGGCGGCGGCAACACCGAAAAAATCGCCCAAGCCTACGACGACAACGAAGAGACCACCTGGAGCAACGGCGACGTCGCCGGCGGCGCCTGGGCCGAGTTCACCCTCTCCCGCGCGGCCAAGTTGACCGAGCTCACCGTGAAGCTCCCCGGCTGGCGCTCCCGCACCTACCCGCTCCTCGTCACTCTCGACGGCCAGGAAGTCTGGCGCGGCACCACGCCCACCAACCTCGGCTATACCACACTCCCGCTCGCCGCCACCAAGCCCGGCAAAGTCGTGCGCGTGCAGCTCGTCGGCAAAGGCGAAACCAACGTCGGCTTCGGCGAAATCACCGAAGTCGCCAACGCCGCCAACGCCTCCGACGGCGCCCCCGTCGCCAAAGGCTCCCTCGGCATCGTCGAAATCGAATTCTACGAAGCCGCCCGCTAAGTTTCGCGCCATGTGCCGCCCGGTCATTCTCTTCGTTGCCGTCCTGCTCTCGACGACGGCCTTCTCGCAGCCGGCGGCGCGCATCGCGCGTTTCGCCGGCGACCGTTCCGCCGCCATCAGCTACACCTTCGACGACGGACTGCGCGACCAATACACCCACGCCGTGCCCATGCTCAATGAGTCCGGCTTCAAGGGCACCTTCTTCGTCATCCCCGGCCGTGTATCGCCCGACATCACCGACGCCGAAAAACGCAAAAACGACAAACGCGCCTGGGGCACCATCACTTGGTCCGAGTTAAAGGAAATGGCCGCGCAGGGTCACGAGATCGCCAGCCACACGTGGTCCCATCCCGGCCTCCCCAAACTCACGCCCGCCGAAGTGGACGCCGAACTCGTCAAAGCCCGAGACGCCATCACCACCCACATCGGCCGCCCGCCCCTCACGCTCGCGTTTCCCTTCAATCAATCCACCCCCGAGATCCAGGCCGCCGCGTTGAAATACCACGTCGCCTTCCGTTCCTACCAACTCGGTGTCGGCGGCGACAAATCCACCGTCGAATCCCTCAACGCCTGGGCCGACAAACAGGTCCGCGACAAAAAATGGGGCGTGGTCATGGCCCACGGCATCGCCTACGGCTACGCCGCCTTCACCGACCCGGAAATCTTTCGCGCTCACCTCCGTCACGTGAAGAGCCGCGATACCGACATCTGGGTGGACACCTTCGCCACCATCGCCCGCTACGAAAAAGAACGCGACGACGCCAAGATCTCCGTCGCTTCATCTTCCGCCAGTCGCCTCGTCTTTACGCTCACCGGCACCCTAGACCCCAAGCTCTACGACGTCCCGCTCACCCTCGTCCTGGATCTCCCCAACTCCCGCTCCGCCCGTGCCCTCCGGGCCGGCCGCGAGCTTCCCGTCCGCGTCTCCGCGTCCGCCGTGCAGATCGACACCGCGCCGTCGTCCGAACCGATCACCGTCACCTGGCAATGAATCTCCCGCGCCTTCTCCGCCTGATCCTCCTCAATTCTGCATTCGTCATTGCGCATTCGGCATTCGGCGCCGACGCGCCGCTGCACCTCTATCTGCTCATGGGCCAGTCCAACATGGCCGGTCGCGGTGCGCTCGATGCCACACCGCCGGCCGACAACCCGCGCATCCTCGTCCTTGCCCCCGATGGCTCGTGGGTCCCCGCCTGCGATCCGCTCCATGAAAAAGTCGGCCGCACCGAACCCGGCGTCGGCCCCGGCCTGTCTTTCGCGCAGGCGATGCTCAAGGCTGACCCCAAGGTCACCATCGGTCTCATCCCCTGCGCCGTCGGCGGCTCGCCGCTGAAACGCTGGGTCAAAGGCGGCGATCTCTATTCACAAGCCGTCGCCCGTGCCAAGGCCTCCTCCGCCCGCGGCACGCTCGAAGGCGTGCTCTGGCACCAAGGCGAGACCGACTCCGACAAACAGCCGTGGACCGAAACCTATGAGTCTCGCCTCGTCCGCATGATCGCCGACCTCCGCTCCGATCTCGGTCGCCCCGACCTCCCCGTCGTCGTCGGACAACTCGGCGAATTCCTCACCCCGGAAAAACATCCCGGCGTCGAAACCATCCGCGCCGCCCTCAAACGTATTCCCACCCTCGTCCCGCACACCGGCTACGTGGACTCCACCGGCCTAGTCCACAAAGGCGACGAACTCCACTTCGACACCGCCTCCGCCCGTAAACTCGGCACCCGCTACGCCGAGGCCATGATGAAGCTGCAAAAGCCCTGACACGCCCGACTGGTGGACGGTGATCTCCGAGCGCCGTCTGCACCATCAGCCCGAAGACCGCGCCCGGAGGTCACGGTCCACCTCTCCCATTCAGCATAGCTCCACCCACTGCCCGTCGATAAGCGAGGCGGCGTGCGTGGAACGGATGTTTTTTTCATTCCGGTTCAGCAACCCGGTGAGAATGTCCACCGCCTTGTGCCCGATTAACTCATGACGCTCATCGATTCCCGGACAAATGGGCTTCGGCGAATTGATGCTCGTGCAGGTCAGCAAGACCCGGCCGCCTGAATAAAGCGCCAGTCGTTCCTTCAGATGCAAAAGAATGTTTTCCGCATGGGCAATGATCGCATCCGGACGCTCACGTTTTAGCCAGGAGTCGAAGCCCGATGTCATCTCGGCGTGGGTTTTGAAAACGAGCGGCTTCACCGGTTCTTCGCCGGCCCGCAGATTTTGCCAGGCTGCGGCCGCGCTGAAGGCCTCGTTGGTGCGCACGCAAAACGTGTCCGACCCCACAAAGCCGATCCGCTTGCATCCGCGCAGGGCGAGCTGCTCGCACATCACCCGCGCGTTGTGGAAATAGTTCACGCCCGCCCTGGGGAAATCCGGTCCCAGCACGCTGGGCGTAGCCACGGTGGCTGAAAATTTATCCCAGCTCAGAAAGTTATCCATCGCGACGGGGTTCACCATCTGCAGCAGCAACACCCCTTCGATTCCACGATTGACCAGCGTCCGCTCCAGCTGGCGGTTGAACCGTTCCGGCTCGGTGATGCGAAACAACTCCAACCGGTAGCCAAGCGACTCGGCGCGCAGCCGGGCGCTGTCATAGGCCTTCCTCAACTGGGGCGGCTCCATGTCCTCGGGGATCGAAGTCACCGCGGCGATGCTTGCGACCAGCTGCGCCTTGTCCCGCCGCCGCAGGTGGCTCATCAGCTTCGCCACCTCGGGGTCCGGACGGTAACCCAGCTTGGTCGCTATTTTCTGGATACGCTTCCGTTCCGACAGGATCACGCGCGGATTATTGCGCAGCGCACGCGACACCGTCATCGCGCTGACTCCGGCGATCTCCGCCACCCGGCGCACGGTCGGACGTTTCTCGGGATCGGTCTGTCCGGAGGGGCGGGGCATCGTGTGGTTACTGTAACCGGCAGGACCGCTTCCCGCACAAGCCGCAAATGGGGGGATTGACCGAAGAATCAGATCAAGAGTCCGCGCACGCGCGCGACATCGAGCGTAATCGCCGGCGCGAATTCCTTGCCTCCCATGTAGCGCAGCAGGCTCGCGAGGAGCTGGCGGTTGACCGGATCGTCCGCAGCCGGGAGGTCCACACCGCACAGGAGAAGACGGCCCTTCCCCACCCGCGCCTCAATGATCAGGCCGAGGCGGCGCGCGGTGAACCAGTCGTCGATGACGCGGACGATGGGAGTCAGTCCGTCCGGCAGGCCGTCGAGCACGAAGGCGCCGCCGCGATGGAGCGGATACCACCATTGCCAGTTGCTCCATCCCTCGGTCGGGAATTCGTGGAGCGCCGGATGCTTCGGATCGCAGAGCACGCCGAGCGTGTGCGGTGCCTGGCCGTTGGTCCACGCGGTGTTCCAGAACACGGTGGAAAACCCGAGTTGCACGCCGCCGGCCACTGCTTTGCCTGACACCGCTAACAACAAGTCACCACCAGACTCCAGATGCGCGAGCGTATCCGCATTGAGCGCAGTCGCGACGCGCACGCCCGGGGGCGGCTTGATCGCGACGTGATTGGCGGACGGATATAGCCACAGGTCCCAGTCGTTGGTGAAGACTTCGCCGGAGTCGCCGGTCACCGACACTTCAAGACGCAGCTGCGCGGGCGCGAGATGTGCAAAGGACGCCAGCGCCAGTTCAACGCGGCCGAGCGCAGCGGGGCCGCCCACCGGCACCTCGCGCGGCGCGGTGTGGCCGGTGGCAAGCACGCGTCCGTCGGTGGTCAACACGCGCCACGTCGCCGAACTCCGGGCAAGCGGCGCCGCGCCCCAGTGGGCGACGTCGAGTTCGGCGACGAGCGTGTCGTTGGTCGTGAACACACGCCGTGCGAGACGGGCGAGCGGCACGACGGGTGCGCAGAAGCGGCGATACTGGGCGGCGGTAATGTAGCCTTTCTCTTCCCAGAACGGATTGAGCACGCCGACGAGCGCGGTGCCTTGCCCGGGGAAGTCGTGCAGGTCGAGCAAGTGAAACCCCGCCATCTCCGGTGTGCGCAGCGCGGCCTCGATGTCTTCCTTGTAGCAGAGCGCCTGAAGCTTGCCCGAGGCGTGCATGAAATCCCGCGCGAGCGGCTCCAGTCCTGAGGCGCGCAAACGGTCGCGGAAGATCTCAAAATTACGCGGCTTCAGATGGCCGGTGTAGTTGGGGATCTCGTCGAGGTCGGGATAAACGCACCACTGACCGATTTCATGGCTGACGAGCGGCTGCGGAAAGCGGGCGATGTAGTCGCGGTAGTCGGTGAGCGTCTCGGGCGGGAGCGCGTTGATGCGCGATTTGAGGCCCGCACCCCAGTGCTGGACGCGCGGGTTCCAGTCCACGTGGAAATCGTTTTCCGGCAGATTGGGCCAGCCGGC
>DATHXF010000197.1:0-3411 GCA_035459785.1 Rariglobus sp. | reverse complement strand
GGCCAGGCTTGCAGACGCGTCGAGGAAGGCGGGAGAACGCTCAACCCCAGCACCCAGGCGCAGACCAAGAGGGCGAGCGGTGCCGACAGGGACCGGACGCGCGGCGTCGGTATGGGTGTGAGCGAAGTGGTGGCGGACGACACGTTGGGGCGGATAGTTCACGACCCGTGAATGTCACGCCACCGAAATATCGGCTGCCTGCGGGTGCTTGACGGTGGGGAGCGGCGGCGGGCAGGCTGCGGCCCAATGAACCGAATCACCACCAAGACCCGCTGGCTGTTGCTGGGTGCGGTCGCATTTTGCGGGGTGGTTGTCTGCGGCGCGCTGGCGTGGTGGCTGCAAGGGCAGGGCTACGGCGTGCGCGAGTCGGTGGACTGGGTGCTGGCTCAAGTGCGCAGCCTGGGGCCGGTGGCGTTTTTTTCCGCGATGGCGATTTTGCCTAGCGCGGGTGTGCCGGTGTCGATTTTCACGCTGACGGCGGGACCGGTGTTTGCGCCGGTGATGGGCTTGCCGCTCGTGGTGGTGGTGTCGTTGTTGTGCCTCGGGTTGAATCTGGTGCTCACGTATGGACTGGCGCGATGGGTTTTACGGCCATGGACGGAGCGGTTGTGCGCGTGGCTGGGTTTTAAAATCCCCCAAGTGGCACCGGAGGATCAGCGCAGCCTGACGATTCTGGTGCGCGTTACCCCGGGGCCGCCGTATGTGTTGCAGAACTACATACTCGGCGTGGCGCGCGTATCGTTCCCGACGTATTTCACGATCTCGTGGGCGGTGGTGTCGCTGTATTCGACCGCGGTGATTATTTTCGGTGATGCGTTGGTCAACGGGAAGGGCCGCGGGGCTTTGATCGCGGTGAGCCTGCTCGTGGCGTTCGTGGTCGGCGTGCGCTTTGCTCGCAAACGGCTCAATCGCTCAAAACCCGGAGTCGTCGAGGCGGTTGCGGAATAGCCCGTTTTTCACCTGCGGAAAAAACTGGCGGAGAGGGAGGGATTGATTCGCTTCGCTCAGGGCCTTGCCCCGGCACTGCTGTGGCCGTCCCTATCCCTGCCTCGAAAGCTGCGCATTCAACTTTGCTTCGCAAAGTGCCACTTGCGCGGCAAGTGGCGGAGAGGGAGGGATTCGAACCCCCGGTTCCTTTCGGAACACCGCATTTCGAGTGCGGCGCGATCGACCACTCTGCCACCTCTCCGGCTGTCGTGGAGGGGCGAACGTAGAACCACGCCGTTAAAACGGAAGCCGAAAGTTTCCGGACCGGCTCAGATGTTTTCGTCCTGTCCGGCGGTGATTTCGCCGCGGTTGGCGGGCAGGTGGTGCGGCAGGAAAAAATAGTAACTCATCAGCCACCAGCTGCGGGACGAGCGGTAGAACAGCATGGGGAACAGGATCGCGCCCACGCCGGCCAGCACGGCGGCGACCATTCCGGACAGCACGCCGACCAGATAAAGCAGCAGCACTGGCACCAGGAAACAAATGATGGTGACTCCGTAGTTGAGCGACATGGAGCCGAGGAAAAAGCCTTCGTCGCGCTCGATCTTGAGCCCGCAGTCGGGGCACTCGGAGTTGAGTTCGAAGAGGGTGCCTTCTTTGAACAGTTTGCGGGCTCCGCAATTCGGGCAGCGATGGGTCAATCCCCGGACGAGGATCTGGCCTTTGGTGACTTTCATGGTGGAGGCGGACACGGGCAGAGTGTGCGAAGCGGAAAATAAAAAAGGCACGCCGTAAAACGGCGTGCCTTGGAATCAGCAGCGGACTGCGTGACGTTATTAGGAGCCGAGCTGGTAACGGATGAAGCGGCGCACCTGGATGTTCTCGCCGGTCTTGGCGATGGCCTCGGTGAGGACTTCCTTGATGGATTTCTCGGGGGTCTTCACGTAGGGCTGGTCGAGGAGGACGACGCCGGCGTAGAACTTCTCGATCTTGCCTTCGACGATCTTCTGCACGGCGGCGGGCGGCTTGCCGGCGACCTGGGCGGAGGCGATGTCGCGCTCGGCGGCGAGGTCGGCCTCGGGAACCTGGTCACGGGTGACGTAGAGCGGGTTCGCGGCGGCGATGTGCATGCCGAGGTTGCGGACGAGGGCCTTGAAGTCGTCGTTACGGGCGACGAAGTCGGTCTCGCAGTTGACCTCGATGAGGACGCCGACTTTTCCACCGACGTGGATGTAGGTGTCGATGAGGCCTTCCTTGGCTTCGCGGTCGGCGCGCTTGGCGGCCGAGGCGGCACCCTTCTTGCGAAGGATGGTGATGGCGGCCTCGACGTCGCCGTTGGTCTCAACTAGCGCGCGCTTGCAGTCCATGAGACCGGCGCCCGTCTGGGCGCGCAGGTCGTTGACTTGGGTGGCGGTGATTGCGGTGCTCATTAATTAAACAGGAGTCTGCGGGTGGATTATTCCTTGGGAGCGGCGACCTTCTTGCGGGGGGCGACGGCAACCTTCTTCTTGGCGGCGGTGTCGGCCTCGGAGATCTCAACGCCCGAGGGGATGGAGACCTTGGAGAGATCGATTTCGCCGTCTTCGTTGATGGCGCCGGTGGAGGAGGCGAGCTCGGCGGAAACCGCGCGGAGATCGGCCTGGCCACGGGTGTTGCGGCGGCTGTCACGCTGGGCGAGACCGCTCTGGATGGCGGCGACAACGGTGTCGACGATCAGGCGGATGGACTTCACGGCGTCGTCGTTGCCCGGGATCGGGTAGGCGAGCTGGGTGGGGTCGGAGTTGGTGTCAACGAGACCGACGCAGGGGATGTTGAGGCGCTTGGCCTCGGCGACGGCGATCGCCTCGTGGTTGGAGTCGAGGACGAACACGGCGGAGGGCAGGGTGTTGAGCTCGAGGATGCCGGAGAAATTCTTGTTCATGCGCACCATCTCGCGCTTGATGGCGGACTCTTCCTTGGAGGAGAGCTTGGCGAGTTCGCCGGAGGCTTCCTGCTGTTGGAACTTTTTGAACTTCGCGATGGATTTCTTGACGGTGGCGAAATTGGTGAGGGTGCCGCCGAGCCAACGGTCAACCGCGAAGGGCTGGTGGGTGGCGATGGCGGCCTCGCGGACGATTTCCTGGGCCTGGCGCTTGGTGCCGACGAAGAGCACGTTGCCGCCGCCGGCGACCGTCTCTTCGAGGAAGGAGTAGGCCTTCTGGAGGAGCTCGTGGGTCTTGCCGAGGTCGATGATGGTGATGCCCTGGCGGTGGTCGAAAACGTAGGGCTTGGAGCGGGGATTCCAACGGCGGGTCTGGTGGCCGAAGTGGACGCCGGCATCGAGGAGGTCTTTAGGTGAGACGTTCATGGTATTGATCTATGTATCTTGGAAACACAGGTCGGCCAATGGGCCGCCTTGCGATCGAGATGAGTGTTGTGGTTGTTGTTTCCCGCGCCCGGAATTGGGAGAAGGAAAGTAAGAGCACAGAGGGCGACGCAGGGGCT
>DATHXF010000196.1:0-39598 GCA_035459785.1 Rariglobus sp. | reverse complement strand
GCGTCGCTGGCGTCCGGCTGATATTCCTCAGGGATCGATCGTCGAATAAAGCCGGATGTCGTCCACGCTGGGATCGTAGTAGGGCGTTCCCCGGGTGTCGCAGGAGAAGTTGATGCCGGCGACCTTGGTCCAGTCGAAGGGCGCAGAGGTGGTTTGTTGCGTCCGGCTGTCGTAGACGAAACCGGTATCCGGAAAATCCCGGAGAGGAATGCTGACGAAGCTCCACTTGTTCGCGTAGTCGGCAGGCTTCAGATAAGCGGAAAGGAGCAGGCGGCTCTCCACCTTGACTCCGTTGTTGCTCACCAGACTGACGGCAAGGCTGGGCACGGAAGGAGCGGCCTTCGGGTTGATCCAGAACTCGAGCAGGGTGGTGTCTTTGTCCGCCGCCAGATCCATGGGATTGGGAGCGAATGCGGCGGTGATGAAGCGGAGCCCGACGACATTCCGCTCGACGCCTGAAAGGAATTTCAGGCGCAGTGCCTGGGGCGCGCTATAAAAGGTGAAGTTGCTGGTGGCGACAACCTGTGCGCCACCTTCGAAGTCGGCCGCGGCGGTCAGGTGGAATCCGATGTTTCCCGGCGCGGTGCCGTAGACGTCGCGCAGGATGGCGGCGGCGCGGGCTTGAGGGAGGGCCGAGACCAGACTGAACGCCATGGCAGGCGCCAGACCGGCCCGCAGGAGCGGAACGATTATCTTCATGGAAAAGGAGCGCGCCGGAGGTTTCAGCTCGTCAGCGCGACTAGTGACTGCACGGAAACCAATGCGACATCGACGCGGCCAAGGACCGTGGTGGTGTAGCAAATATAGCGGTCGTGCAGACAAAATTGCGGATGCGGATGCACATGATAGCGTCTCAGTGCGTCCGGCGGATAAGGCATGTGGGATACGATGGGGACTTCGCGTCCGGTCTTCCGATTGTAGAAAATGACCTTGCTGATGCCGGTGGCGGCGCCGGGCTGGCAGTCGGCGACGACGTAGGATTCCGTGGCATCGGTGTGCGCATGTGAAACCGTGTCGGAGGCCCACATGAGTTCCGGCTGCGGTTCCGGCTTGAAAGGATCCACGCGCATCACGCCGCGGCCATAGTGGATATACCAGACGTGGCGTCCATCCGCCGCCCACCACTCATGGCCGTGCATCCCGGCATCGCTGGCGGCGGCATCGGGGAAAATGGGGCGGATCTTTTCGCCGCGGCGGATGAGCCACATGCGGTTTTCGTAATTCGGGCAGGCACCGGTGACCGGATCGACGGCGGAGTCCTGGTTGATGAGCTGCAGGCCGGGATCGGCGGGGCTGAACTGGCCGTGATTGTAGGCGCGGTCGAGCTCCTGCCAGATGACGACTTCGCCACCGTCGAGCGGGGCGTGGCCGACGAAAAACTGGCGCCCGATCTCGGAGTCGATGTTGAGGGACTTGCGGTCCGCCGAAAACGTGAGGTGGGTGGCGAGACGCCACGGGCGGCGGTTCAACGCGAGCGTCTGCGGGAAACGGTTGACCAGCACCGGTTGATCGGACGCGAGAGGGCCGCGTTTCCAAATCTCGACGCCGGAGCACCAGTAAACTTCGCCGGTGGCGGGATCGACCGCGGGCGAGGCGTCGAGAAAGCCGGTTTCGGGGTAGTGGCGGATCTCTTGTAATTGAAAGTCAACTACAGCGAGACTGCGGCCCTGGTTGGCGTTGCCCGCGGGAGGAAAGGCGCAGTAGATCCAGAGAAAGCGTCCGTCGTCGCTGAATCCGGGATTGGTGTAGTAGAACGACTGCTGCAGGGAGGCGACGCGCCGGGTGAGCAGGTGACTCTCGGTGCCGGACGAGGGATCCTTCCACGAAGAGAGCAGTGACGATGATTCCAGCGGAGACTCGGAGACGGACATGGCGGCGATTCAGGCGCTTACTCGCCAAACCAGAACATGGCCTGCTTGGTGCCGGCCGCGGGAGTGGAGGTGTTGAGCAGGGTCTGGTCGCCCACCGGCTCCACATGACCGTCGAGGAAAACAATATTGGCTTTGCCGTTATGGGGCGTCTGGGGCGGACGCGATCCGCTACCGATGATGCCGGTGTAGTAGTCCGGGCTGTGATCGTTGTCATTGCCGTCGCCGGCCAG
The DNA here is from genome assembly GCA_035459785.1 of Rariglobus sp. Taxonomy (GTDB): domain Bacteria; phylum Verrucomicrobiota; class Verrucomicrobiia; order Opitutales; family Opitutaceae; genus Rariglobus. The sequence continues at coordinate 37,497 of DATHXF010000196.1, read as the reverse complement.
CACGGTGCGGGCAGGCGAGACGAACGAGGCGAGTGCGCGGACCGTCGGCGAGTAGGGCGAGGTGATGGTGCGGTTCAGATCGCGGTTGCTGGAGTAGGTTCGGGGAGCCCGCTGGCTTTTGGCGGCGTTGGCGATCACGCCGGGTTTATCATTGATCTGAATGGGGCAGCCGAGGCTTTGGCTGATGCCCTTGCTTTCCGTGGCGGCAAAGTATTTCGCCGCGATGCGATCGATCCACACGATGGATTTGGTGGCCTGGGTGACCGGATCCACTTCTACGTCGGCGGGCGTGCGACCCCGGTTTTCCTGCACATCGATCATGTAGAGATTGAACACCTGCCGGAGATTTGACGCGCACTGGGTGGCTCGCGCGGAGTCGCGCACTTTGCCGACGGTGGGGATGATGATGGCCGCCAAAATGCCGATGATCGCGATGACCACCAGCAGCTCCGTGAGCGTGAAAGCCCGCGTTCTGGAAAACGGTTTTTCGGCGAGGTGCATGGACGCGGAATGATACGACGCGAAAGAACGCAGTGGTTTGGCTGATGCCGACACTCTGGGGAAGGGCGAAGGGGGCATGACGAAAATGAGCAAAAGGGTTCGGCGGGGCGAGAAGGGAACGTTCTGACTACGACTAAATGTATTTTAAAGATACATTTAGTCAATGATGGAAAATTTATTCAATAAACCGTTTATTTTTAGATGTTTAAAATCTTATTTATTGAGGATTCGATTCCATAGTCGGCGTAATTCGAAATGGCACCGGCGAGCTTGGACCCATGCCGGCGGGAACACGCTCAAGTTGTAGCCGTGGGGGGCGGACGGGCCGATCTCGGGCACAATCCAGAGTTCGTCTCCCGGGCGTGGGCCGGCCAGCCATACGCGCAAGAGTTTCTCGGCGAAGCTGAGCCATTCTTTGAATTCGGGCGTCAGGCGGTTGCGGACATCCATCACGGGGACTTGCGCGTGCTGTCCGTTGAAGGGGCGCAGATGAACCATGCGCGCCGCCTGGATCAGGTCTGGCCGCGACAACAACACTTCGCCGAACCGTGCCGGGCGCAGGTGCTTCACCAGTGCGTGGTGGGAGGCATCGATGGTGAGCGGCAGCACTTCCTTGGTGCGCCGGGTGTAGGCCGCGGCCAGTGCTTCAAGTCGTTCGGGGGTCTCGGTGGCGGTGTTGCGGTGCGTCTCGATCGCCCAGTGCACACCGCATCGCGCGGCGGCGGTGCGCAGGCGAAGGGTTTCGCGCAAGGCCGCCGCCGTGCCCGTGTCGCCGTCACCCAGCTGCACGTTGACGATTTCCGCGCCCGCGGATTTTTGCGCCGTCAGCAGGGCCGGACCGTCGGCGTCTCCGCGTGCGATCACGAGTCCCATGTAGCGCAGGTTGTTTTTTTGCAGAAAGGCCCCGAGGCCGGGTGTAGCCGCCGTATGCACGGCGTCGAAACCCGCCTCGCGTGCCGCGGCCAGACGGCGCGCCAGTCCCCAGGGACGGCGTGCGTTGGGCGTGTCGTCGAGCGTCCAGAGGTTGAGCGTGAAGACGGCGCGGGTCATCGGTCAGTAACCTCCACCCGCGAGCGGAGGTGCCGCGGGTTCGGCGCGACCGAGGTTGGGATCTTTGTGCGCGAGGTGCTTTTGGAAGAACTCCGGAAACCAATCACGACCGCCCAAGGCGAAGTCGTCTTCCTTCATCTGGTCGTAAGCCGGGCGGATGCGTTCGTAGACGGCGAGCATGGCCTCGCGGGTCTTGAAGTGGGGTTCGAGCCACCGGCGGCCGATGGCGGCGTGGAGCACTTCGTCGGCCCAGTCGTAGTCTTGGAACACCTCGGCCAGTTCGTTGCCGCTGGCGTGGGCGAGCGCGACTTCGGCTTGTTTGCCCGACTTCACCATCAGTCCCTGCTCGATGCCCCACAGGAAGGAATAGCGTTCGGGCGCGGGGAGTTTCTCGTTGGGATACTCCGCGAAACCGATGTGCGTGGGAATCGTGGTGTGATCGATGCCTTGGGCGGCGAAGGCGACTTCGCCGAGCATGCAGTGCCTCGTTTCGTCCCAAAGATGGCGGGCTAGGTCGTGATAAAACGCCCAAGGCTGCCCCGTCCAATCGGCGATGACGGTGGCGATGAGCTCGCTCACATGCATTTCCTGGAGGCGCACATTCATCATCCACCAGAGGCGCTGGTGCACGGGGCTGGTGGGCGGGGGCACAATGCCGCGCGAGCGCCAGACGTGCTTGAAGCGTGCATCGCGGCGGGGCGTGCGGGTGACCGGTGGCGGCGTGTCCTTGCGCGCGGTCGGCGCGGGCAGGGGATTGGCGGCGAGGTCGGGGCGCGCGTCTTCCCCCGAGATTCCGCCGGCCGCGGCCAGGTAGGCGCGCAGATGCGAGGCGAATGCGGATTGTTTCAGCGTATCCGAACTTCCATTACGCAGGGCGGCGAGGGCGGCGCTGCCCCAGTCCAGCTGGGCGCGTTCCTCGGTGGCGATCATCGAGAGCAGACGGCGCGTCGGGTGGTCGGCGACCGGGTTGGTCACCGCGAGGTGTTGTTCGATCGCGGACAGAAGCGCGGGCTTCAGCACCTCGTAGAGTCCGATGAGCAATTCGCGCGTGTCGGCGGCGTGGCGGAGTTCGTCGGTGAAATCTTTGAGCGCGGGTTCGGGCACCTTGTCGAGGTGGTGTGGAGGCGTGCGCATCTCGGTGATGCGGGCGCGCAGCCAGGTGCTGTGCTCGGCGTCCTGCCAGAGATGCAGCGAGAACGCGCCTTTCACTTCCCATTCAGGCACGCCGTTGAACAGCGCGGCCTGGATGAAAACCGACTGGGTTTTTAGAAAAACGTAGCGGCGAAGACGCGCCACGGTGACGTCCACCGCCAGTCCGGGGAGGGCGGCGGCGGCGTGGGTGCAGAGACCGGCCAGCGGGGGAAGGCCGCGCAGGCCGGCGAGGGATTCGTTGGGGGCGAATGCGTTCATGGTGGGTGGGGTGGAAGGGTTCGGAAGTCGTGTCAGTAGCCGCCGAAAGCCGATGCTGCTTCCTCGGCCAGCGGCTGGGTCAGGAAGGCGTCCACATCCTTGGCCCAGATAAAGCCGGAGCGGATGCCGTGGCTCGCGTAGAAAGCGACGTCGGTAGGGTCGTAGAGTCCGGTCAGGATCTCAGCCGGAAGACCCTGGCTATCGATGATCTTCTGCATGGCGACGACCTCCTCGGCCTTTGAGGCGATGCCGCGTTTTTGCAGCATGCTGCCGTAGGGCGCGATCCGGCGGGCGCCCGCCGCCAGCGCGAAGAGCATCCATGGACGCGTGGGCACGCAGGTCGCCATGATTTCGAGACCCTGATCGGAAAGTTTGCGGATGACGGCGAGTCCGGCGCGCGTGGCGGGGACCTTGATGCGCATGCGCACCGGATCGATGGCGAGCATGCGCTCGGCGTCGGCGAGCATCTCGCTCTCCGTGCCCGCGAGAAGCTGATACCAGGCGACCGGAGTGAGCTTCACGAGATCGCGGAAAACTTCGACACGGTCGCGCCGGGCCTCGGCCACGACGGCGGGATTGGTGACGACTCCGGCGAAGATGCCGGAGGAAAGGTGACGGGCGACAACGTCGACGTCTGCGGAGGCGAGCCAGAGTTTCATAGGCAAAAATGGAGGGAGCCGGCGGCGCGCCGGACAAACGCGAGATCGGCGCGGTCGCCCGCGTTGGCGGCGGTCAGACGGCGGGCGAGCAGGAGGGCGCCGGCCAGCGGACCGGCCGCGGCGGGCGCCAGCCGGGCGTTGACGCCGGCGCGCCGGGCGGACGCCACCATGCGGCGGGCATAGCCGGGCGCATGGTCGAACATTCCCCCGCTCACGGTGACGGCGGGGGCGGCCAGATGCGCGCGATGCGCAGCCCGGGCAACTTGGGTGCCGAGTGCATCCGCACCGGCCGCCAGCAGACTTTGGGCGATGCGATCACCTTCCGCGGCGCGAGCCAGCACCGGTTGCGCCAGTGCGGCGAAGCCGGCCCGATCGAGTCCGGAACTGAAAACGGCCGCGAGCAGCTCGCGCGGTTCGCGGATCCGCAACGCACGAAGAAGATCGCGGTCGAGCACTCCCGGTTTTTTCCCGGCATCGCAGCGCGCCGTGAGCGAGCGCAGGGCGGCGCAGGCGAGCCACCACGCGGCGCCCTCGTCGCCGATGCCCGGGCCCCAGCCGCCGACCCGGTGCAGGCGACCTTGCGCGTCGCGGGCGACAACCACGGAGCCCGTGCCGGCGATGACATGCACGCCGGTGCCGGCGGGACGTGCGCCGGCCTGGGCATTGGCGCTGTCATGGCCGACTGCCATACGGCGGGCGCGGATGCCGGCCAGCTTCAAGACCCGGCGAACGCCGGCGGCGTCGCGGGTTGCGGCCAGTGATCCGAAGCCGGCAAAAAGCGCGTCTACGGGTTCCGTTGGCGCGTGCCCGGCCCGGGCGCAGGCTTCGCGCCAGGCGACGGACAGGCGCGAGGCGGATTCCTCGGGGGAAACTTCGGTCAAACCGGCGCCGGGTGCGCGTCCCTCGCCACGCACGAGTCCGGAGGCATCCGCGAGCGCGATGCGGGTCGTGGTGCCGCCGACATCTATGCCGGAGAGGAGCAGGGGTTCCATAGTTACCATAATAGCGCATATTTAATGGAAATCTTCCGTTAATATGGCTATTTATTCCTATAAACGCGCATGAAGAAGGTATCGTCATCCGGAGTTGAGATGAAACGCTGGCGGCTGCTGATGCCGGAGGGCGGGGCGGCGCATGTCGCGCGTGTGACGATTTCGACCGGACGTATCAGCCGGGTGCATACACACGATTTTGCCGAAATCTTCTGGGTGGAGCAGGGGACGATCCGGCACGAGGTGGATGGAGTCGTGCAGACGCTCTCCGCCGGTGCGCTGGCGGGTATCCGACCGGAGCGAAGGCACCGGCTCGACGCGCCTGCGGGGGGTGGGGGAGTGATTTTTAATTTCGCGTTTCCGGCTTCGCAACTGCGCGCGATGGAGGCGTCACATGCGGGAGCGGTTGTGCGACTTTTCGGAGAGACGGACGGCTTGTGTCAGGTGCTGGCGTTGCCGGAAGCCGGATTGCTGGAGCTGCGCGCGGCGGGCGATGCGATGCTGGCCCGGCCGCCGGGCCGACTCGAAGCAGACTACCGGTTGCTGCAGGCGTTGTGCTGGACGGAGCGCGGTCCGGTGAGTCTGCCGGCGATGCCCGACTGGCTGGCGCACGGCTTGGAGCGCATGGCGCGCCCTGACGGATGGATTCACGGGCTCGATGGATTGCATCGCGCCTGCGGTCGTTCGCCCGCGCAGGTGGCCCGGGTGATGAGGGCGACAATGGGTGGCTCGCCGATCTCCTACCTGAATCGTCTGCGCATGGAGCACGCTGAGCGGCAGCTGCGGCTGACTTCGCGGTCGATCGTGGATGTGGCGGCCGAATGCGCGTTCTCGGGGTTATCGCAGTTTTACCGGTTGTTTGCTGCTCGTTATGGAGAGAGCCCGCATCGCTACCGCAAGCGGCACCAAGGGGCCGTGCGATAAAATCATGCACCGAAGTAATTCTTAGGACAATTTTTCAGCAGGTCTTCCTAGGTAAATTGGAAATGTCCTAACATTTTCGAGTTAGGCATCGGGGAAGTAAATCTTAGGTCATTGTGCGCAGTGCATGTAAATCCGAGGACATTGTTTACAGAGCAAAGATCGAAGAGTAGACAAGTCACTTAACTACATCTGTAAAAAAGGCTTACGATTTAATTGGTATATTGACTTTTTAGGATCAAACGCTCCCTCTCCGGGGAATAATGCTTCAAAAGGCTTTATCACCGACGAAGAAGGATTCAATGGGGGGCAGGCAGCCTACGCCTAGGAGGATCGTGTCTGATGCGGTGGAGTCTTTTGGAGCCGAAGTGTTCTCATTCGCAGACCTTTGCTTTCGAATAGATGAGCGCTCTCCGAAGGTAATTCCTAAGCGGAGTATCGTCGCTCGGAGATTTTTCGACCTACGGCAAGGAGACGCGGCCATTGTTGAGGAGACTGTGATCCCTAATAAAACAAAGGCTGGTCTCTTGGTTTCTGATACCACGCGTAAATATTACCGCTACCGACCTCCAAAGATACCAAGCCCGTCGCCGATAATCTGAACCTCAAGACGGCGCCGGGTTAGAAAAAGGGAAAGAGACACAGCGCCAACCGTGTCCCCTTTTTCGGCAGGTGTTTTGCACACATCCTAACCGTGTTTAGAAGCTAGTTGGTCTGCGCTCGCGATGTCAAGCGCGCCACTGAGGCTCCGTGGGCGGTCTGCTGGAAACGTCCCAAGAGACAGCGTTTCCTCCACATTTTAGCGGAGAGATTTATGGTTCATCCTATCTGGCTTCCTGGGAAGCCGTCCCATTTTGGTGAGAGGTATTTCGTGTTCAGTCCCAAGCTCGGCAGATTCGTCTCGATTTCGAGCAAGTTAGAAATGGAGCAAGTGTTGCTTCTGGAGTTCGACCTTACAGTGGTCAAATACTGTGAGCAGCCGGCCACCGCAGAGGCAGTGATCGGCGGCAGACTACTTAGATCCAGATTCGATTTCTGGGTGCTCGATGTGAACGGTCGTTCGCAATTCATCGAGGTGAAATATGCCTCCGAGTTACGTGATCCGTTATCCCGCGCACATCGGCAAATCGCCATTCAGAAACAGTGGTGCAGCGAACAGGGCTATAACCATCTAGTCGTAACCGATGAGCAAATTTGGGCGAATCCCATCCGAATAAACAGTCTCAGGACGCTGCTGCACGAATACACCGGTCGTTTCCCACGGTTGGTTGTGGCTGCGTCTCAGGCTATGCCGGCTGTGGAGCAAATAATCCAGCGAACGCCGTGCATATCGATCAGCCGCGTGCTAGAAAGTCGACCTCGTGCTCTTGGCGTAGAGGTATGGCGTCTTGCCATCATGGAGTTGATTAGGGGCGGATTAGTCGATGCAGCGTTAGAGCGCATCGCCCTGTCCCCAACCAGCCCACTTCGGATAGTGGAAGGAGGTGCCCGGTGAATCGCCGTAACGCTGACAAGTCCCTTACGGATCTGACGCTATGGCCGTCGGTTTTTACAGGGGATATGACACCCGAAATAGCTCGGATTACCGAAAGTCGAGTCGCGGCCATGCGCCTCTACACAGCAGGTGCGTCTCACCGGAGAATTTTTGAAGAAACCGGAATTGATCGGAGACGCGTAATCGGAATTTTCACCCGATGCGTAGCGACACACGAGGATGGGGAGATGTGGGGATTCAGAGCATGCCGCTACTATTCTCACACTACGCCCTACAAGAGGGTGTCGCCGCAGTTGGGAGAAACACGCCTTCTGTCTTCGGGACATTCAGGGCTCTTACTCGCAACCCTTGATAGATTTCCGAACATAGCGGAAGCCCTCGATTACGAGATTCTCGAAAGTCGGAAACGTGGGTTCGCCGAATCGGCCATTCGCTATGACAAACTCCACGCGCTGTTTCTGCGTAAGTGCAAGGAAGTAGGTATTCCTGCCAATGCATACCCGTTCACGGTAGCGAGTCAGGGGGAGCGTTCTTTGACTCGTTGGATTAAAAAACGACTGGCCTCACTGGGTTCACGCAAGTTGGCCAAGGTTATGTTTGGAGATGAAGTCGCCCGCAGGTTGGGCAATGAGAATGCGCCAACGAGAGTGGGGTCTCGTTTGAAATGTTTAGAGCGCGTCGAATTTGACGGTCATCGCATCGATGTCATGATGACCATGTTCATACCTGACCCAACAGGTGGTGAGCCAGTGGCCATGGTCATCGAACGGATATGGCTTCTTGCCGTGATTGATGCGTCTTCGAGAGCGGTTCTAGGCTACCATGTATCGTTGGCTCGCAACTACACTGCTGAAGACGTTCTCATTTGCTTAGAAAACGCGCTCTTGCCGTGGCAGCCCCGACCACTGGCAGTGCCTGGTCTTAAGTATCCAGAAGGAAGTGGGTTTCCCTCGGCAATCTCAGAGCTGGCTTTTGCGCGTTGGGGGGAATTCGCATTCGATAACGCTAAGAGCAATTGCAGCAAATGGGTGTGGGATCGCGTTCGCGATGTCATCGGTTGCGCCCTTAATCCAGGTCCAGTTAAAACTCCCGAGAGACGACAGTTCATCGAGCGGTTGTTTCTTGCCCTTGAGCAGAACGGATTTCAGCGCCTGCCCACGACCACAGGCAGCTCACCAAAAGACATTAGACGAAGGAAACCCGAGGAGAAGGCCGTTAAGTATCAGGTTCATCTGGAGGAGATGTTAGACCTTCTAGACGTTCTTATAGCCCAGTATAATGCGCTTCCAACCTCAGCATTATTTGGAAGAAGCCCCCTAGAGTATCTGCGTTTCTCCTTGGACCGAAATAGCTTTTTTGTCCGGCAAATACCCGAAGATGAGCGAGAGGCTTTCTGCCTCACCGTATTGAGAGAAAAAGGCATCGTGCGTGGCAATCTTAAGCGCGGCGAGCGGCTCTATGTGCGCTACGAAGGGGTGAAGTATTATTCCCCTAAACTAAGCAGCAGTCCAAATATGCGTGATCAAGAGGTCATCGTGGAATGTCGGACACGCGACTTACGGAAAATCAAAATATTCACAACGAACGGCGATGAATTTGGCGTTCTTGATGCCAGCCAAGCGTGGGCCGCGCAGCAGCATGACCTGCGAGTTCGTAAAGCGATTCTGAGATGTATCCATCAAGGAAAAATCCGGCGTCGAGGAGAGGAAGACGTTGTGGGGGCGTATATCGCTCATAAATCCCGTGAGTCTGGACGAATCAAGAAGGCTCGTAACGAGCTGGCGCACGCTCTGCGCGTTCGGCGTCACCCCACGCCCAAGCCTGCAACGCTAGAACATACTTCACCTCCACCATCGGAACCGGTGCTAGCGCGCGTAAGTGCGCCCCGCGTTAAAGTTAAGGTCCGTGCATTTAATTTCTAATGATTACAAAACAAGAACTGAGGCTGCCTAGTCGCAGCAGTATTGAATCGGATCGTCATCCGTTGCTGACGAGGCGCTACACGCTGATTACACCGATGATGGAGTCTTTGATCTCAGAGATAGTGCAGTGGATCAAAAACGGCGTCACGGGCGGTATTATCGAGGGTGATCCACGACTGGGAAAAACGAAATGTCGGAGGTTTGTTGGATTGGCGCTCCCTCGGCATTTTCCGCGTTTGCCCGTGTATTCGATGATTGGGCGGCTATACGCCAATCCTTCTGAGCGGGTCTTCTTTGGCGATCTTTTGAAGGCATTTCGACATAGCATGTATTCTGAAGGAAGTGCTGCTCAACGGCGCGACCGACTCATTGAGGGGGTGGGGGGTATGGTGCAGTCTTCGGGCCAGGAGAAGGTGGTGTTGCTGATCGACCAAGCTCATCGCCTTCAAGAGATGCACTACGATTGGCTGGTCGATTTTCATGACGAGCTTAGCGAGCGAGGAATCGAACTATTCGTATTTCTATTTGGTCAACGTGAGCTGACTTCGATCCGTGATGAGCTGAGACGCGCGGGAAAGACTCAAATCATCGGCCGCTTTATGGTCGATCGGTTGGAATACCATGGAATCCGATCACTTTCGGAGATGAAGGCCTGTCTCGCGTGTTACGACGACCACGCTCGGTTTCCGGAAGACACCGATTGGACGTTCACACGTTACTTTCTTCCTGAAGCTTTTGCGAAGGGGTGGAGGCTTTCTCAACATGTCGCTGCGTTTTGGAAAGCGTTTGAGGACGTTCGCCAACACGGATCTATGCGGGGTCCTATGGAAATCCCGATGCAGCATTTTGTCCGGACTGTTGAGCGATTCCTGACAGAGTTCCGAATGGAGGGCAGTAGCCCGATCGTAAGCCACACCCAGTTGGTTCAATTCGTGGCGGCAACGATCTTCGCCGCTATCCCTAGAAACGCTCAGCTTCCTGATGAGGATGAAGACGAGGAGGCTGATAAGTGAACTCGGATACTATCTCTCTACCGTCGATAAATTGGAGATCCGGTCATCCGTTACGGTATGAGTCATTATGGTCGGTGACTCATAAGCTGTGCTGGCTAAATTCGATCCGAGCACCTTCGCTTTTGAAGCACTTTGGGAAAGATGAAGCAGCTGTTTCCACCTTTAAAAAGACGTGGGGAGTGAGACGAGCATGTCTTCATGATCTGAGGTTCACTGGCGCGCTAGATGGATCAATTCTTTCGCGAGCGATAAAAGCACCTGATTTTTGGTTAGGCTGGTCGTGCTTCGACCCGGTAAGTGATCGTCAATCTGTGCGTCGCTGGACTGTTCCATTTCTGCGCTTTTGCCCCGTATGTTTGGAGCAGGGATTTCACTCAATTCTGTTTCAAAATGTCGGACAGCGTGAATGTCCGGTGCACCGCGCTTTGCTTGAGGATGGGTGTCCAAAGTGCGGTCAGTATATCCCTTATTCATTACCCACCGCTAAAACTCAGCCCTATTCATGTGAATGCAGGCGAGCGTTGTGGTGGGGAATACGGAATGAGAACTGGGACTTGCCTGACGCGCATATCGACAAGGAGGACTCACTGGGAAAAGCGATTTGGCAACTGATGGAACAATGGCCTCCGCAAGCTCGATCTGCCTCCAATTGTGCATTCGCCTGGGTTCGAAATGGCAGTCCACAAGAAACCCATTGGCTTCGCGAAATTGAAGCTAGACATAGAGGCAGAAAAAACGCGCCCAAGCCTGTCGTCATCTCTCGAAAATGGGGATCTGAATTCGTGTCCTCGCCGCATATTGCGCGACCACAGGACTCAGTTTATGGAGTGGTGCCGATAAACGATTCCACACTGCGTGAAGGAATCTTCGAAACGTATCGGCGAATAGAGCGATCGATTTACCGCCGCTTCCCCGTCTCCGATCGGAAGCGGTGGTTGGCCATGACAAATAGACTTCGGAGTTTCAAAGAGATTGGTGTGATGGATTGGTCGCCCGAATTTTTGGCTTACCTAATTTGGAAATCCTATTGGCTAGACACCTGTTGGGGCGCTTTTCCCCGTGGCCATAAAATGGAGAAAGAATCAGTTTCCCACTACCTTCCTCAGTTGAGCAAAGTGTATTGGCGATATTTGCAACATGCTCGTCTATTGCGCCCATCGGGGAAGTTCACGACTGCGGACGAATGGGCACATCTTCATTTCTTTTCAATCGTAGCTATGGCGACCTACCGTGCCGCGCTGGAGCTGGTGGGAAGCGTGCAACTAAGGTGTTACCCATTCCGTGCTAACCGGTGCGGGCGGCTCGAAAAGGCCATATTGCCGGTCGTCATGCTTGTTCAGAATTCTGTCGATTCTGAGATATATGAACTCCGGGTGTGGGGGAGGGGGGCTCGCAAATGACGACCGGTAAATATCAGGCTCTCATTGCGGCTAGCTTCACTTGGATTGAAGCCCATCCCGATGCTGTAAATACGGAGATCCCTAACGGTCTTTTAACCGACTGGTTACACCTGTTTGAATCGTCTGATGACGAGGCAGAGGATGCTCGCATCACAATCTTCACATTCGGTTTTAAAGTTAGGATCGCCCACGAATTTAAGTGTTCAGCGAAGCAAGAAGTGAAGGTTTCTTACGAAAAGCTCTGGGAATATTTCAAGCGGTGGCATTTCCGGTTACTTATGGCAAAGTGGGAAGCGGCTCGACCGGAGGGTATGGCAGCTCAGTCTATGAGGCTTTTCGACTTCGAACCGCCTGAATTAGATTATGGTGGATTTAGAAATCCTTCGTCGAACTGAGTCATTTGAGCCTACGCCCCTGATAATACAGAGTAAAATCTGCTAAAGGGAGATCCAGTTTTTCGGCAGTTACCAGAGTCAGTGTCCACAGATTCAGTATCCTGTTATCCGAAAATGCGGCGTGAAATCGAATCTCGACATGCGCTCCACTGATTATGCCTGCAACTGCATTCCCGCGGTAGTCGTCTTCGTATGACAGTCCTGGTGCTTTGGTGGCGCGGTGTTGTTGGCTTTCGGGAAAAAAAAGAACCGCATCCTCATTGGCGATAAATTTTAGCCGAGGGAATTGTGCCTTCAGTGCGCTCTGCAACAATTCCATGTTGAGGATGCGCATGTTTGGATTGAACCAATTCCGCTCGATTACCGTGCAGCTACTGATGCATCTCGCACTCGTGCTTCATTGGTTTCGACGAAGTTTTTTAAGGAAGTGGCGATGGCATTTGCGAGCCGACAAGGCACACCATTACCGACCACTTTAAATTTGGCTGATAGTGTAGCCTCCGCAGGCATCTCATAGCTGTCCGGAACGGTCTGGATGCGTAGGGTCTCTCGAACTGACAAGCGACGCTCTTTGAACGGATGCATATGCACCTCGTTGTTTCCATACCAAGCTGTCGGGCTATAGCGGTAGCGATGAAGTCGCTTGAATGATTTGCCGGAAACATCCCCCTCTTTGATCTCGGCGAATTTGTCGGAATAAGGTGTGAAAAAATCTAGTCCATTGGCGATGGTTTCGGGGGCCGGTAACCGAGAAACCGCTTGCCATGCACAGAGGGCGATCGGCACGTCGGCCGGCTTAACCGGCTCGGCAAGGAAGGCTGAAGTGGTGGCCCAAGAGTATTTTGTCTTAGCATTCGGATGCGTTTTCTCCGGCCACTTCAGGTGCAGCTCCATCATCCTTTTTGGGTGTGCTCCACCAGGAAACCATGACCGTAACAAATCGCGGCGAAATCCAATCACGAAAAGGCGTCGGCGCTCTTGGGGAACGCCATACTCCAAAGCGTTCAGTGTTTTGGAGACTACCGAATAGCCTGCCGTATCAAGACTCTTAAGAAGACTTGAGAAAACTTTTTTATGCTTGGGATGGCTTGCCAAATTGGGAACGTTTTCCAGCAGGAAGAACGATGGGTTAAGCCGACGTAGCATTTTCACGTAAACCGAGGTCATTCGACCCGCATCGCCATCGTGACCTCCATGAAGACCTCCGTTGCTAAAATCGGTGCATGGCGGGCCTCCAATCACGCCAAACAGTGGGGGACGAGTCTGAGGAAATGCCTCTGACAAAACCGCGTCCGCTTTGAGCATCGCGATACTCTCAGTGCTCGAAATCTTCACTTCCTTAGCGCTAGGATTGGTAGAACGTCTCCACGTAGTCATGCCGTGGCTGTAGATCGACGCAAACGTCTCGTTGTGCTCGTTGGTCCACCGAATATCAAAGCCGGCCTGTTCGAATCCGAGGTCCAAAAAACCGCCGCCCGTAAAAAAACTTATGAGTGGTATTTTCATCTGACCACATCCGCCCCTTTGCGGCGGGAGATATTACGGTGATAATGAGGCGCTTGGATTCTCATGGTTGAAGTTGATTCCCGAGGGTCTGATAAACACCGCTCATCCGGCGAGCGAGATTGAATGTATCGACAAAAAGAGGGGAGGGATCGCTCGCTTGGGCTATGGCCGTTGCCAAGATACCGACCGGCTGAGTCGTCTCCCACAAGGGATGAACCACGATGACTTGCCGATGGCCCAGGTTGAAACCGGGTAGCGGCCCGAAGCTCCGTGGGTCGCAATTTTCGAAGGCTGCGCAAAAGGAGTCCCGTAGGCGAGTCGCGTCATCCACCCAGTTTGTCCCCGTCGCGCTGCCAGATAACTCAGGTTCGTTTCCGCCGAAAAGGCCGCACTGAAAATTTGAGTTGGAGAGAATGCGGACCACTGCAAGGCCAAGGCGCCAGTCGAGGAGTCCGTGATAGGGCATGTTGCGATAGTGCCTGAGGCAATCGGGACAAGAGGTTTCACAGCGGCTCATATGTGGGCTGGATTGCATCGTGCGGGCGAAGCCGTCTCGAGTCGGCGCGAGCGCAGCTTGCAGAACCTGCGGCCAGTTGCGTTCCATCCATGCGATGAATCCTGCTCCGTTGGGCAGGTGATCGTTGAGCACAATCTCTCCTGAAAACTGACCAGTTGGAAGAGGTCTAGGACGGACATTGCTAACCACTATCTCTTCGGCGTCGATATCGAGGAGATCGGCCGCAACTGAACGGAGTATAAATGCAGCCGAATAAAACGCTGCTTTGATACCGGCTCCAGGCGTGAGGGGATCGAGTCGCAAACCCTCGGGAACCACGGCGGCGCTTATCCGCAGCACGTCGGTAATCTTCGGCGCGACTAGCGCAAAGTCCTCATCGGCACCCGAACGCACAAATGTGAAACCAGTTCCCGGCGTGGGATTCTGAAACCGGGAGTCGATCCACTGGTTCTCGAATCTCCAGCCACCGCTTGGTAGCGACGTAGTGCCTAACGCCCCTTGAAAACGGCGGCCATTGCGATCATTCATCCGATAAATACGACCGCGGCGGTCGAATCTGATCACCGAATTAGAACCCGGAGGTTGGGAGGGCGGCGCATCTGATTCTTCCGCCAGAATACTCGATCCCCCCAAGATCAATTCAGCATCAACCCGTGCATCTGCTCCACGATCAAAGTGCGTTCGGAACGCAGCGGGTGTAACCACTTGAAAAACACCGAAGGGTAAATGTAGGTCGTTAATGGAAGCTCCGCACTGTGGTTGCGGACATTGGTCAACGCCAATGGGCTGGTCGGGAAACGTCTGGGTATAGTGACACCGTTGGCAACGCATCATCCAGCGTCGCACAGGCAGCGGATTTGCCGTTGCTGTGACTAGGCGGTTGTTCACCACCGTTATGGGTGGAGTAAAGCCCACTGCGGAATAGACACGCTTGTCCTTCGTCTTCTGAGAGCCTGGAGCGAACTCCGATACGGCGAGATCGAGATCGCGATTAACGGTCAACGAATCGCTACCTTTAAAGCCGTGATAGAGTGAGCGTGTGCGGCTTGGCATTCCGAACATGGGGAGAACAGCGCCTTCCGCGAGCCGATGAGCAACGCCCGGTCCACCCAGAGAATCGTCGGCTACGCATTCCGCAATGCGATCCGGTAACTCTATGCGGATGTAATCTCGGAGCGCTTGTGCATCCAAGTTTGTCTGCGGCGTCAACGCGGTTACGATGATTTCGACCTCGGTCGAAGTCCGTAGCCACGAGGTAACTGCCTGGGCAATGGCGGGCCGGTCAGCCCACAGTTGATTGGATCCAAACTCGCCGTGGGAATCAGGAGGAACCGGATCGTCCCAAGTGGTCACATTTGCTGCAATGAAAGCGCGTCTTAGGCATTCCTTCGCGGCCAGCCGCGATGCGATCTCTGAGCGGTTGAGTGAAAGAAATGGAACAGGAGGCTGATCACCAGTGATGCGGGCAGGAGCGTTGTAATAATGTTCGTCGTGGCTTCGGCCTCGACAAACAGTGAGCGCGATCGCGAATGCTTGTCCGCGTCGGCCGGCACGACCCACGCGCTGCTGATAATTGAACCTCATGGGAGGCATGTTTGCCAGCATCACTGCCTGTAAGCTGCCGATATCGACGCCGACCTCCATGGTAGTCGTAACCGAAAGGAGGTCGATTGAATCGACGGAGCGATAAAGAGAGTGATTGCGACCGTCCGCTACGTTGATGACGATATCGCGAAAGAGGCGCTGACGTTCGGCTTGGTTGTCGGTTTGAGCACTTAACTCCTCGCAATGCATCCGAATTGGCTCCCGCCGAGATGACGCCTCCGCTGCATAGTAGTTTTCTTCACGGAGCCGACCGCAGTTTATTGTCGGATCGGGAAGCGGCTGTCGGCAAGCTGTGCAGAACCCTCCGGCCCGATGCAAATGAGGGCGACGGCATGAGCGGCATACCCGGGCAGGTTCGTTTGCTTCAGCAATTCGGATGTCCAGTTTCTCAAGCCGTAGCATCGCATCGATATGCCCTCCATAACGCGAATCAGTGACTGCCTTCCACACCGTTTCGGTGAATGAAGTGGGATCAAGACCTGCATCGTTCGCTACGAGTTCCAGCCATCGACGCATGGTGGCGCGCGCATGACCTGATTGGGTCCACGGATCTTGAGGGAAAGCGTCCACACTCCGGTCCACAAATCGATAAGCATCTCCAAGAATGCGGATGAAAGCATTGCAAACATCGACAAAAAGCGGCCCCGCGCAGTGGCACTCTGTGGACAACGCTTGGACGTCTTCGGCCGAAAGCTGAATATGCGGGTAGCCAAGACCGCACGATTCAAAGCTGAAGTAGTTTCGAGCGAAGAGGACACCAGAGATCTCGGCCGATACCTTAGGGACGAGATGGTTCATACGACGCTCGAGAACCGGTTCCGGCGCATCGACCTGCCAACACACGTCGGCACTGTTGAAATCGAACATTTCCGTCCAACGGCGATAGTCTTGAGTAGCGTATTTGAAGTCTTGATAAAGCACGTCTACGCCGGCCGGATTAACTCCCAATTTTTTCAGACGCTTAATGAGTATTCCGGCTTGGAGCCGCTCATTTGGATTCCAGAGTAATATGGATGCTGGAACCCGGCGAGACCGTGCGCGTTCTCGTAGGGTATCGAGACGGGTGACGGATGCTCGCCTAGCCTCTTCGAGAACCACTCTATGTGCAGCTGGCAGCGCGGCGGATATAGGCGCAGCCTCCATCTCGAAATCACTACGAATTTGTGAGGTGGCCCCTGCGTTCCGGACTGCATATTCTGTGGCTGCCTGAGAAATCGGCCCTCCAGCGGATCGGATATCCTCCATCAATGCACATTCACCGAACGCCTCGTGCATCAGTTCGTCATAGATCGCCTCGCGAACTAAATCATCATAATGATTGCGCTCGATCCCGTTGGCGACGGTGGCCGCATCTTCGCGGCTGTCGGAGAAGACGACTAATTTCCGGTCAGCAATTGGTAGCTCGTAGAAAAGTTCTTTGGCGAGTATTTGTGAGACTTTAGAGAAGCCGGTCCGGAAGCCCCGGATCGGAGATTTCCGGGAGGTGCGACGGGCATAATTGCTCGCGCAGCAAGGGCACACAGACGGAAGCGCAGAAAGTTGTTCTTGCTGCTGTTCGCTGGCTCTATCTGCCACGAAAAAATATCCAGGCACTGCGGAAGCTGGGCCACCTCCCGCATGCACCCGTCCCGCTGCGGGTTCCAGGTGGGCTGCAATCCAGCGACCTCGACGCCACGCTGGCGCAACGCCATCACGCTGGTTGGCGAGTAGCTGCTGATTCCAAGTCGCCGGAACGTCCTGGTTGATTTCTACGCCGCCGCGCGGCCAAAAAACTCCGTATTCACGATAGCTACGCCGGTCGATGAATCGAGCGGCTTGGCGGTCAGGGATGCCTTCGATATCATGATCCGTGTTGAGTAGCTCCCATCCGGCGTTGTTGGGAATGGTTAGCTTCGTGCCCCCAAACATCGTCGTTCCGCAAACCTCGCAGTAAAGTAGCTCAAGCACGCGTCTCATCCCATGAGCAGCATCGCCGTAATAGATCCGGCTAGTCCCGAATAAGCGTCCTGCAGTTCGGGTATCATCTGGGGCTAATTCATGGCAATGCCTCGGTGAGACACATGCCCATAAACCTTCAATATTCCTGAAGAACCAGTGAAACCGGAATGTAGGAAGCGAAGCGTCTGACGCGAGACCGCGAAGGATGAATACCCCACGAAGGGCTTGTCGCTGTTCGGAAGTAGGAACGCCTTCTCCGAATAGGCGCGTAGCAACGATCGACAAGGGAGCAGCGCGAACTCTTTCAGGAGTTCCGTCTGCTGAACACGCAAGAATGACGTTTGAGCTAATGCCACTGAAAAGCTGTGCAGCTCCGCCATCTATCCCGAGAGATACAGCCAGAGTTTGAAGTGCCGCAGGAATTTCTGGCTCTGTTGCGGCGGCAAGTGCCGCAAATGAACCTGCCGGCAAATGTCCGGCACGACTCGGGGCTAAGGGGCGCAAGGAGCCGGTGACAATTTGGTTCGCATTCCACGGGCACCCAAAAAAGCCGCTGAGAAAGGCAATGCTGTCGGTGTTGTTCGGATCAAGCGAGGCACTTGAGGCCAAAATGCGGAGCTGTGGATGTTCCGGCGTGAGGCCCAATCGTAACAACAGTAAGCGCACGAGATAGGCAATCTCCGTGCCGGCTGTGCCTCGATAAAGGTGCAGTTCATCTAAAACCAAATGAAAAGTATTGTCAGGGGACTCGGCCAGCCATGTGCGAGTGCGCGCAAAAATGTCGTCATCATCAGTTCGCATTAGCATGATACTAAGCATGCTGTTGTTGGTGATCAGAATATCGGGAGGAGCTTCTTGCATGTCCCACCGGGATCGCATTTCTGCGCCATCTAGACGTGGAAAGAAAAACCGCGCCTCACGCGCCTTATCTTTTTCCGCTTGAGAGGCTGTAGAAGCGTCCGTCTGCTGAATATGCTCTTCCACGCGGCGAGCAGCCTCATCGGACTGCTGTAGTTCAGTGACTAAATCTTGGATTTTCTTTTCGTTTGGCCGTCCGTCCTGTCGATGCTCGTGGCCTGGAACGGGCGTATTTCCATTATATCTTCCGAGATAAATTCGGTTTCCGTGACAGTGTTGCTCTAGCCAAGTGCGAGCGTTTGAGGAATCTAGTGCTTTGCGAAGCCGTGTCATCTGGTCTTCGACTAGCGCATTCATTGGATACAGGATTAGCGCCCGCACCGCTGCTGATCTGGTTTCATTTTCGCGCTGACCTACCCGTGCGCTGAGATTTTGATCAGTTTGCGCAGAGCGCCAGCCGGTTGCCGATTGTTTCCACCAGTCGTCTTGGTGCTCAAGACGTGTGCTCGGTGGACGCCACGTTATCGCTTCACGGGCGAGCCGGGCGAAAATAGGCAGAAGGAACGATTCAGTTTTACCCGAACCCGTGCCGGCTGTGACTACAACATTCTCGCCCATCAAACTGCGACGGAGCATATCAAGTTGGTGCGAATAAAGAGGGAACCCGCCGACGAGTCCGCAGCTGGCGAGTCCCTTGAACGCGTTAATCTCAGCGGGAGCCATGTTGGGGAGATCCGCCGCATCAAGCTCGGCCAAGGTTTTCCGACTCGCAAAACGTGGTAGTGGCTCAACCCAAGGGTCTCGGTAAAACATGCCAGGCTCTTCTTCTGAAGAAGCTCGCAACAGCGCTTCTCGCTCATCTTCAAGAGACGGATACTGGGTTCTGAACGCGGTCTTAACGTATCGAATAAAGTTGTCGCGAACGCGCTCGAACGTGCCGATGGGATCATTCATGAAGAGGGTAGTTGAGGCTCTGGGCGGGAATATGGAGAGGCAGGGCGTTCTGGCCGAGCTTGTGCAAGACCAGATCGGCAATATTGCAGGGCACGTCGCGATACACGTGGTAGCGATCTGATCCTGTCGCGGGCCATGATGTTTGCGCCACTGAGAGTAGTTCGGGCGCTTCGCCTCGGCACAACGCAAGCGTGCGTCCAAACGGACGGGGAAGAGGTTTTTCTAGTGGAACAGCTAAGGCGTTCAGCTCTCGATCATAAATAAGCTGCTCACGTTCAGCGCGACTCAGGCATACATAAATGCCCCAGTCGCGATCCGTTTTTGCGGCTCGTTCGCCATCTCTTATTTCCCAAAACGGAGCGTGAACGCGTGGAAAATATTGGACAAGTCTGGCTCCCGTTGCGCCCCGCTTGATTGGCTCGAATCGGCCAGTTAAGGTATTGAATTCCCGTCCCTGAAAAGCTGGCTCTGGTGCGTGACGCCAAATCAGAGATGAATGGTAGGCGGCAACGGTTCCACACACATGTGCGAGCACCCATGCAACGGGCTTGTCTCCTAGTTGAATCCCTGCCGTAGCCGCGACGGCGGCCAATGCGGAAATATCCTCTGCTTCGACCCTGAGCACTTCTGGTGTTTCTGGCCGGTCGTGGGAGTGTGGCAGTCTGATGAACCGGGCTCCATGCTTTACTGCTGCTGATTCGAGCTTTTGCGCTGTTTGAGGAGAGCGCCCTCCTGAAAGAACTCCAATGGCTGTGCCTGCTTTTGGTAGTCGCACCAATACGGCAGGCGCGGCCATAACCGTGGCGCTACCGTTTTGCGGGGTGATTTCGACGTGACCAAGTTCATCGAGTAATCGTGCAGCGCCCGCTGGTGACAGTCCGTGAAAGTCGAAACGGGTCGATAAAGACCCACACGCCTCTTTCCAATCTCTCCACGAAATAGCGCCTCTCGCAGTGACGACGTGTAAAAGTTGCCCAAGGGCGGTGGGACTAGAGGGCATGAGCAACCTCCTGGTAAGTCCGCAAGAGTGCTTGAAGACGCGCGGTGCGCATCAGTTTTGTTCTCTTGCGCGTGTTCCACAAGAGACCGCTCCACTTTTTGGCGGAGCCTTCTACGTGGCCGGGTTGGGGATGGGCCGTCGCAATCGAACTTCCGCAAAATGAGAATACGACCTCTCGGCGTCGTATCGAAACCATCCATACAGGAGGCCACGGAGGAAGTGGCGTTCCACGCCGCAAGTCAGCGATTTGTCCCGGCACGGCACCAATTAGCACAGCCGGGTTCTCCTCCGCAGTCTTTGGATCAGGGATATATTCCGGGACCGTTCCGCACTGCACATCCGCTCCGCGTATGCGTGTGTCGGCAGTAGTTGATGGCTGGCCGAACTCACCGGACGGAATGCAGTCCTCCCCGTTCCGCCATGTCCAGCCGTCAGACAACACATAGAGAACTTCGTGGGTTTCGTGATCATCAAACGTTGCGTCGATCACATTCACAGGAAGGGTGAGATTATGCGGGATAGCGTAACGCCCGTCTTGGGGATCAGCCAAGATTGTGTCGTTAAATCGCAACGCTGTTAGCGGATTCGCTGAGTCCACGATAATATCCGGTAATGCGAATTGAAAATACCGAGTGCCGGATCCTGCACGGATTCCGCCTTCAAAACGAATCCTTGAAGCCGTGCGTGTCTGAAAGATCGAGTAACGAGCCCCGAGACTCCCCGGACTCCGTGATCCTGCTCCTCTAAAAAGACGCCAGTTAGCAGGCAGTCCGGACCTTGTCGCAACTTCACGCCACTCTCCGCAGTGTTGCGAACCCCATCGAGCGACGAGGGCCGTTTCAGGTCCGCAAGCGGCGATATAAAATTCTCCAGTCAACGGAATCAGTCTCGTTTCGATGAACCCTCCGAGGTGTGCCACTTCAAGGGCATTAATGAAAATACGGAGGCGCGCAGCGGGAAGAATCAGGCGAGTGCCATTTAAGACGCATTTGAATTCCACACGAGAATCCCACGGCAATTGCTCCGCCTTGATTTCCTCGCCACTAGCGGAATCCCTCAACGCGCCAGAGCAAGGACCTGATCGGGCCGGACATTCAAACTGCTTCCCCGAGAAACTCTGACACGCGAGCAACAAGTCGCCCGCTTCCATGGTTTCAGGCAAGCTTGCGACTAACCTAGATTTCACGAAACCAGCAGCGTCAATACTGGGGAGCCAAAGTCTAAGCCCAGCGCGAGATGAAGCAGGTGTTGTTTCATCGGACCCTGTGGCCAGCGTGCCGTCCCATTCCGCTAATTCTGTCTGTAAAATCTCAAAGAGTTCCGCTCGATAGTCAGACTCGTCCGTTGTTGCTAGGAGGATTTGGGTACGCCGCCGAAGACGGGAAGCAGAATGACCAACTATCGCCGCAGCTAGTGCGTCGGGTGCCAGAATTGCACCAGGTTCAAGGTCGGAGGCTTCGAATAATTCCGGCAACCGCCGACGTTCCTCCTCTGTAAGAATAGTCTGTGCTATTGGCAGTCCTACGTTTGCTCGCCGCCCGGCGATCTGAGCTTTGAAGATCCCCAGCGCTCCCTCCCGATGGACGATCGACCACGTTTCGAGGTCTCGCCAAAGCTCACGCATCAATTCGAAACCCTGCGGCCTACCATAATCGGGATCGCCTAGGAGATGCCATAAACGCGGATAGTAAGCGTGCGCAGGCCAATCTCCTTCGTGGTCGGCTGCTAACGCAAAAAAACAAAGTGATGCCAGATAGGGAGGAAGACTCACTCGCCGATCACGCCAGTTTCGTCTCGTGGCTAAAGCTTTCTCACAGATGGTTCCGGAAAATCCGACCGGGCCGACTTTGATTGCCGCGATGAAATCAGTGAGTCCATGCTCATTGCCAACAAGTGCGTTTAGCTTCTCCGGTGTGACGTGCAAATAAACCCGTTTACCTGCGTGAGCAGGATTGAAAAAGCTGCTCGCTAAACGCTCGTTCCAAATTTCGTAGCTCATGCTAGGCGAGTCTACGTGTCATTCAACCGAAGTGCTTCGCGAGGATCGCGACGCACGCGCAGCAATTCCAGCGGCCTCGGCGTCTGCTTCGCCACTGGAGACAATGTCGTCCAAAACACCGCTAAAATCGTGAATCTCGTGTGTGATCTTTAATCCCACAAACGTGCCATGAAAACTTACGGTGAGTGCCTTCGACTCCTCTTTGTCGATCTGTAGCGCAGCGCTGCCGCTTCCCAGTGTGAATCGTCCGAAGCACCGTCCCAGTTCGGAAAGCACATAGAGTCCAAAACCTGAGTTTCCGTGTTGGTTCTGTGCTTCATCCAACTTCATGGCTCGTGAAACCCCTGGTTTTATAGCGGTCTGAATTGCTTCTAGATCGTTTGCGCACGCGATGGCCTGCTGAAGCGATGCTCTGATTCCCACTCCCTCATCAATCACTCCTACTTCAACGAAGCCATTGCTCCATTTCTGGGCGGTAACAAAACATTCTTGGGCACCGGAATGCTCAAAGACATTTCGAATAACCTCTTTCAGGCTGTAGAGAACTACTTTGTAGGTTGGAGATTCCGGGCGAAGGCCAACCAGAACGGCAGCCAACTCGTCCGCTTGGCGGACAATCGCATCATGTATAGACTTACTGTCCTCTGGTTTGGTGCCAAGCACCTCGGCTCGCGAGTAGCGACGGATCGGAACATAGGAGGTGCTGCCACGTGCCGATCCAACTTTTGTTTTGTTTGAAATCCCAACGAAGTCGAAGAATCCTATGAAATTCAGGAATGAATGCGCCGGTTTAGATTCGTCGATTCCTGCCACCATAGTCACCAGTCGTTGATCCTTTCGAGTGCGAACAAAATGACGAATCTCCCGTCCTGCGATCAGGGTTCCCACTGGGTAAGCAAATTCGACTGCTGAAAAATCCAGCGTGACAGTTTTGGCCGTGAGTGCGTCAGCCAGTGCGAGGGAAAAATCCCTGCTAATGTCTTCATCGAGAAATTTGGGGAGGTGGATTCGGTGTGTTATCATGGAGAGCATAAGCTCCGACGACGACAGTCAGGATGTTGCATCGGCATGGGGTATCACGCCACAATGATGCAAGTTGTTGTGAACAACTGTTCTGTGATGAGCAAGGGGTAAGGCGATTTCTATAAACGAATTTTAGACTCAAAAGTGATGCTGTTCTCTTCGTTATGATACACGCCCACGGTTTGAGCGCGTCCACTAGGCGCGGCGCGTGAGGTGAACCGGTCGGCACGGCCGAGAGGCGGGCGTTAGCCCCTCGGCTTCACGATCAAGAGCGGAAATGAGCGAGCGTTGCCGAACATTCCCAGCCGAGCGCAGCGAGGCGATGAGGTGGAGACCGCCTCCAATGTCCTAAACTTTAGTTTGGCGAATGGGAGTAGGACGGCGGGCGAATGTCCTCAGAATTACTTCGGCGATGTCCTAGGAATTACTTCGGCGCATGAAAATGTGAGTAAGTTTTCGCCGAAATACCGTGTTTTCCCTCGGAGTTGTCTTGACCCGTGTGGGGTAAAATGGGTTGAAATGGGGCACTGTGGGAGACTTGGCGGTCTTCCTATGCTCAAATGGTCCTTCCCGGCACAAATTACACCGGCCTTTTCAGGCACTCGCTCGACGACAAGAATCGTGTCACGATTCCGTCGGCTTGGCGTTCTGCGCACGGTGAAGGCGAGCAGTTCCTCGCGACGCCGCATCCGGACGGTTACATCGCCATTTTGCCTCCCGCCGAGGTCGCCAAGCTCCGCGCCAAGATCGAAGCCATCGCGCTCTCCGACGGTTCGGGCCAGGACTTCGCCGCCCGTTTCTTTTCGCAGACCCAGACGCTCGTTTTCGACAAGCAGGGTCGCATGATGCTCAACGGCGATCTGCTCGCCCACGCCAGCATCGCCAAGGACGCGGTCCTCGTCGGATCGCTGACCAAATTCAGCCTTTATAGCCCCGACCGCTGGAGTCGGGTGGAGCAACGGACCGCCGGGGAGAACTTCGGCGATCTTATGCGCCGCATCGGAATATAACCCATGCGCCCAGCTCGTCCCCTCCTACCGATCCGCCCGCTGGCGCTGCCAGCCCGACTCGGCCGCCGCCAGCGTTGGAACGCCTCGCCGGTCGCCGCCTCGGAGGTGCGCGCCCGCTTCGAGCAGAGCAACCTTGCCGTCGCCCTGGCCGCCCGCCCGATCTGGCTGCGCGGTCCGCTCTTCAAACATCCGCGTCCGCAACCGTCCGCCGCCACCGCGCGCCATGCTGCTTGAAGCCGCACACTCTCCCATGACGCCGACCCCCGGACATCTCCCCGTTTTGCTCCGCGAAACGCTTGAGCTGCTCGCTCCGCGCACCGGCGGTCGCTACCTCGACGCGACCTTCGGCGGCGGCGGCCACACGCGCGCGATTCTTGAGTCCGCGCCCGGCGTCAACGTGGTCGCCCTCGACCGAGACCCCGCCGCCCAGCCGCGCGCCGAAATCATCAGCATGGAATTCGAGGGCCGTTTTGCGCTCATCGACCGCGACTTCGGCCGCCTCGGTGAACTTCCTGTGGACAAGTTCGATGGCATCCTCTTCGACTTCGGCGTTTCCTCCTTCCAGCTCGACGACGCCGAGCGCGGCTTTTCGTTCCGCAACGACGCGCCCGCCGACATGCGCATGGATCCGCGCTCCGGCGTGCCCGCCTCGACCTGGCTCGAAACCGCCACCGAGCAGATGCTCGTCCACGCCGTCCGCGAATACGGCGAGGAGAAAAACTGGCGCCACGTTGTCCGAGCCATCATGGCCGCCCGCGGCACCGGCACGCTCGCCCGCACCGCTTCGCTCGCGACGCTCATTTCCGAAGCCATCCCGCCGCGCGACCGCTTTACCTCGAAGATTCATCCCGCGACCCGCGCCTTCCAAGGCATCCGCATCGCCGTCAACGACGAGCTGGGCGCCATCGAGCGTGCGCTGCCCGCCGCCTTCGAACGTCTCGTCCCCGGCGGCGTGCTCTGTGCGATCAGCTTTCATTCCCTCGAGGACCGTATCGCCAAAAACTACTTCCGCCACCTCGCCGGCCTGCCCGAGGGCGAGGATGACCACCGCCCGCAGGACCTCCGCGTGAAACACGCCGAACTTCTTTCCCGCCGCCCGATCACGCCGTCCGACGGCGAACTCGCCGCCAATCCCCGCAGCCGTTCCTCCAAGCTGCGTGCCCTCCGCAAACTCTAACACCACACCCCGACCAAAACTCTTCCGCGCTTAAAGCGCCTCCCCGCCATGAATAAAAAAGACACCCACGCCTTTGTGAACCAGCTCCTCGTCTACACGCTGGTCATGATCTGCTTCAGCGGCTCCATCGGCCTGGGCACCGTCTGGCTGCGCCATCAGATTTCCGTCACCGCGAACAACACGAAGCAGCTCGAGCAGCGCATCGTCGAGGCCGAGCGCCACCTCTCCGAGCTCAACACCCAGGTGACCGCCGAGCAGTCCATCGACGTGCTCGCCCGTCGCAACACCGAGTGGAAGCTCGGTCTCGTGCTCCCGAAGGAGCCGCAGGTCGTGCGCGTCTCTGAGTCGCCCGAGCGCCGTCTCGCCGCGCGCAACAACGCCGAGGTCTTCGCCCCCGAGGCCGTCGCCACCGGCACGGTCACCCCTGTCCGTTTCCGCATCGCTTCCAACTCCCGCTAATCCCGCACCGCTCCACCGCATTCGATGTCCAAAGGCTTCGCATCCAACTACCGCATTTTCCTGCTCGGCGCCGGCATCATCGGCTGCTTCGGCTGGATCGGTCTGCGGCTGCTGGATCTGCACGTCTTCGAGCGCGAGCGTCTGATGAGCTACGTCGAGCGCGCCCGCCGCCAGATCACCGTCGAGCCCGCCAAACGCGGCGATATCCTCGATGACAAAGGCGACCGTCTCGCCACTTCGCGTTCGCTCATCGTCCTCGGCGTCGATCCGCAGGCGCTCCTCAAGGCCGACGAAACCAAGTGGCCCGAGCTCGCGCGCCTGCTCAACACTCCGCTTTCCGAGCTCACCCGTGTCTTCAACACCAAGACCCGCCAGGCTCCCGTCGTCGCCACACCCGCGCTTGGCGCCGCAATCACCGAGCCTGCGACCACCGCGACGGCCGAGGATGAATCCGTCGCCGCCGACGAGGTTCGCCCCACCGGCGAGCGACTGATCCGTTGGGCCAAGCTCAGCGAAACCGTTGAGGAGTCCACCTACGACCAGATCACGAAGCTCGGCGTCAAAGGTGTGTATGGAACCCGCAACTACACGCGCGCCTATCCGCATAACCAGCTTGCCGCCCACCTGATCGGTTTCGTCAACAAAGCCGGCGAACCTTCCTCGGGCATCGAATCTTTCGCCGATTTCTACCTGCGCGGCCAGGACGGTTGGCGCGAGTCCGAGAAGGACGGTCTTCGCCGCGAACTCGCCCAGTTCCGCAACCGCGAGGTCAACGCCACGCCCGGCTACACCGTGCGTCTCTCGATCGACTCCGCCATCCAGCACATCGTGGAGCAGGAGATCGACGAGATCGTGAAAAAGTTCACCCCGCAGAAAGTCACCGTGATCGTGAGCGATCCGCACACCGGCTTCATCCTCGCGCTCGGTAACTACCCGACCTTCAACCTCAACGAATATAATGAGCTCACGAAGGACCAGATGGGCGTGATGCGCAACGTCGCCATCACCGACGTCCTCGACCCCGGTTCCACCTTCAAAATCGTCGCCGCTTCCGGCGCGCTCAACGACGGCCTCGTCACGCCCGGAACGCGCTTTAACTGCTCCATCGACTCCATCGAATACAAGGGCAAGCCGCGCCGCTTCATGCGCGACGATCACGAGTTCGACCATCCGCTTACCGTTTCCGAAATCATCAGCCACTCCAGCAACGTCGGCGCCGCCCAGCTCGGCATGAAGCTCGGCGAACAGAAGCTCTACGATTACGCCCGCGCCTTCGGCTTCGGCGAAAAGAGCGGCTTTCCCTTTGGCGGCGAGGTCTCCGGTTTCCTAAACCCGGTCGACAAGTGGAGCGGAGTGGACATCACGCGCATCCCCGCCGGCTACAGCATCTCGGCCACGCCGATGCAGATCCACTACGCGATGGCGACCATCGCGAGCGGCGGCACTTTGATGCGTCCGCAGATCATTCGTCAGGTCAGCGACGCCAACGGCGAGATCGTCTACGACTTTACCGGTTCCGTTCGCCGCCAGGTGCTCTCCACCAAGACCGCCGAGCAGATGGCCCGCATGTTGCAGGGTGTCGCTTCGAAAGAGGGCACCGCGCCCATGGCCGCCATTCCCAACTTCGAGGTCGCCGGAAAAACCGGCACCGCGCAAAAGCTCATCAACGGCCGCTATTCCGAGCGCAACCACGTCGGTTCCTTCGTGGGTTTCTTCCCCGCGAGCCGTCCGCGCGTCGTGATCACGGTGATCGTGGACGACGGACATCCCGCCAACGGACGCACCGGTTACGGCTCGGTCGTGGCCGCCCCCAGCTTCAAGAACATTGCCGAGCAGCTCATCCAGTATCTCGACATCAAGCCCGTCATTGATCCGAGCCGCAACCTGCTGGTCATGGAAGGAGGCCGCCGATGATCGGTTATCTCACGCAAAATCACGCACTCATTCACGCTTTTCAGCAACCACGCGCCGCCGCGACTGTCACTCGTCGCAAGGTGGACAACATCAGCAACCGCGTCTTCAAAATGGCACCCAAACTCTCCGACTATATCAGTGAGAACGAGGCGATTGCCGTCAAAGGCACGCTCGACCGCCCGATCTCCGGGCTCGTGATGGACAGCCGCCGCGTCGTTCCGGGCACACTGTTTTTCGCGCTCCCCGGCCTGCGCGCCGACGGCGCCGGCTTTATCGACGAGGCGGTCAACCGTGGTGCCGTCGCCATCGTCACGCAGAAGATCCCGTCGCCCGCGCCCGCCAAGGTTACCTTCATCCAGGTTGCCGACGCCCGCGCCACGCTCGCGCTGGTCGCCCGCCGTTTCTACAAGTTTCCCGACCGCGACCTCCAGGTCGTCGGCGTCACCGGCACCAACGGCAAGACCACCGTCACGCACCTCATCAAGCACCTGCTCAACGACGGCCCGCGCGTCGGCCTGATCGGCACCATCAACTACGACCTCGGCGCCCGCACGGTTCCTTCCTACAAGACCACGCCCGAGTCCCTCGACATCTTCGGCATGCTCGCCCAGATGCGCGACGCCGGCTGCAAGCAGGCCGTGATGGAAGTCAGCTCGCACGGCATCGACCAGCAGCGCGTGCTCGGCCTCGAGTTCGGTGCCGCCGTTTTCACCAATCTCACCCGCGACCATCTCGACTACCACAAGACGATGGACGCCTACTTCGACGTGAAGACGCGTCTCTTCACCGGCCACACGGGTGCCGAGCCGAAGGTCGCCATCGTCAACGTCGACGACCCGCACGGTGAACAACTGGTGAATAAGATTCACACCACCGTTCCCTCGTCGCGCGTCGTCACCTACGGAGAAAACGCCTCCGCCACCGTCCGCGCCGAGAACGTCTCGCTCAATTTCAAGAACACCACCTTCAAGCTCGTCTGGCCCGAGGGCGAGGTGCTCGTCGATTCCCCGCTCATCGGCCGCTACAACGTGAGCAACCTGCTCGCCGCCATCGCCACCGCCTACGGACTCGGTCGCGACCCGCGCTCGCTGCTCGGGCGCCTGCGCGATTTCTCCGGCGTCCCCGGCCGCATGGAACGCATCGAGGAAGGCCAGGCCTTCAATGTGCTCGTGGACTACGCGCACACCGACGACGCGCTGACCAACGCCCTCGGCATGCTCCGCACGATCACTCCCGGCCGCCTGCTTGTTGTCTTCGGCTGTGGCGGCAACCGCGACCGTTCCAAGCGCCCCCTGATGGTGAAGGCCGTGCAGGAATACGCCGACTTCGCCCTCGCGACCGCCGACAATCCGCGCAACGAGTCGCTCACGCAGATTTTTAACGACATGCAGGCCGGCGTCACCGCGCCGCTCCGCATCACGTGGATCGAGGACCGTCGCCGCGCGATCAGCCTCGCCCTCGACATGGCCAAGCCGGGTGACTGCGTGCTCATCGCCGGCAAGGGCCACGAGACCTACCAGGAGTTCGCCGACACGGTGAGCCCCTTCGACGACCGCCAGGTCGTGCGCGAGCTCATCGAGATCAAACAAATCAGCCGCCCGTCCTAATCGTTTGATACGCCGTGCCTGTCTTCGCCCCAGATCAACTTGCCCAATGGACCTCCGGAAAATGGACGGCCCAGCCCGCGTCGCCGCTCACCGGTTTCACGATGGACACGCGCCAGCTCCGCGAGGGCCAGGTGTTTGTCGCGCTCAAGACCGACAAGCGCGACGGCCATGATTTTCTTCGCGCTGCGCAGGACTCCGGCGCCAGTGCCGCGTTGGTCTCGCGCGCCGATCCCTTGCTTGTGTTGCCGCAACTCGTCGTCGCCGATCCGCTCGTCGCGTTTCAAACGATCGCCCGCGAACACCGCCGTCTCTTCAAGCATCCGGTGATCGGCGTCTCCGGAAGCGCCGGCAAGACCTCGACCAAAAACCTGCTCGCACTGCTGCTCTCCGCCGAGCCCGGCGACGTGCTCGCCACCGAAGGCAACCTCAACAACCACATCGGCGTTCCGCTCACGCTCACGCGTCTCGAGCCTGCGACGCACCGTTTCGCCGTGATCGAGGCCGGCATCAGCGGTCCCGGCGAAATGGAAGTGCTGGCCGGCATGATCGAGCCCGACTTCGCCATCATCACGCTGATCGCCCCCGCGCACCTGCAGGAACTCGGCGGCATTGAGGGCGTCGCCCAAGCCAAGGCCGTGCTGCCCGCCGCCGTGCATACGGGTGGCTCGGCGCTGTTTCCCCACGCATGCTGCCAATACGCCGCGTTCCGCGACCTGCGCGTGAACACCTGGCGCCTCGGCCGTGCCGACCTCCCGGTTTCGCCGGTGCTGCCGCCCGCGAACACGTTTTTCACGCTCATCCAGTGCGCCGAGGAAACGCTCGTCGCCATGCGCGATTCGGTTTCCGGCAAGGCGCTCAATTTCGTCCTGCGCCGCGTCTCCGACGGCATGGCGCAAAATGCCGCGCTCGCCATCCGCGCCGCGCTGCTCCTCGGCGTGAAGGCCGATGTCATCCGCGAACGCCTCACGCACTGGCAGCCCGCCGCGCTGCGCGGCGAACTCCGTCGTGAAGACGGACGCCTGCTCTACATCGATTGCTACAACGCGAACCCGGCCGCGATGACTGATGCACTCGATGCGTTCTATGCCGTCGCGCCGGTCAACGAGCCGCGCCTTTATGTGATCGGCTGCATGGAAGAGCTCGGCACCGAGGCGACCGTGTATCACCGCGCCCTCGGCCGTTCGATCCACCTGCGCTGTGGCGACCATCTTTTCGTGATCGGCGGCGAGGCCGAGTCGGTGCGCCAAGGCGCGATTGGCAACGGTGTTCCTGCCGACCAAGTCGAGGTCGTCACCTCGCTCGATCCGGTGCGCGCGCATCTGGCGAAGTTCCATGGCGCGGTGTTCGTGAAGGGCAGCCGCCGCTACCAGCTCGAAACCATTTTAACCGGGGAGGCCGCGCTCGCGGCGCATTGAGACCATGCTGAGCTACCTTGCAGATTATGAAGAATTCTGGGGCCCGCTGCGCGTGCTGCGGTTCCTCACGTTCCGCACGCTCATGGGCGCCGGAACGGCTACGCTCATCGGCTTCATCATCGGTCCGTGGCTCATCCGCAAACTGCGCGCGCTCAAGTTCGGCCAGAACTATGACGACGACCGCACCGGCGAACTCGCCCAGAAGTTCGACAAGAAAAACACGCCCACCATGGGCGGACTGCTGATCTTCTTCTCGGTGTTTTTCAGCACTGTCCTCTGGGCCCGGCCCAACATCTGGGTCTTCGTCGCACTCTTCGTTTACTCCGCGCTCACAGCCGTCGGTTTCCGCGACGACTACCTGAAGGCCGTCAAAAAGAACCGCGACGGCATCTCGTCGCGGGAAAAGATGGGATGGCAGACACTCATCACGATCTGCGCACTGGTCGCGCTGGTCATGCATCCCACGAGCACCGACAAAATCCGCGAGCTGTGGATTCCCTTCCTGAAATATCCGGTGCTCACCGCGATGCCTGTGCTGGCATTGTTCGTGTTGGTGTTCTTCTGGGTCGTCGGCTTCAGCAACGCGATCAACCTCACCGACGGACTCGACGGTCTCGCCATCGGTTGCACGATCACGGTGGCGCTCGTCTACGGCATCATGGCCTACGCGGCGGGCAACGTGATCATCGCCGAGTATCTGCTCATCAGCCATGTGCCCGGCACCGGCGAACTGGCGATTATTTGCGGCGCACTGGTGGGAGCCGGCATGGCGTTCCTCTGGTATAACTCCTATCCGGCCGAAGTCTTCATGGGCGACACCGGCTCGCTGGCGATCGGCGGACTCATCGGAATCATCGCCTTCATGGTGCAGCAGCCGTTCACCCTCGTGATCGTGGGCGGCGTCTTTGTTGTCGAGGCGGTTTCGGTCATCATCCAGGTCGGTTTCTTCAAATACACCAAGCGCCGGTTCGGTGAAGGGAAGCGCTTCTTCCGGATGGCGCCGATTCACCACCATTTCCAAAAAGCCGGCTGGCCTGAGACCAAGGTCGTGCTTCGCTTCTGGGTCATCTCCCTCATGTGCGCCCTCGCGGGCCTCGGCACGCTGAAACTCCGCTAATGCCTCTCGTCACTCCCGAATTCCTCCAGCCTCTCCTTGCGCATCCCGTCGCCATTTTTGGCGGCGGTGTGAGCGGACAAGCCGTGGCCGCGCTGGTCGCGAAGCTGGGCGGCAGCAGCGTCATCTTTGACCAGAAGGGCACCGATGGCGCGCTCACCGAATTCCGCGGAGCGATCGTGAGCGAACACCACCTCGTCGTGTATTCGCCGGGTTTTCCGTTCTCGCATCCGTGGATCACCGAGGCGCGCGCCGTTGACGCGGTGTGTCTGTCCGAACTGGATTTTGCTTCGTTGTTCTGGCGCGGCGCGGTCATCGCCGTCACCGGCACCAATGGAAAAACCACGCTCACGGAATTCCTCACGCATGCCCTGAGCACGGTGGGCCGCGACGCTTACGCGACCGGCAACATCGGTTTTTCGTTCTCCCAACTCGTCGCGGAGCGCAACGGCGGGGCGCCCGATTCCATCGCGGTGTGCGAAGTGAGTTCGTTCCAGGCCGAGACGCTCCGTCACTTCCGCGCCGACGCCGCGCTGTGGACCAATTTCGCCGAGGACCACCTCGAACGCCACGGCACGATGGAGGAATATTTCCAGTCCAAGTGGCGCCTCTTCGAGCGCACGGTCGGCGGACACGTCTTCGCCGGCAGCAGTGTGCAGCACTACGCCGAAAAGCTCGGCCAGACGCTCCCCGCCGAGGCGCACGTTCACACGGAAGGGCAGGCGGGCGATGTGCTGTTGCGCGGCACGGTTTTCGCGCACTATCCGCAACGGGAGAATTTCCTTTTGGCCGCCGCCTGGTGGCGCAGCTACGGCCTGCGCGAGACTGCACTCTACACCGCGGCCCAGTCTTTCAGCCTCGGCGAACACCGGCTGGCTCGCGTCGTCGTGCACGGCGGCGTGACTTGGTGGAACGATTCCAAGGCCACCAATTTCCACGCCGTCGAGGCGGCTGTCGCCGGTTTCGCCGCGCCGGTGATCCTCATCGCGGGTGGCAAATCCAAGGGCGGAGACGTCGCTGCGTTTGTGCGACGCCTCGTGCCGGGGGTGAAACACGCGTTCTTTATCGGTGAAACCCGCAATGTGCTGGCAACCTTTGCCGGCGCCAGCGGTCTGCCGCACTCGGTTTGCGCGGATTTAAAAGAAGCCGTTCAGCACGCTTCCGAAATCGCCAACGCGGGTGATAACATTTTGCTTAGTCCGGGGTTCGCCAGTTTTGACCAGTTCAAAAACTATGAGGACCGCGGACGGCAGTTCGTTGCGCTCGTGAATAAGGTGGGAGCAACTGTCGTCTGATCCATACTTTCGTCTCTAATATTTTAAAAACCATCCTCTATGAAACTCGTTAAATTATTCGGCTTCGTCATGGCCGCCCATGCCGCCGTTTTCATGTTCGTGTTCGCCATCCCGGGTTGCCGCTCCAGCGGCAAGAAGCCCGCTGCTCCCGCCGCCACTGCGGTCGGTGCCGAAACGTCTCCGGTCGCCGGTTCCGACACGGTCTCGCCGGTCGGTGCTTCGTCTTCCGCCGCGCCCGCCGAGGTCGCCGCGATCCGCTTCAGCCCGACGCGACCCGGCACTCCCGCCGCCGCCGAGGTGACCGCTCCTCCCGCTCCGACCACCTATACCGTGGTCAAGGGCGACAACCTCTGGTCGATCGCCAAGAAAAACGGCATCACCGTGAAGGAGCTCACCGCCGTCAACAACCTGCGCTCCGACTCCACGCTGAAGCTCGGTCAGGTGCTCAAGCTGCCCAGCAAGGCCGTCGCGCCCGCCGCGTCCGCGCCTGCCGCCGCCGTCACGGCTCCGGCCGCCACCGCGCCCGCCAGGGCCGCGACGGTCGCGACCACCCACGTCGTGAAGGCCGGTGAGACCCTCGGCGTCATCGCCAAGAAATATCAGGTCAAGGTCGGCGACATCGCGACCGCCAACAACATCGCCGATCCCACCAAGATCCGCGTGGGCCAGACGCTGAAGATCCCCGGTGCCTCGGCTTCCACCGTGAAGACCGCCGCTCCGGCTTCTGCCGTCAAGGCTCCCGCCGCGACCGCCCCGGCTCCCGCGCCGGTCGCTCCGGCGTTCACCTCGCCGTTTGAATCCACCACCACGACACCTCCCGCCGCCGAGTCGCCGTTCATCACTACTCCGGCCACGCCCGCTCCCGCGGATGCCCCGTTGATCCGCGTCGAAGAGTCCGGCGCTCCCCGCATCGAATAAGCGGACGCCTGCGTTTCACTGAACACCACGCCCAAACCACGCTCACACGGAAACCGCCCAGATGGCCTACGACGCTCCCGCGCCCGATGCGAATCGCGGTCGCTTCTCGTTTAATCCGGCCGCCATCATCGTCGTCTGCGCCATCGGGCTGGTCTTCCTCGGGCTCACCATTCTGTTCAGCGCCACGGTCTCGTTCAAAGGCGGACCGTATTCGTATCTCAGCAAGCAGATCGTCGGCGTCATAGGCGCGGCGGTCTGCGCGTTTGTTGTCAGTCGTATCGATCTCGAATACGCCCGCCGCCATGTGTGGGTTGTGGGCGGAGTCGCCGCACTGGCGCTCATTCTGGTGGTGATTCCCGGACTGGGTATCTCGGTCAAAGGCAGCCGCCGCTGGCTCGGCTTTGGTCCGATCCGTTTTCAGGTGTCGGAACTGGGCAAGGTGGCGATGGTCTTCTGTCTCGCCCACTATCTTGCGCTCAACCAGACGCGCATCGGCGAGTTCAAGCGCGGCTATGTTTATCCTCTGGCGATCATCGGTGTGTTCGCCGGTTTGATCATTCTGGAGCCCGACTTCGGCACGTCCGCGTTGGTGTGCGCGGTCGGCGGCATCCTGCTCTTTCTGGCCGGCGCCAAGTGGCGTTATGTCCTACCTTCGGTGGGCATCGTGCTGGGCGGATTCACCGTGTTGGTGCTGCACAACGAAAACCGGCTCCGCCGCTTTCTCGCGTTCCTCGATGTCGAGGGCAACAAGTCGGCCGGCACCTACCAGCTCTGGCAATCGCTGCTCGCCTTCGCGGTCGGCGGCGCGGACGGCGTCGGGTTGGGGCAGGGGAGACAGCAGCTCAACTTCCTGCCCGAGGCGCACACGGACTTTATTTTCGCGGTCATCGGCGAAGAGCTCGGGCTGACGTTCACGCTCGGGGTCGTCGCGATCTTCACGCTTATCTTTGTCGCCGGCTTCATCCACCTGCGACGCGCGCCCAACCTGTTTCAATACCTGCTCGTCACCGGCACGATCCTGATGATCTGCCTGCAGGCCATCATCAACCTTGGCGTCGTCACCGGCAGCCTGCCCACGAAGGGCATGTCGATGCCGTTTATCAGCGCGGGTCTTTCCAACCTTTTGTTCATGGGCGTGCTCATCGGTATTATTCTCAACACGCAACGCACTTGGACGCGCACCGGCCTCGGCATGGGGCGGCGCGCGATGGAGGACCTGTCATGAGTAACTTCATTCTCTCCTGCGGCGGCACCGGCGGACACCTGTCTCCCGGCATCGCCGTCGCCGAAGGCCTCGCCGCCCGCGGACACACCGCGACGCTGCTCATCAGCCAGAAGAAGGTCGATGCGCGCCTCATCGAAAAATATCCGCACCTGCGTTTTGTGCCGATTCCGGGCGCGCCGTTCGCGGGCGATCCGGCGGGTTTCGTGCGCTTCGTCGTTTCGCAGACGAAGGGTTTTTTTGTGAGCCTCAAGCTGGTGCGCACGCTGCGCCCCGCCGGCATCTTTGGCTTCGGCGGCTTCACCACGGCGGCGATCATCCTCGCGGGAAAACTGCGGGGCGTGCCGGTCGCCTTGCACGAGGCCAACCGCGTGCCGGGCCGCGCGGTGCGCTCGCTGGCCCGTTTTGCGAAGCGCGTTTACCTGCCTCCGGGCATTTTACTGCCGGGTGTGAAAAAAGACGTGGTGCGCCATGCCGGACTGCCGGTGCGCCGCGAGATCACGCGACTGCCGCGCGAGGAAGCGTGCCGCCTGCTCGGGCTTGATCCGTCGAAGAAGGTGCTGGCGATTTTCGGCGGCAGCCAGGGCGCGACCGTGCTCAACGACTGGGCGCGCCGCGAACTCCCGCAACTCGCGCACGACGGCATTCAACTTTATTGTGTGACGGGCTTGGGCAAAGGCATTCCGGAAGTGCTGACGCTCGGCGATTCCAACCGTGGGAAAATCACCGCGGTGTTCAGTCCGTTTTGCGACCAGGTCGCCGCGCTGCTTTCCGCCGCCGATCTGGTGATCGGTCGCGCGGGGGCGGGCTCCATCGCGGAGATCATCCGCTGTGAAACACCCGCCGTCGTGTTGCCGTATCCGCACGCCGCCGACGACCATCAGCGCGCCAACGCCGAGTGGTTTTCCAAGGAGGCCGGCGGCATCGTCATTGACCAGACGAAGCTCGAGGAACTGAGCCGCGAGGTATTCGCGTTGCTGCGCGACGACGGGCGCCGCCAGCGCATGAGTGCGCAGCTTCGCAGCTTCGACCACGAGGCCACGCTGTCCTTCATACTGGATGATTTGGAGAAACTGACTTCCGCCAAAGCCGCATCATGAGCACTGCCGCGTTGCCTTCACTTTTCGGGCAGGACGTGACCTCCGTGCATTGTGCGGGCGTCGCCGGCATGGGCGTGGGACCGCTGGCCATTTATCTCGCGCAACGCGGCTTTCGAGTGAGCGGTGAGGACGACGCGATGGTCGAGCCGATGCGCGTGCAACTCGAGCGTGCCGGAGTCGTCATCACGCGCGCCGGTGAAATCCCCGCCGGCTGCCAGCTCGTCGCGTGTTCCTCGGCGATCGCGCCGGCGCATCCCGTGATGGCGGCGGCGAAGGCGCGCGGACTTCCCGTGGTGAAGCGCGGTGAATTGCTTGCCGAGGCGACGCGCGACAGGAAGCTCATCGCGGTGTGCGGTTCGCACGGAAAAACGACGACGACCGCGATGTTGATCTCCGCTTTCCGCAATGCCGGATTTCCGGCGGGCTACGTGCTCGGCGGTTTGTTTGCCGATGACGCGATCTCGCCCGGCAGCGCCGGTGCCAGCGACTGGGTCGTGGCCGAGATCGACGAGAGCGACGGCACCATTTCAAAGTTTTATCCCGAGATCACCCTCGCGGTGAATCTCGACTGGGATCATCCGGACCACTACCGCACCGCCGCCGACCTGGAGGCTGCGTTCCGCGCGCTGTTCGGCCGCACAAAACGCGCCGTGTTGATCAACGCGGCCTGCGAAATTTCACAGCGTGCGACGGTGCAGCTGCCGCGTCCGGCCGCGACCTTCGGACCTGCGGGGGACTACCGCGGCGAAGTCAGCGCGGCGATTCCCGGAGGCACCGAACTGGTGCTGGGCGGACGTTTCCCGTTTGCCGCCGCGACGGTGCGCGCGCTGGGAGATTTTAACGCGTTCAACGCCATTGCGGCGCTGGCGGCCGCGCAGATCGTCGGCGTGGGCGGTCTCTCGGGCCAGTCGCTGGCCGACTATCCTGGCGTGCGTCGCCGCCAGGCGGTGCTGCATGCCGGCGGCGGGCTGACGGTGATCGAGGATTACGCGCATCATCCGGCGGAGATTCGCGCGCTGCTGGGCAGCCTGCACACGCGGGACGATCCGCGGCTTGTGGTCGTTTTCCAGCCGCACCGCTACAGCCGCACCGCGCAGTTCAAGTCGGG
>DATHXF010000195.1:0-11591 GCA_035459785.1 Rariglobus sp. | reverse complement strand
CGAATGACGAATGAAAAAGCCCAATTACGGATGAAAAATCATTCGTCATTGGGCCTTCGTCATCCGGTGCCGTGCAGTGCGGCTCAGTTTTCCGTGTGGACGATATCAGGCTCGAAATTGACCACCAGGCGGTAGCTCTGGCCCGGACGCATGACCAGCGGATGGTCGCGGACGAGGTGCTGCAAGTAGTGGATCTTGCCGTAGTTGGTGCGGTAGTGCGGATCGTTGCTGACGACCTCGGTCTCCTGCCAGACGCCTTGAAAGTCGTCCTTCTGCACGGTGCAGCGGTGGCCTTCGGCGCCGAGCGCGATGGCGCTGCCGACATGGTATTTCGAGTGCGGCGCGGCGATGGCGAGCACGTAACGGAACTTGGTGAGCTCGACCTGCTGTTTCACCGTATAGGTGAATTCGGCGCTGATCTTCGGACCGGCGAAGTTCCACTGCACCTTCACGGTGCCGAGGTTTTTAAGGATTTCCTCCTTGGTGTTGATCAGCTCGGGCTGGTCGTAGCGGAAGTAGAAACTGTTCTTGAGGCCGAGACCGGTGACGCAGTTCTTTCCGTAGAAGGCGGGCAGGGTGACCTGCTCGACGCCGCCGACGTTGAACGTCAGCTCGGGGATCATGATCGGAGCGTAAACGTTGTTGGGCCAGTCGAACACGCCGGGGCAGTGCGGGAACGGCAGCGAATCGCTCGTGAGGCTGGTGCCGGAGCTGATGAGCGGAATCTGGGCATGCAGACCGCTCTCGGCGTCGCGGTAGAGGAAGAGACCCTGTTCCTTGCGGTTGGATTTGTCGAAGATGACAAAGCGACCGACGGTGCGGGTGGGCTCGACCTTGGGGCCGCCGGTGGGGAGCTGGACGGCCTTGGAGAGGCGCGACCATTGGCACAGGTAGCGCGCGGCGTCGAAATTTGCCATGCGAGTCGTGTGGTTGCTGTAGGCGGTGCGCTCTTCGTCACGTAGATCGACGAAGCCGTGTTCCTGGTCGAGATACGTCTGATAGAAAAACACGAACAGGCGGCGAAGGAGATCGAAGTATTTGGGCTTCTGATCTTCGAGGATCCAGCCGTCGCGGAGACCTTGGAGCACGAGGCTGATGCAGTGCATCTGGCCGTAGGCGCCGGCGGCGCGGCCGAAGGCCCAGCCGAGACCGTCCTGGCGGACGAGATCGGGCATGATCTTCAGGTATTTCTCGGCGTAGGTGCGGAGGGTGGGGAGCTTGCGGTCGCGCACGCCGGAGTTGGCGTGGAGCTGCAGAGCGGAGCGGGTGAAGACGAAGGTCATCACGCCGTAGAGATTGAAATTGCCGCCGAGACCCTGCGTGGAGTCGTCGAAGAAACCGGTGGAGCTCGTCTGGTTGATGCGCTCGACCATGCGCTCGATGAGGCGCGAGGTTTCGTCTTTTTTGGAGAGGCCGAAGGAGTAACGGGCGACGGCCTTGGCGACGTTGAACGCCTGCCAGTGGTTATCGTGGTCGCTGCGGTGGAGGAGCTGTTTGTCGATGCGGACCTTGGTCTCTTCGACGAGGCGCTCCCAGACGGGATTGCGCTCCTTGGAGGGACCGAAGCAGAGGAGGCCGAGCGCGGCGTAGGCGAGACCGTTCTCGGTGGCGGGTTCGGTGAACATCTGCGCAGTGACGCAGCGGGCGGTGAGATCAATGAGATCGTAGCCCTTGAGGGTGGTCTCACCGGTGGCGCGGTAGTATTCGCCGAGGGTGTAGGCAACGTGACCGGGTTCGTCGGCACGGGGATCCTCACCGGGAGCCGGCAGGATGCTGCCGTCGGGTTGGATGGAGTCCAAATTATGGCCGAGAATGGATCGGGCCATGTCGAGACACTGCTCGGAAAAACTATGCATGCTTAAAAGGTTATCTGCCGGAAACTGCCGGGCGCATCGGGCGAACGGCGAAAAGGAAAGATGTTCGGGCTTTGAGCAGGCGGAGCAAGAGGGAAGTTGGCGTTTTTTCGACGCGGCGCAGCTCATGTGCGACACGTGGCGTTTCAGGTCGAGGTGATGGAACGCCGACTAGCGATAAAACAGCAGCCACACCGCAGTCACACCGGCGGCCAGCAGGATCACCGCCGAAGCGAACACGTATAAGCAACCGCGACGAAGGTCGTCGGGATTCTGGCGTTCTTGCGCGGCGTATTTTTCAATTAGCGCATCGGCCTCTGCGGGGACTTCGGGAGATGCGGCAGGCGAGGGCGAGGGTGCGATTGATTCTGCCGGAGTGGTGGCTGCGGGCGCGGCAGACGGAGCCGGAGTTTCACGGGCGATCTCGCTGTCAATCCATGCCAGGTGTTCGCTGAGCAAGGCTCGCTGGCGCTGGAGGTGGCGGAGACGGTCGCTCATGTGTGGTATAGGCGTATCGCGGCGCGAGTATCGGGAGACGGCAAAACAAAAAAGGCGCCGGAGCTGTGAAGCTCCGGCGCCTTGGGAAAGCGACCTGTGTGGAATATCGTGCTTAGACGATGTTCACCTTGCGGTGGACCTTGTCGAACTCGACATTGCCGTCCGTGAGGGCGAACAGGGTCCAGTCGCGGCCGATGCCGACGTTCTTGCCGGCGTGCAGCTTGCTGCCGCGCTGACGAACGATGATGTTGCCGGCGATGACGGCCTGGCCGCCGAATTTCTTTACGCCGAGACGTTTCGAGTGGCTCTCGCGACCGTTGGACGTGGAACCTGCACCTTTTTTATGCGCCATGGGATGGTTTCTCCTTAATTAAGTGGTTGTGGTCGTTCAGGCCTTGATGGTCTCGATCTTGATGACCGAAAGCTCCTGGCGGTGGCCACGCTTCTTTTCGTGGCCCTTGCGCTTCTTCTTTTTGAAGACGATGACTTTGTCGCCGCGCTTGTTCTCGAGGACCTTGGCGGTGACGGAGGCACCCGCGAGGGTGGGGGTGCCGATCTTGAAGGAGGAACCTTCACCAGCAGAGAGGACGTCGGTGATCTCGACGGTGGAGCCGGCTTCCGTGTTGGGGAAGCGGTTTACAATGAGAATGTCTCCTTCGGAAACAGCGAACTGCTGGCCTTGGGTTTTGATGGTCGCTTTCATAAATAAAAGGGAGAACTAAGAGGTTTTGGACGGGCTCACGCAAGGAGATATTTGGGAAATTAAACAGTTCGGTGACGACGCTTGTTCATGGGCGTAAATAACGAGCGGATTTGGATAGCGATGGGTTTGTAAATCAACCTAGTGTCGCCGCGTGAATACCCCGAATCCCGTTCGCAGCGCATGTGCGTTGCTTCTTTTGTCTGTGCTGTCCGGACATTCCGTGTTTGCCCGAGTAGGCGAAACGCAGGATGTGGTGGAGCGCCGCATCCTTCAGCCCAACCTGGGTAAGAAGTATTTTAAGCCGAAGGATTCCAATGATCCGCGCGACGACCGCGAGCGTCAGCGAGAGG
This sequence comes from Rariglobus sp., assembly GCA_035459785.1. Lineage (GTDB taxonomy): Bacteria > Verrucomicrobiota > Verrucomicrobiia > Opitutales > Opitutaceae > Rariglobus. The sequence continues at coordinate 8,187 of DATHXF010000195.1, read as the reverse complement.
AGCGCGAGCAGCCCTTCAATGATGTGAAAAAGTTTTTTCCCGCAGATAAGATCGAGGGGATCTACTGGAAGTCGGCCGTCGCCGGTCAGCTCAGCAGTGACAACGGCTGGAAGGTGCATGTATTTTATGCCGGGGGTCGTTCCATGCTTGAGGCCTATCGGCGCACGGGTGAGGGGCTGGCGCTGAACGAGTTCGAGGTCCGGGCGCTGCTGGCGGTCAATCGCGGCAATTCGTCGTGGAAAAAGGTCTCAGGCGAGGGCGGTGGCACCAACGGAATCGGCTACGACTATGAGTTGGAGGACGGTTCCATGCGCGCCAAACAGAAGGGCGATTGGCTGATGATTTTCTCCACGCGTCTGGATACCTATGTGATCGAGCAGCAGAAAACCGCCAAAGAGGTCCGCGAGCGCGACAACGAAAAACTCAAGCAGGAGCAGCAGGGCAAGGCACCGGAGAGTGTAATGGGTCTGTAAGGCAGTTTTCTCCGGACGCAAAAAAGGCGACGATGTGAATCGTCGCCTTTTTTATGGATGCAGACCGGACTCGTTTATTTCGTCGCGGGTGCCGGAGCAGGATGGGTTGCGGCTTCGATGGCCGCGTTGTTGATCAGCTCCACCTGCATGTAGTAATGCTCACGGCGTTTGTAGTCGGTCGGCATGATCGCTTTGGAGATCAAGTCGGGCTCTTGCGCGGCGAGGGCGGCTTCGCGGGCCTTTTGATCTTCGAGGGCTTTCAGGCGGGCGGCTTCGCGATCGGCGGCGTCTTTTTGATCCTGTTCGGCGGAGGCGATTTTGGCGAGTGCGTCGAGGCGGGCTTTTTCGGCGGCGGCGGCTTCCTGAGCGCGGAGTTCGGCGGCTTTGCGGGCGTTGGCGGCGATCTCCTCGGCTTCCTTTGTGGCGGTGTTGGCCTTGGCTGAACCGGCGGCGGCGAGACGGGCGGCTTCGGCAGCGCGGGCGGCTTCCGCGGCTTCGGCGGCGCGGCGACGTTCAAGATCGGCGGTGGCCGACGCTTCGGCGTCTTTGCGGGCTTTCTCGGCGGCGAGGCGGGCGGCTTCGGCTTCCGCTGCGGCGACCTCGGCCTTACGGCGGTCCGCTTCGGCTTGCTCGGAAGCAGCGAGGCTTTGGGCTTTGGCCTGTTCCGAGTTTTTCTTGTAAGACCGGTAGCTGAAGAAGCCGCCGATACCGAGAAACAGAAGGATGATGAGCGTGATGATCGTGTAGCGTTTCATGAAAGATGCGGCCTGCAGACCTGGATTAGATTGGTTGGTTCACATCTAAAGATTCAGCCTGCGGTTGTCGCCGATTGCCGATGCCAAAGACGTGTAATCTACAATGGCTTGAGCCAGTCCCATGCCGTGTTCAAGCCAAGCCTTGGCTGTGTTGTAAAAAACAGCGCTAGGCCTGTTTGGTGGGGGGGGCTTTGCGCTTGGCCGGCCTCTGCGGTTTTACAAAGACGTAATCCATCAGAATACTCATGCCGAAAACTCCGCCCAGAGTGCGGATGTTGCGCATGGCGCCCACCAAGCTGGCCAGCGGACTCGCGGCATGTTCATGAATACGCGTAAGAAACAGGCATCCGATCAAGGCAACGATCGGGGTCACGAGGAAGACGTGGTGGTAGGTCTCCAAGGGTGTTCCGTCGCCCGCCAGGTAATGCCCGAGAATCTTGCCGCCGATGATCGGTCCCATCGCGGTCACGAGGGAGGTGACCGCGAGGTTGACGCTGATGGCCAGGGTCTTCGCCTGTGCAGGGAAAATCTTGAGCTGGAGATTGAACAACGAGAGCACGAAGCCTGCGCTCATGATGCCGCCAAACACCCACATGCCGTAGAGAATTTTGTGGTTTTCCGGGGTGAGGATGCACCAGAGGAAGTTTTGCAGCTGCCACGCGATCATGCAGAACAGCATCACGGGTTTGTTGCCGAAACGGTCGGCCAAGGCGCCCCAGGCCGGCGCAGACACGGCGCCGCCCACGCTGGCCAGGATCACCAGCAGCCCCACCGACTGCACCGACATGCCGAGCACCTTATACATGAAAACCGTGTAGAACGGACCGAAGCTACTGGCAGCCAGACCCCACACGCAGCCGTAGGCCATCAGCCACAGAAATGGTTTGGTATCGAGCAGGGTGGCGATCTGTTCGCCCCACGAAAGTCTGTATTCCAATCGGGCGTCCACGGCGGTCTCGGCCTGAATGCGGCGCTGAAACAACACCGAGGCGATGCGCAGCACGACGGCGCTGCCAATCACCACCTGAAAGGCGAGCACGGTGCCTCCGAGTTCGCCGATCAACCAGCCGGAGAGGATTAGGAAAATGATCTGGGAGAGTTGGAGCACGCGGTTGCGGAAACCGAAATACTTTCCACGCAACCGCAGCGGCACCCATTCCTGGACCCATGACGTCCAGCTTACGCCGGTCAGGGCGGTCACTGCGGCAGAGATGGCGAACAACGAGACAAACCAGTGTCCGCTGATCTCAGGCTTATCGACCGGAAGAAACGACAGCATCACCGCCATCGTGGCCCAGCAGAGGATTTGCAGGGACGAAGATGCCACCGAAACCGCCTTGGGGGAATAGGCGCGGTTGACCACCGGCATCAGAAACGCCTGGGCGAAATTGCCCCAGAACGGCAGAGAAGCGATCACTCCATAGGTAGCCGGCGACAGGTGAAATAATTCCACAAGCAGCGCCGCGATGATGAAATTGCCCGGCTGCAGCAGGTAGACGATGGGCGTCGCGGTCAGTCCGTCATAGGTGCATTGACGCAGGTTGTGTCGGAGGGGCGAGGTGGACATTGCGGACGCGGGGCGGTTATGGACGAATCTGCCATTAAAAACCATGTGCGCCGTAATAGAAGCCAAACTCCTCCAATCGAAAAATACGGTTGCATTGGCACGGGGGCTTCTTGGACGAGTGCTGGTGACGGCCGGTTCGGAGGGTGTTTTGCACCGGGCGCGCATCTGCGAGGTCGAGGCTTACCAAGGCGAGGAAGACCTCGCCTGCCATGCCAGCAAGGGGCGCACGACGCGCACCGACGTCATGTATAGGGCGGGCGGAGTCTGGTATGTCTACCTCTGCTACGGTGTGCACGAGATGCTCAATCTCGTCACGGGGCCGGAGGGACGGCCTTCGGCAATTTTGATCCGAGGTGTCGAGGGGGCGACGGGACCGGGACGGCTGACGCGCTTGTTGGGGATCGACCGGCGGTTCAACGCGCGTCCCGCGTTGCCGACCGCGGGACTCTGGATCGAGGATGACGGCTTCAGGCTGAAACGTGGAGCCATCCTGTCGGGGCCGCGTATCGGCGTGGATTACGCCGGGCCGGTTTGGGCGGCCAAGCCGTGGCGGTTTTATTATCTGCCGCCCAAACTCACGAGGGCGGCTGGTAATCGGTGAGGACGGCGTAGGCCGTGCCGACTTTCAGTTTTACTTCGAAACGCAGAGGTAGGCGGTCCTTGTCGGCCGAGACCCACACTCGCACTTCACCACCGCGCCGGAACATGCCTTTGGGGACTCCGGTCATGCGCGGAACCAGCACCACGGTTTTGCGCGGACCCGAGGGGGTTGAAATCGTTTCTTCGCGTTCGGCGGTGATTTGCAGGGGATAAAGTTCGTCGTCGAACAGGACCAGTGTCTCGCGGCTCTGACCGGGCGTCAGCGCCCATGCGCGGTCCTGGATCAATGACGTGATCAGGTCGACGGGCGCGCTGTCCGGAGGAACGGCGAGGGTGGTGGAGCGCTTCGCGCGGACATGATCCACGTAGGTGGCCTGGTCAGTCTCGTAATCGAACGTGATAGAGGCGTGCGTGCTTTTTTTGGAGGACTTGGTGCTCGCCGAGCCGCTGAGAAGAAGTCCGTTTTCGGGATCGAAGAGAATAGAGGCGTCACCATCAAACGGATACAAGGCGCGAACGAAGCCGCGCGTGGAGCTTGTGGTGGTTATCCGGAGGCGTTCTTTGTGGTCCTCAGTTTCCGTCTTTGCGCCGATCTGGATTTCTCCGGCGTGGCCGAGCAGGCCCCAGCCGACGCGATACGTAAGGGTTTCGCCGGGCCGGAGCAGCGCGACAGTTTCGTTCGCGCGCGCAGCGGCAAGGATCAGCAGGGAGGCAAGTAGGATGCGCGCAAAATACATGGAAGAACCGGGGCAGCGTGGCTTCGGCCTGGGCGGGCGTCCATGTTATTCACGGAGAGGGGGATCCCAGGCCCAGATCGAGCTGGTTGCCTCGCCCGAGCGCCCATGCCTCGACGCCGCGTTCGCGCAGGGTGCGGGCGAAGTCCTCGGCGAAGCCGTGGAGGGTGAGAACTTTTTTCGGGTTAACGCGTTCGACATAGCCCAGCAGGTCGGCGAAGTCCGCGTGATCGGACAACGCGAAGGCGGCGTCGCAGCGGTGGCGATGGATCGTGTTCCGGTCGAGCGCCCAGCCGGTGATCATCGCGGTGCGGGGGCGAGGCAGGGATTTGAGCAGCGATGAACCTCCCCACTGCGGCGGGGTGATGAGGACGTGGCCGGCGACCTCGTCGGCCGTGAATTCGCGATGTGGATGAAATACGATGCCGCATTCTTCGTGGATGCGGGTGAGTCTTTCGGCCTGTGGATGCAGCATCACCGGAAGGCCGGAGCCGGCGAGGCTGGCGAGGACTTCCTGGGATTTTCCGAGGCTGTAGGCGAACAGGACCGGCGTGCCGCCTTCCGCGAGCGTTTCCTGGCAGAATTTTACGATGTCGCGTCGCACGTCGTCGGTCGGAGGCATGAGGTAGTGCGGACGCCCGAAGGTGGTTTCCATGATGAGCACGTCGGCTTGCGGGGTGGCGCAGGACTCCGCTACGAGGCCCGGGCGGAGCTTGAAGTCGCCGGTGTAGAGCAGGCGTCCGTGCGACGGGTGTTCGAGCAGGATTTGCGACGACCCGAGAATGTGTCCCGCCGGATGCAGGGTCACGGTGACGTCTTCGGTCAGTTGCTCCGTGTGTCCAAAGGGCAGGATGTGTTCGCGGCGTTTTTTGGACGGCATCCGTGCGTGCATGAAACGCGCGGTGGTTTCGGTGCACAGAATTTCGCGGTGACGTCCCAGATGGTCGAAATGGGCGTGTGAAACAAAAGAACGCTCAACCGCGCGCTGGGCGTCGAGCCACCATCCGGCTTGGGGCAGCCATACGCCGTTTTTAAATTGAACGTCCCAAGCCATGCGGGCGGAGGTTCAGCCCTTGGCGTCGATCGAGTATTTGCCCGGACCGGTGAACAGCAGGCCCAGGCATACGACGGCCATCGCCGCCGGATGATCGGCCGCGTCCCAGCCGAAGAACGGGTAATACTTCCAGATCGAGGCGACCGTCATGGTGATGAAAAGCGCCAGCGCGCAGGGCCGGTGGGCCAGCCCGAGGATCATGAATGCACCGCCCAGCGTCATGACGAGCGAGGCCGCGAGTCCCCAGATCGTGTAGCCAAAATCAACACCCAGGTAACTCACCGCGCGTCCGATGGAGTTCCATTTGTCGGGACCGCCCATCAGCCGTGGAAATCCGTGCACGCACATGAACAGTGCGCCGACTCCTCCGCGGATGATCAGAAGACCGGCGTCCGCCCAGGCGTCGAGGGATTTCCATTTCACGTTCATGGGCGCAGGCCGAGCGCGGCCATCATCAGCAGGACCAGAAGGCCGACCGCGACCAGCATCCAAAATACACTCACCGGGCGGCGTGCTCTGTCGGAGGCCCCGGCGGATTCTTCACCGGGAAGATCGAGACCGTCGTAGAGGGATGCCTCCCGCCACCCGGTGCGTTCATCCGCTCCGCATTCGGGACAGGCGAGGGTGTTTCGCGGGATGTCGGCGCCGCAGTTCGCGCATTCGGCGGGTGGTTCGATCGGGGCCATGATTCAGACGTGATCCACGGGCTTGAAATACTTGCGCTTCACCAGGCGCCAGGCCGTCACGAAGAACGCCGTCAGCGGAATCGCCAGCACCATACCGAGGATGCCGCTCAGCGCGGTGCCCCAGAAGAAAATGGACACGATGATCGCCACCGGATGCAGGCCGGTGCGGTCGCTCATGATCTTTGGCGTGAGATACCATCCCTCGATGTTTTGCACGATGATGAACACCAGCAGCACAAGGCCGACGAGCGGCATGCCTCCGTCCGGCTGGAGCAGGGCGAGGGGAAGGGCGACGCTCAAACCGATGATCGTGCCGAGGTAGGGCACGATGTTAAGGATGCCCAGCATGAGTCCGATGATGAGTCCGAACTTCAATCCGACCACGGTGAATCCCACGGCCAGCATTGCACCCATCAACAGGCCGATCACCAGTTGTCCGCGGAAGAAAGATACGACGATCGAAATGAATTCGCGGATCAGAAACACCACGTCGTCGCGCACGTCGGGTTTCAGGAACGGGAGCTGTTTGTCGAAATTTTTGGTCGGCTCCGCACTGGAAAGGAGAAAGAAGAAAAGGTAGATCGGCACGACCGCGAGGTGGGTGATGAAACCGAATACGCCGAGCACGCCGCTGCCAGCGGACTTGAGGCTGGGCAGCATCTGTTTGGTCAACTCTTTGGCCTCATTCAGGAGACCGTCCACCGCGCTTTTAATCGTTTCGTTTTCCAGCTGCTTATGGGCGAACTCCACCCATTGCGGATAATGCTGTTTCACGTAATCAAACGCATTGCTCCAGAACTCTGGCACGTAGGCGATAAAGGCCAACACCTGTTCCACCAGCGGAGGAGTGATCAGCACGATACAGCCGGCCACCGCCAGCACGAACACACCATAGAGCGTGATGACTGCACTGAGGCGTTTGAGCTTCAGCTTTTGCTCCAGCAGTTCGACGACCGGGCGCATGATCAGCGCCATGATACCCGCCACGGCCAGCGGCCATAGCACGCCCGAAAAGTGACCGATCAGTCCCCCCAGTTTATCGAATGAGTAAACGAGCAGCGCGATGGAGCCGATCAGTGCGAGCAAACTGAGGGCAAACGCGACCAGGCGTCGCTGGCTCGGATTGAACAGACGCGGCTCGTGAGTTTCGGACATGGCGCAAACAACAAGCATCCGCGCCCGCCGACGCCAGCCGAAAGGTCGGGCGTCTGTCGCCTTGCGTTCGCCGTAAATTGATTACCGTGTCGGTTCCGTCCCATGCAGGCCGCCACCCACATCCACGTCAAAGGAGCCCGCGAGCATAACCTCAAGAACCTCGAGGTGCGCATCCCGCGTGGAAAACTGGTGGTCATCACTGGTCCGTCAGGCTCCGGAAAATCGTCGCTGGCCTTCGACACGATCTACGCCGAGGGCTACCGGAAATACATGGAGTCGCTCTCCACGCAGGCCCGCCAGGTCCTCGAGCAACTCAAGCGGCCCGACGTCGATTTTATCCACGGACTCTCGCCCGTCCTCGCCATCGAACAGCGCACCGGCGGCGGTTCGCCCCGCAGCACCATCGCCACGGTCACCGAGATCGCTGACTACGCGCGTCTGCTCTGGGCGCTCCACGGCGAACAACGCTGCCCGAGGGACGGCGGACGCGTTCTTCAACGTTCACTCGACGACAACGTCGCGCGAGTTCTTCGCGAAGTGCCCGGCGAGCGCATTATGATCCTCGCGCCCGCGCTCAAAGCGAAGCCGGCCGTCCTACGCGACGAACTCCCGCGCTTGCGCCAACGCGGCTTTCAGCGCGTGCGGCTCGATGGCGAAATAAAGAACCTCGACGACGCCAAAATTCTCCCGACCGGAGCAGGCTCCGCCGAGATTCAGGTGGATCTCGTGATCGATCGTCTCGTTGCGTCCGCGGACCAACGCAGCCGGCTCGCCGACTCGCTTGAACTCGCTTTCCGCGAGGGCAAGGACCGTGCGTTCATCCTTGCTCAAAAATCCGCCGACGCTCCCTGGCGTGAGATCGGTCTCAGTCAGTCGCTCGCCTGCGAAGTGTGCGGCGATGTGTTCGAGAAACTCACCCCGCGCCATTTTTCGTTCAATCACTCCGAGGGCGCGTGCGGCACCTGCGGCGGACTCGGTCGCAAGCTGCGTTTTATTCCCGAGTTGGTGATTCCTGATCAGGAGAAATCCGTGCGCGGCGGTGCGATCAAGCCGTGGCGCATCGGCGGAAAAAACCTCATTATCAAGCACAACGCTCAGCTGCGTCAGCTCGCCGAGCAAATCCCCTTCGACGCCGACACGCCGTGGAAAGATCTTCCGGCCAA
>DATHXF010000194.1:0-9737 GCA_035459785.1 Rariglobus sp. | reverse complement strand
GACGGCCTCGATCTCTCCGCCTTCGCCGGCATCGAACTCACCGCCCACAACCCCGGCCTCCACGCCGTCGTTGCCAACCTCCGGGTCGAAAACCGCCCCAACGCCCGCGCCCAGGAACTCGGCCAAAACCCCTGGAACACCGAAAAACTGGTCATCAAGCCGGGCGAAACCGTCCCGCTCCGCCTCACCTTCGGCCAGAACAACGGCTCCCCCGGCTACGATCTCCACGCCGGTCGCGTCTCCGCCATCCAGCTATTCCTCATCAAGCCGATGCCCGACAGCACGCTCGTCCTCTCCGACCTCAAGGCCTGGGGCAGCGCCGGCGATCGCGCCGCCAGCACCGTTCTCACCAAACCCGCGGACCGCACCCTCCCTGTCACTCCGCCCGCCTGGCTCGGACAGCGCCCTCCTGTCGAAGGCAACTGGGTGCAAACGCTGGATGAAAACTTCGATGGTGAGAAACTAAACGACAAGCTCTGGACCCCCAGCTTCCCCTGGGATGGCCTTCAACCCGGCCAGCTCCAGCGCTACTCCGCCGAAAACGTCACCGTCACCGGCGGCCACGCCCGTTTCAAGGCCGAGAAACGTCGCGGGCACCACAACGACGACCCCGCCCGCCCCGCCCGCGACTACACGTCCGGCATCATCCAAAGCTACGACAAGTGGACGCAGCTCTACGGCTACATGGAATCGCGTATCAAACTTCCCACTACACGCGGGCTCTGGCCCGCCTTTTGGATGATGCCCGACCGCGGCGCCGCCTCCGGTCTCGATCTCTGGAAGCGCCGCAGCACCAGCAAGGGCGCCATGGAAATCGACATCATGGAACACCTCTGCGAATGGGGCCCGGGCCGTCACAACGCCGCCGTCCACTGGGACGATTACGGCGACAACCACAAGGCCTGGGGTTCCTCCATTTTCTACGGCCCCACCCCCGACGGCTGGCACGTTTTCGGCGTCCTCTGGGAGCCGGGCAAACTCACCTGGTTCATCGATGGAAAAAAAGCCGCCGAATGGGAAAACGAACGCGTCTCCACCGTCCCCGGATACTTGAAGCTCAACATCCAGATCGGCGGTTGGGCCACCAAGAACGTCGATGATGCCTCCCTCCCCGACTACATGACCGTGGACTACGTTCGCGCCTGGCAGTTGCGCGAACGACAGAAATAACCGCGAAGGGTTTCGTTTCCTTAAAAATACCCGAACCCATGACAACCTGCGCCTCCACCCCAAGGCCGGTGACGACCCGCTCCGGTTTCACCCTGACCGAGTTGCTCACCGTGATCGCGACCATCGGCATTCTCGCCGCCATCCTCATACCGGTTGTCGGCAAGGTGCGCAGCTCCGCCTCCAAAGCGACGTGCACAAGCAACCTGCGTCAGCTCGTCACCGCCTCCTTGTCCTTCGCCGTCGACAACAAACACCAACTCCCCACCCGCGACACCTATAACCACCGGAATACGTGGAGACACCCCCACGTTTATCATCAAGACGACTTCAAGTTGTTCCGTCCCTATCTCGGCATTATGGAGGCGAACCGTGAGGCCAGCTCCCTTCTTTTTTGCCCGGGCCCGCTCAAGCAGGTGATCAGCGCGGAGTCGTCGGGCTACAACGGCGACACCGGCCTCTTCATCAGCTACAGCTACTATAACCTTAGAAATCTTAACGCAGCCATCTTCACCGGTTACGGCACCGACGAGAAATCGATCCGACGCAAAGACCTGATTCCATCCCGTTTTCCGCTTTGGGGCTGCCTCACCATTGTCTCCGGGAACACCTACTTGGGCCACGAGCAGCCTCGCGTCCAAGACTCGGGACTTGCCGGCCAGAATGTCGCCCGCGCCGATGGTTCTGTTGAGTGGCTCACGGGCGATAGACTCATGCCCTTCGTCTCCGAAGGCGCGAATGTTTACCACGGTCCACGTCCTTGAGATCGAGGGCCGGTCACCGGCGTTCGTGATCATCCTCGTTCCCACACCCCCGACCCCGTCATGAATCGTCTCAGCCCACACACGCGTCCCCATGGATCGAACGGCTTCGCCCTGCTGATCACGATCACGCTGCTCGCGTTTCTCGTGTTGCTGCTCGTGTCGCTCGCATCGCTCACCCGCGTCGAAACCCAAGTCGCCAGCAACAGCCAACACATTTCCCAAGCCCGCCAGAACGCTCTCTTCGCCCTCAATCTCGCGCTCGGCCAGTTGCAGAAACACGCCGGCCCTGACCAACGCATCACCGCACGCGCCGATTTGCAGGGCGGTGAAAGCGCTGCCAGCGGTCGCTGGACCGGTGTCTACGGCTCCGCCGTCTCGCCTGACTACGCCCAGGCCCCCGCCGCCGTCGCCGCATCCCTGATCGATGGCACTCGCGTGGACTCCAATACCGGCTCCCAAGCCCGTCTTCTCAACTGGTTGGTCAGCGGAAACGAAAACAACACGTTCGATCCCGCCACCCATGTCGGAACCTCCGGCGAAATCACCGCCTCCGCCGCCGCGCTCCAGGCCGGCATCGATTTCCGTCCCTCGGCAATCGGCGGACTCGACTCCACCGCCACGGCCGACACCGCGCTGACGATTCTGGACCGTTCCAACCAGGAACACCCCGCCGCCCTCCTCATAGGCTCGGCCACCGCCCAAAGCGCCGTTTCCGCCAGCCAGGCCATCGACTACGTGGCCGCACCGCTCGTAAATATCCAAGTCCCTTCCGGCACCATTCCCGGCCAAGCGGGCTCCGATCCCGTCACCATCGGTCGCTACGCCTGGTGGGTCGGCGACGAGGGCGTAAAAGCCCGGGCCAATCTTCCGCTCACGACCGACACCGTCAAAAAACCTGCGGCCTTCTCGGTTGCCGCCCGGGACGCCGTCGAGCTCATGAACGCGGACACGCTTTCCTATTCCAGTCCGCCGCCCGCGCTCAACGCCACTCGCATCGATGCCGCCTACGCGCCTTCGGCCGGTGTCGAACGCGCCATTGCCCTGACCCAATTACCGGCGAGTTCTCCCTCTCAGAGCGCCTTCCGCGATATTCTCCGCCGGCGTTACCACGATCTCGGCACTCACTCATTCGGGCTCTTGTCCGACACTTACCGCGGCGGCCTTCGCCGCGACCTCACGTCACTGCTCGCCTCCGGCGTCATCCCGCCGCCCGGCGATTCCACCGCCGACGCCAATTCCATTTACGCGCTCGATGCCCTGCCCGGCGTTTATCCTGAAGAACGACTCGGTTTCTCCGCGCCCACCTGGGCTCATCTCCGCAACCACTACCAGACTGTTGTGCCCACGGCCGGAGCGGATGCCGGCTATCTCGTCCCTCAGCTTCCGGTCCATGACAAGGCCGGCGAGCCCGGCAAGGTCGGGATCTCCCCCGTCATCACCTACGCCGCGCTCGGCATGCGTTTCGCCGTGGTCGGCGGCCGTATTCAATTCAATCTTTATCCGGTCGTCGTGTTGTGGAACCCCTACACCACGGCCATGCGCAGCGCCGACTACGAAGTCGGCTACCTGTTCGCGCTCGAGGGACGTTGCATCCAGTTTCAAGTGCGCAACCCCGCCGATCCCAACACCGAGGATTCCTGGAAGGTCCGTGAAACTCGCGACATGGCCTACGGAGGTCTCCTTCTCCCGGCTGTAAGTCCCCCGATTCGCGACCGCGATGCCGGCGGCATCGAACGCTACATCCGCTTTCGGGTTACCGACACCGAACTCGCCCCTGGTGAAAGCCGCGTCTTCACCCTCGCCACCAACACCACCTACGGCGACAGCATCACCGATCTCAACCCCAGCCCCGGTTTCCTGAAGCCCGGCCTTAACCCGACCGGCCACGCCAGCCTGTCCGGCACCGCTCTCGATGCCGCGGAACTCGGCTGGGAATACCGCGTCGTCACCAGCGCCAATTACATGAAGGCCATTCCCGGCCGGCTCCGTTTCGACGGTGCCAAATTCGCCGCCGCCGCCGACCAAAGCGGCATCGGCGGCCCCGGCTCCGGCACCACGACCAACAGCGCCATCTCCATCTATCTCGGCAAGCCGCGCGACACCAGGCCCGACCCCACGAGTCAGGCCCAGCTCTGGAACCCAAGCCTCAACCGCTGGTATCAGACCATCCAAGGCGGCTACCACGAGGCCAACCTCGTCGATAATCCGCTGCAAGGTCCGGAATCCCTGGCGGACGCCATCGCCGACGACGAGCCGTCGCTCCGCACGTTTGTCATCAATATCTTTTCCACGGCGGGCACCAATGGCACTTCGCTGGGCAACATCCCCCGCCACCGCTGGCTCGTGCACGGAAATCCCCGGGCATCGGATCAGTTTCAAACCCGCCGCGACGCCTCCTTCGCCACCAACTATGTCGGCCGAGTCAGCACGCGTGCCGAGATGTGGCCCACATGGTTCGCCACCAACAGCCCGGGCGATCACGCGTCCTCCGGACTCGGCCACGACTCGGCCGCCGGGGCTTCCCCGGTCAACGCCACTCTGTTCGAAGTTCGCCGCGCCGATGAACCGCTCTACTCCATCGGCCACCTTCAACAAGCCAACTTGTCCATCGCCGGCAGTTCACCCGCGTATCCAATCGGCAACGCCAACGCCGAGTTTCGCATCCCCGACCCGTCCGCCGTTTCCACTTCGACCTCCCTCTCGTCCATTGGGCGTCCCGGCCTCTCCCGCGCTCACGCCGTGTATTATGACAACAGCTGGCTGCTGAATCGCGCGCTTTGGGACCGCTACTTTTTTTCCACCGTGCCCGCCTCCGGTTATTCCGCAGCCGCCGGTCTGCCCAACCCGCGGCTGCGTGTCATTGATGAGTCCACGCTGGCCGATGCCGACACCGCCTCCACCGGATTGCTGATCGAAGGCGCTTTCAACGTGAACTCCACCTCCGAGCAGGCTTGGCGCGCGATCCTCGGCGGCGTCAACCAGCTCGCTTACAAACCCATCACTCGCGATGACACCGGCGCTCCTGCACTCGGCGCGGTTTTTTCCCGTTTTCTCACACCCACGGGCGACGCCACGGTGCCCGCCACCGCTGGTTCGCCCGACGACCTCTGGCGCGGCTACCGCGTCCTTTCCCCCGAGGAGATCGCCCAACTCGCCCGCAACATCGTCGCCGAGGTCCGCACGCGCGGCCCCTTCGTTTCTCTGGCGGATTTCGTCAACCGCCGCCTCGTCAACAACCCCGTCACCGCCGAGGACGAGCGCCTGAAGGGCACGCTTCAATCCGCCATCGACTCCACCTACGTCACCGCTTCCGGTGCCTACGCCGCCAACAACACCGTCTCCACCCTTTGGTCCACACTGGCCCGCTACACCAATCCCCCTTCGTCCGGCTACTACACCTTCGCCGCCCGCGGCACCGCGGCCAACCCGGTGACCGGCACCGACAACGCCGCCTTCCGTCGCCTCGCCGCCTTCGCCCCGAAGTTTCTCACCCAAGGCGACGTGCTCGCCACCATCGGCTCAAGGCTCTCCGCGCGGTCCGATACCTTCGTCGTGCGAACTTACGGCGAAACACTCAATCCCGCCACCGGCCAACGTGACGGACGCGCCTGGTGCGAAGCCATCGTGCAACGCATCCCCGACTACGTGGCCGACACCGCCGACTCGGCCTCCACCAACCCGCCCTCGTCTTCGATCAACCAACGTTTCGGACGTCGGTTCGTCGTCGTCTCCTTCCGCTGGCTCAGCCCTGCCGACCTATGACCTTCGTCCGCCACCTCACGCTTCTTCTCTGCCTTCTCAACGCATGCTTTCTCGCCGCCTCGGCGGCCGAGCCACCGCCCGCCGTTTTTCGCGTCCTCACGCTCGTGCCCGCCGACGGTCTTCTAATGGACGGGCCTCGCGGCGTGACTCGACCGATCATCGCCAGTTCCAACCGCTTCTCCCCGGCGATCCCCGTTCCTCCGGATGGTAACATCGAGTTCTACCGACTCCTGCCCGCGCCCTCGCCCACGGAGCCGCCGCGCCGCGAGATCGCGCTTCGTGTCACCGTTCCCGCCACCCCCGGAGCGGAACCGCTGCTTGTCCTGCTCCCGCGCGAAGGCGCTCCCAACCCCGCCGTGCTTCGCAGTCCTCTCCGCACCTTGGTGATTGATTCATCCGTCGCCGCGCACCCGGTTGGGCAAATGCGGGTATTCAATCTCTCCTCCCGTGAAGCCGCTCTGCACCTCGACACCACCACTTCTCAAATCCATCCCGGAGGCTCGATCTTGGTTCGCATTATCGAGGGCGCCAGACCGTGGCTCAGCACCGCGATTCTCGGCGCCGAGGGCTGGCAACGCATCAGTGGCGGCCCGCTCACGCTCCGTCCCGGCTACCGGCTCACGCTCTTCATGGTCGATTCACCGCCCGTTGAAAATGACGACTCTCCGCCCGGCGTTTCTATTTTCCGGGCCACCGACCGCCCGGCTCCTCCTCAAGCTCCGTGACACTTTTCGCGTCAGCTGTAACTAAATTTTCAAGCGTCGGTCGCTGTAGATCGTGTCATGATTCCGTAAGTTTTCATGTAATTTCTGCAAGCGTCCTGAATGGCATATTCGTCACCCCGAAAGACTCTCAACCCCATGGAAGATACCCCTCGTTTTTATGAAGAGCCCGCCCGCCGGCTGCCCGTGATTGCCGAGTGCGACGTGCTCGTGATCGGCGGCGGCCCGGGCGGCATCGGCGCCGCCGTCGCCGCGGCCCGCAATGGCGCGAAGACCATTCTGGTCGAACGCTTCGGCAGCTTCGGCGGAACCTGGACCGCGGGCATTCTCAGCGCGATCATGCCGTATCCGTTCGTGAAGGGAATTTTCCTGGAGGTCGTGCAGCGCTGGACCGAGGCGGGCGGCTGGAACACCTGGGGCGACAAATACGGCGCCGGCGGCAGCTACGACAGCGAGGCCGCCAAGGTTGTCCTTGATCGCCTCATCATCGAGGCGGGCGTGACGCCGTTCTTTTTTGCGCAGGCCTCGGCCGTCATCCGCGAAGGTTCACGCGTCACCGGCGTCATCATCGAGTCCAAGGAAGGCCGCCAGGTCATCCTTGCCAAGGTTGTCATCGACTCCTCGGGTGATGGCGATGTGAGCGCCCTGGCCGGAGTTCCCGTCGAGCAAGGCCGGGCCGGCGACGGCGCGGTCCAGCCCATGACCATGATTTTCAAAATGACCGGCGTGAACGATGCCGCGCTTGAAGCCTACCGCCTCACCGATCTCCAGCTCACCGGCGAATGGCAGGCCGCCAAGGCCCGCGGCGAGGTCACCGTTCCGCGCGAGGACGTGCTTCTCGGCCGCAACCCGCGCGCGGGCGAGTGGAACTTCAATACCACGCGCATCGTCGGCAAGGACGGCACCAAGCTCCGCGACGTCACCGATGCGATGATCGAGGGCCGTCGTCAGGTGTTCGAAGTCGCCGCCTTCCTCCGCAGACGCATTCCCGGTTTTCAAAACGCCGTCGTGTCCGAGACCGCGCCGCACATCGGCGTGCGCGAAACGCGTCGCGTCCGTTGCGATTACACCATCACCGCCGACGACATCATGAGCGTCACCCCGGCCGCCGACTGCATCGCCCGCGGCAACTGGTTCATCGACATCCACAGCCCCACCGGCGAAGGCACCGAACGCGCGCACCCGCCCGAAGGCAGCTGGTATGAAATCCCCTACCGCAGCATCTGCGCCCAGGGCGTCGACAACCTGCTGGTCGCTTCGCGTTGCATCGATACCACGCACGAGGCCCACGCCGCGATCCGCATCACCCCGCAGGTCATGGCCATCGGCCAGGGCGCCGGCACCGCCGCCGCACTGTGCGTGAAGAACGGGCTCTCCTCGACTCGTGCGCTCGACCCGACGCTCCTGCGCGAGACGCTGCGCTCCCAAGGCGCGTTTGTCTGATTGTTCCCGTTCCGCTTACCCCATGAAATCGCCCGGCTTCGCTTTGTGTCTGCTCCTGCTTTTTGCCCTCTCGGTCCCGTCTCTCGAGGCGCAGGACACGTTCACCTCGCCGACCACCGAAACCGTCGCGCGTCCGGTGATCGATTTGTCGGCGCCCGAAGCCGTGCCTCGGGCGAAGCCCAGCCATGATCTGGTGACGGTCGGGCGCGCGGAGTCCGGCACCGGCATCACTGTATCCGTTAAACCAGGACCAGCCTCGTTTCCGGGCGTCGGCTTTTCACCGGCGGAAGGCGCCGCGTTTGATTTGTCCGGCACGGGTTACATCGAGGTCCGCCTCGTGAACACCGGTTCGCAGATCATCAGCGCCACGCTCCGTGTCGACAATCCCGGCGGCAAGGCGTCGTGCGCCGGAGCCGTCTACCTGAAGCCCGGCGCCTCCGGAACCGCCCGCGCCTACTTTGCCTCGCCCCGCAAGGGCGCCGGCGCGGTCGATCCCGCGAACGTAGCGTGGATCCTTCTCTTCGTCGGAAAAAACGAAAAGGACGCCCGCTCTTTCCGCATCGAATCCCTCACCGCGGGAGGCACCCCCGGCGCCCAGGCTCCCGGCAATCCGGACCTCGTGCGCACCAAGCCTCCCGGCGGCGTGATGTTCTCTCCGTCCGGGTCGTTCGACGCGGAGAAACAGCTCCTGCCCCGCGCCGGCGCGCAGGCCAAGGTCGACGCTGGCGGCAAGTCCGTTGAAGTCGCGTTCACTGGAAAGCCCGGGCAGAATGTCTTGCTCCGACCGAAGCAGGGATTCTGGGATCTCGGCGATTATCTTCAGGTCACCGTCCGCGTGAAAAACACCGGATCCGCTCCGGCGGCGGTGAGCGCGCAACTGATCAGCCGGGGTGGCGTCTCCGATGTGGGCGCTCCGGAAAAACCGATCGCTCCGGGCACGACTGCCGACCTCGTCATTCCCTTTATTCCGCACGCGCCGTTCGAGGTCCTCTCGGATCCGCAGCAGGAAGTCCTTGAGTTCAAGAAGGGCTGGGGCGTGAAAGAAACTCCCGGCGCGCGCTTCACCAGCCACCAGACCAACGGCGTGCTCCTGCTTCCCGCGGAGGACAGCAAGCCGTCGACCTTTCAGATCGTCGCCGTCACCGCCGGAATGCCTCCTTCCAAACCCGTGCCCGCCTGGCTCGGCCAGCGTCCGCCCGCCGCCGGAGAGTGGGTGAAAACCTTCGAGGACAACTTCGATGGCACCGCGTTGAACACCGCCGTGTGGAACACCTACGCCGACAACTGGTGGGACAAACGCGTTGGTTTCTCCAAGGACAACGTCCTCCTCGGCGGCGGCTTCGCCCGTCTGCGCATCGAGAAACGCGCCGGGTTTCACAACGACGACTCCAACGGACGCGCCACCGAGTTCGCCACCGGCTGGCTCGATTCCTACGGCAAGTGGACGCAGCGCTACGGCTATTACGAAGTGCGCGTAAAGTTGCCCAACGTGCCGAGCATGTTTCCCGCCTTCTGGCTCATGCCCGATCGCGGCCCCAAGGCGGGACCCAAGCAGGACCGCACCAACACCAAGGCAGGCGGCATGGAGTTCGACGTGTTTGAGGGACAGTCGATGTGGGGCCCCTATCGCACCACGTTCGGCGCACACTTCGACCATTACGGGGCGTATCACAAGACCGCCGGCTCCCACCAATACAACCAGCCGGACGCCGAGGGTTTCCTCACTATCGGCATGCTGTGGCTTCCGGGACACATCTCCGTTTATTCCATGGGCCAGAAACGCGGAAGCTGGGATTCCCCGCGCGTCGGCTCGGTGCAGTCTTACGTGATTTTCGACATGCTCCCGGGTGGCTTCGAATACGATCCGCTCGACCCTGCC
>DATHXF010000193.1:0-11226 GCA_035459785.1 Rariglobus sp. | reverse complement strand
GCGATCACGTCCTTGATGCCGATCGGAATGCCGTCGAGCGGCCCGAGCGCCTGGCCGGCGGCGCGGCGGGCGTCGGACGCGGCGGCTTGCGCGAGGGCATCGGCGGTGTCGAAGGAGTTAAACGCCTTGACGCGCTCTTCAACAGCCTGGGTGCGGGCGATGACCGCCTGGGTAAGTTCGACCGAAGTGATCGTCTTGGCTTCGAGCAGCGCGGCGAGTTCGGTAATGGAGTGGAAATGAAGCGGGACGTCGGGCACGGGAGAATGGAAAAGGTATCAATACGGGCACGAAGAAGTCGGAGACAACACCGTTATGGGAAAACGGATGCCCACCCGCCCCCGCCCGGTTGCCGCGTTTAGCCCCCCGAACAGCGCCTGAAACAGCCGGCGAACGTTAGTCTAACTCACACGCGGTCATTGTCGGAGTTCGGAAGCTGCATTCAACGTTGGTCCTGCGCCCATCTCCATCCGCGCAGCCCTCACGTGAGCTTCCATTCCTGCGGACGTTCAACCCAAAGTCTCCATGCACCCAAACCCCACCCCTCGCTTTACCTCATTGCCCGCCACCGCGCCCGGCCTTCGCACACCCCTAAAAGCCGTGGCACTTGCCGTCTTCCTGTCGGCCTCCGCCCTCAGCACGCATGCGGTCACCCAATATACCTTTAACGGCACGACCGACTCCAACTGGGCGACCGCCGGAAATTGGGCCAGCAACAGCGTCGCCCCGACCAACGGCACTTTTTCCGCACGGCGCATCAATATCAATGGGGCCGCGTTGATTTACTCCGCAACCCAGGGAACCACCCAATACGACAACACGGTGGCTGATCGCGCCTTCGTGATCGCGAGCGGATCGCTGACGTTCACCGGTGGCAGTTTCACATCCAATAATACTTTTGCCACGGTAACCGAAGACATCCTCGGCAATGCGGCCTCCGCAGTCAGCACGCTGACGGTCAACGGTGGCAGCTATACCACCAAGGACTTGCTCATGAATTTCAGCGGCGGAAGCGCCACGACCACACTCAACATTCAGAGCGGAACCGCCACCATCACAAACCTGAAGGTTCAGGCGCTTACATTGAGCAATACCACGGTCAATCTCGACGGAGGAACCCTGGCGGTGGCCACGTTGACCAGCACCGGAGCCGGCACCAAAACCTTCAATTTCAATGGCGGCACCCTCAAGACAAACGGGAGCCTGACGCTCTCCGGCTTCAACAATGCCTTCGTCAAAAGCGGCGGCGCCGTGATCAACACCAACGGCTTTGATTCAACCTTCAGCCAGGCGCTTCTCACCGACACCGTCTCCACCGGCGGCGGCCTGACCAAGTCGGGCTCGGGCACCCTGACGCTCGCCGGCGACAACACCTACACCGGAACCACCCAGGTGGACGCCGGCACGCTTGCCCTCGGCGCCGCCAACCGGATCGCCAATGCCAGCAACCTGGTGATGGCCGGCGGCACCTTCGCCACGGGCGGTTTCAGCGAGACCCTCGGCACCCTCGGTCTCACCGCCAGCTCGATCATCGACCTCGGCGCCGGCGCGTCGTCCTTGGTTTTTGCGGACAGCAGCGGCGTGGCCTGGGGCGGCTCGATCAGCCTGAGCTTTGTCAATTTCACCAACGGCTCCGACAGTGTCCGCATCGGCACCAGCGCGTCGGGCCTGACCGAACTCCAACTCGCCCAGATCACCATCAACGGCCAGGCGGCCACGATTGACGGCAACGGCTTCCTGAGCATCGCCGCCATTCCCGAGCCTTCCACTTATGCCATGGCCGCCGGTCTTGGTGCCCTCGTTCTTACCGCAGGCAGCCGCAGCCGCCGTTCCGCCCGCGTCACGAACTAAGCCAACTGGGCTGACCACGGGGCGTTTCCGCCAAACAGGCCCCGACGGAAAGCAATTTGAAGTATCCCACCGCTGGCGGTCGGCGGTCCTTACGCATGAGCACACTTCTCTCCAATCGGCCGGAATCGGATCAACGTCGCTTCACCAGCACCGCGCTGGAAACCGAGATCGACGCGGTTTCGGGGAAAATCGCCGATCCCGAGCTGGCCTGGCTCTTCGCCAATTGCCTTCCCAACACGCTCGACACGACGATCGATTTTCGGTGCGACGCCACGGGGCGTCCGGACACGTATGTGATCACCGGAGACATCGAGGCCATGTGGCTGCGTGATTCCGCCGCCCAAGTCTGGCCCTGCCTCGCGCTCGCCAAGTCCGACGCCGGTTTGCGCGATTTGATCGCCGGAGTGATCGCCCGTCAGGCGAAGTGCGTGCTGCTTGATCCGTATGCCAACGCGTTCTACCGGGATCCGATCCTGGGCCGTTGGAAGCACGATCTCACCGAGATGAAACCCGGCGTTCACGAGCGCAAATGGGAACTCGACAGCCTCGCCTACTTCCTGCGCCTTTCGCACGGCTACTGGACCGCCACCGACGACCTTACACCTTTCGACGACACCTGGCTCCGCGCGCTCTCCGCCGTTTTCACCACTCTTCGCGTGGAGCAAAACTCCGGCGAAGACCTGACGCGTTCGCCCTACGCCTTCCAGCGCCCGGACGCCGCTCCCATGCCCAACAACGGACGCGGCCTGCCGAGCCGCAATTGCGGACTCGTTCGCTGCGGCTTCCGGCCTTCCGACGACAGAACCCGGTTCCCCTTTTTGGTGCCGGCCAACGCCATGATGTGCGTGGCCCTTCGGAATCTCACCCCGTTGCTCCAGGTATTAAAACGCGAGGTCCTCGCGCTGACTGCACAACAGATCGCCGGCGAAATCGCCCGTGCGTTGGAAACTCACGCCGTCGTCAACCATCCCGACCACGGCGAAATCTGGGCGTATGAGGTCGATGGACTCGGCGGCGTTCACCTCATGGACGATGCCAATGTGCCTTCGCTGCTGTCCCTGCCCTATCTTGGGTTTTGCTCGCCCACCGATCCTCGTTACCTGCGCACGCGCGCGTTCTGCCTGGGCGCGGACAACCCTCACTTTGTCTCCGGACAAGCCGGCTCCGGTATTGGCAGCCCGCATACAGGGCCCGGCACGATCTGGCCCATGGCCTTGGTAATGCAGGCGCTCACCGCCGTGGACGATGCGGAGATCATCGACTGCCTGCGTCAGCTCAAGACCACGCATGCCGCCACCGGTTTCATGCACGAGTCGTTTAATGCCGACGATGCCGGCGTGTTCACCCGGCCTTGGTTCGCCTGGGCCAACACCCTCTTTGGCGAACTCGTCATGACCTTGGCCCGGAGTCGTCCGCATCTTCTTGAGGCCCGCCTGTGAAGAATGCCCGCGCCCAGTCTGCGGTCTTGCGCTGCCGCCCTCGGCGCGGCGGCTTTGCGTTGCTCATCACGATTACGCTGCTCGCGTTTCTTGTTCTGCTTCTCGTCTCGCTCGCATCGCTCACCCGTGTGGAGACCCGGGTGGCCGGCAACAATCAACAACTCGCCCAAGCCCGCCAGAACGCGCTCATGGCTCTCAGCCTCGCGCTCGGCCAGTTGCAGAAACACACCGGCCCCGATCAACGCGTGACCACGCCCGCGGATATCCAGATCCCGACCGGCATCACCATCAACGCCACCACCACGGGCAACCAGGCGCGCGCCTCGCTCGACACCTATTGGCGGGCCTCCCGCAACCGCCGTTGGACCGGTGCGTGGCGGAACATCAACACCACCGCCTACAACTCCGACGACGCTCCCGCCTTCAATCCCACCCCCGGACTTCAGAGCTGGTTGGTCAGCGGCAACGAGAACACCTCCGCGGCCACCTCCGCCACACCCGCTCCCAATTTTCCGTTCAAACCCACCGACGTGGTCACCGGCCTCACCGCCGCCAGCACTCCGTTGGACGAGATCATGGACGCCGGCAACCGCCCGCATCGCCTGCTGGTGAAAACCAGCGCCGGCGTGACCGATGCCGCCTCCCTCGACCGCGCCGTCACCGCGCCGCAAATGCTCATCCAATCAACGACCGTGCCCGGCACGAATGGCACCGCCACTCCCGTCGGCCATTACGCCTGGTGGGTCGGCGACGAAGGCGTCAAGGCCCGCGCGAATCTGATCGATCCCTACGCCGGCGACCCGTCCGCCGGTTTCAAGAGCCGCCAGTCCGCCCAGCGTCCCGCACTTGAAGCGATGACCACCAACGGCACCGACGGCCTGGCCGGCGCATTTGCCGCCAATGATGCCCGTTTCACGCGCGTCAATACGAGCGCTCAACTTGGGTTTATCGGCAGCGGTGCGACCCATCAGACCGAGGTCACCGCCCGGTTTCACGATCTCACCGTCAACTCCCGCGGCGTGCTCGCCGATGTCAAAAACGGCGGCCTCAAACGCGACATCTCCTACATCCTGAGTCGTCCCGATCTCAGCGCCTTCCGCACCGCGCTCACCACGGTTTCCACCGGTTCCCCCGCCTACAACGTCGCTCCCTCGGCCGTGAGCAACACCGTGTTTTCGAGCGCGGCCACGCCCTACGCGACTTATCCGACAAACTCCGCGCTCTACGGCGGGAACCCGGGAATCTTCACCTACGGGCCCACATGGGAACAGCTCTGGTCCTTCTACAACATGGGCAATCTCACCTCGGCTTCACCCGCCGGAGTATTCGACACCGCCGGAAACGCCAACGGACGCCTGCAGACGGCAACCCGGCAAGGTCTCTACCCGATCCTCATTCAGGCGAAGGCCTTTTATCGGCTCCGCATCGTCGGCAGCCAGATCTGGATCGATGTCATCCCGATGGCCGTCCTGGCCAACCCCTACAACGTGCCGCTCTCGGGCAACTTCATTCTCAGGCTGACCGGCTACGCGCCCCAAGTGCAGGAGGGAACTCCGGCCGATCCGGACAATCCCTCCACCTCCGAGTTCACCAATCTCGGTTCAACCAGCGCAAACGCCGGCCTCTACAATGTCCGCCTGGTCATCCAGGCCGTCGGAATCCCTCCCGGTCGCGCGCAGGTTTTCATGGTGGACGCGACCCAGTCCGTCGCCGAGGTCACCGCCACCTCCACCACCGATCCGCGCCGGGTGCGCATGGTGAACGACTATGATCCGTCCACCTACGTCACGATCAACACCGGCAAAACTCTCCCCGCCGGAAAACACATCGCACTCTACAGCGGCAGCGGCCTCACCGGCGCGTTATACGCGGACGACACCAGCCTGGGCGATCCCTTCGTCTTCACCAATCTCATCAGCACCATCGCCACCGTGCGCCCCTCCGACAGCGGCATGGAAACCTCGGGCTTTCTGGTCTACCCGCTCGCCAGCGGCACGCGTCAGGGTGGCGGCACCGCCTTTGCCTACTTCGACCCGCAATTTCCCCGCCTGCAGCAATCCCTGTTTTATCAGGTCAACTACCGCGCGATCCGCCTGGATTCGCACGGTGCGGCGGCCGACAACCGGCACCCTCTTCAATGGGCGCGCTCCTATGTTTATTACGGCAACACCTCGACCGATGACTCGCTCCCCAATCCCTTTCTCGCCGCCAACCTGCTTGCGCCCCAGGACTCGGGACTTCCCACCACCACGCGCTGGGGTTTGGTGAACAACGGCGAGGGCACTTACTTCACAACCGCGCCCGCATCGATCGGCGGAGACTCCGGCACCACCGGCTTCGTCAACCTGCTTTACGACGTGCCGCAACCCGGACGCCCGATCACCTCGCTCGCCCAGCTGCAGCACTTCAACGGAGCCGGCCATCACAAGGCGAATTACAACGCGGGCGGAGACGATCGCTGGTCGAGCATGACTCACCAGTTCCAAGTCAACTACCCCGTCGGCAATTCCTATCCCAATCCCCGGGTAAGACGCGACCGCTCGTTGGACTGGCAGAGCCCCTACGCCTACGTTTACGACGGTTCGTATCTTTGGAACGACCTTCTCTGGGACCGCTTCCACTTCTCCTCCTATCCGCAATCCGGCGCCTTTGACTTCTCGACCGAAAGCCTGGTGAACGCCCGTTACCGGCCTTTCCGGGATAACACGGCGGGCGCCTGGAATGATCCCTCCGCCTATCGAGGTCTTTATCTCGCTGCACAAAATCTCCTCGTCGAGGGTGCCTTCAACATCAACTCCACTTCCGTCGAAGCATGGAAGGCGGTGTTCTCCAGCCTGCGCAACGTCACCACCGGCACCGAGACCAAAACCGATTCCGGCCCCGCCAATCCCAACCTCACCGCACCTTTCTCCCGCATCCTCAGTCCCTCGGGCGGCGCCACGGATGCGAAGACCGGGATCAGCGCCAACGCCTGGAATGGTTTTCGCAACCTTACCCAGGACGAGGTCAACACGCTCGCCGAAGAGATGGTCCTGCAGGTCCGTCGGCGCGGGCCGTTTTTGTCGATGGGTGAATTCATCAACCGGCGGCTCACCGCCGGTCCCACGTCGGCCACGGTCGACCCGTTCGGTCTCGGGCTCTCCGGCGCCCTCCAGGCGGCGATCGACAAGGTCACCAACCGCGCGAGCGACGTGCCCGTGGCGCCCTTTAACACCCAGACCGAGTGGAGCACGCCCCACGGCACGATGTTTCCCGATGCCGACTATCGCATGACCACGCGCATTGCCGGCCACCCCGGCTACCTGCTGCAAAGCGATGTGCTTTCTCCGCTTGGGCCGAGCCTCGCCGCCCGCTCCGACACCTTCACCATCCGCACCTACGGCGACGTCGTGAATCCCGCCACCTCCGTCGTCGAAAGCCGCGCCTGGTGCGAGGCGATCGTCCAGCGCACTCCCGACTACGTCATCCCCCGATCCAGCGGCGGCAACGCTCCCGACGAAGCCGCCACCGGCGCCAACCTCGATTTCGGCCGCCGCTATCAAATCGTCAGCTTCCGCTGGCTCAGCCCCGAGGACATATGAGCGCCTTCATCCCAGCCTTACGCCCCGGACTCTTCTGCGCCGTGTTTCTCGTCGCGCTCGCCACGTTCGTCCATGCCCAAACCGAACCGAAGCCACCCGCCAAACTGCGCTTCCTTTTCCTGGACGAAACCCCCGGCGCCTACGCGCTGAAAGTGGACAACGGATTCAAACAAATCAGCTCGGCACCCTACGCGATCAGCCCGCTCTTCACGCCTACCGGCGCAAGCCCGCTGGACATCTACAAGACCAACCCGATCCCCGACCCCGTCTCTGGAAAAAAAGAACGCATCAAGGTCGCCCGCGTCGTTCCTCCCACGACCACGACATCGGCGCTGGTCATCCTTACCCCGCGTCCGCCCGCAGCCGGCGCCACGGCCGGCGCCGTCCCTGTGTATGATGTCGAATTCATCGACAGCGATCCGGAGGCCTATCCGCTCGGCACGGTCCGCATCCTCAATCGCGGCCACGCCGTCATGGCCGCCCAATTCGGCGACGAAACCGTCACCACCGAGCCGGGCGCGACCCGCATCGTCAAGCCGGCCACCGACCCGCGTTTCCGTCTTCGCGCCAAAGTCGCCACCCAGACTCCCGGCGGCTGGGAGCTGCTCGACAGCAACGTCACCCTCCTGAAGGCCGACACCCGCATCACCGGCGTGCTGGTTTTCTCACCCTCGGGCATGCGGCATCTTTACGACGAATCCACGCTCTACGGGCGCGGGGCCCCGCCGCCCGGCCATGTGTGGCTGATGTATTCCGATCCGCCCTGAGCCCCGCCGGCCACCCCCCTTTGCTTTCCCCCATACCCAAATATGAACCCAATAAAAACACCCCTCGCCGACACTCGCATACCCTGCCTGCGTCTGCTGACCGCACTCCTCTTCACCCCCCTCGCCACCGTGCTCCCCGCACAGGAGACCATCACGGTGGATGCGAACACCGTCGTTCGGGACATCCCCGCCGGCCTGGGTGGCGCATGCTTCCAAGGAAAATTCTGGGAATCCCTCTCGCCCAACTACCGTGACGGCGTCGTCGAGACCCGCACGAGCCTGGGCCGCATGGGCGTTTATCCCATCGACTCCAACACCACCAACGTGGGTTCGCTGGAGCAGACCGACATCAAGGTCGCCCAACTTCTCAACCTCGGAGTCTCCCCGTTTTTCATCCAGTGCATCGAGGCCGAGACCAACACGACCTACAAAAACGCCCTCCTCCGTCTCGACGGCACGCTCTATCCGGCCGGCGACGCCACGCCCATCAACCAGCGCGTCGCCACCAACATGACGTATCTGGTAAACAGATACAAAGCGGCTCCGTTCAACCTGACCACCCAGTATTGGGAGATCAGCAACGAGCCCGACCTCACGGTCAACTACCAGGTCCCCACCAGCGCCGAATACAACGCCTTCTTCTCCCAGGCCCACAACCGTCTCACCACCTCGGGTGTGCGCGGCAACGTCCTGCTCGCCGGACCGACCGTGTCCTACGACTACGGCTTTGGCGGCTTCAAGGACACCCTTATGCAGGACTTCCTCACCACCTGCGGCAACGCACCCGGCGGCAGCATGGTCGATATCGTCACCCGCCACATCTACGCCGAAATCGCCTCTTGGGAAACCGGCCCCGACACCCCTTACAACCTGCTCAACGCCACCTACGAAACCTCGGCGTTCAACAGCGCGCAGCTCACCAGCCGGGGCGAAGGCGCCATGCTCAAGGCCATGAACGACCGCGGTGTCTCCTCCACGGTCGGCACCGGCGTGACCGAGCTGAACGTCGGCTCCTCCGTCTACCAATACCACATCGCCCAAGGTCTCTGGCTGCTGCTGTCCGAGCACTACACGCTCTACAATCCACGCAGCCTCGTCACCACGGCGTTCCAGTTCGATCGCTACGCCGATGGCAACCCCGGCGGCGGCCTCGGCTACTACGACGGCGCCAGGAACCGCAGTTTCGCCTATTGGGCCGCCTACATCCATGGCGTGCTCACCGGTGACCAGGTGATCGCCCAGACCAGCAGCAACTCGCACCTTGTGGTCACCGCCACCAAGGACGACAGCTACATCTACGTGCGGGTGATGAACCGCCACGACACCGCGTCGTTCACGGCCACCGTCACCCTCAACAACTCCGGCGGAGTCGGCGCACCCACGTTGTTCAACTTCTCGGCCTCGCAGAACCCGCTCACCGGCACCGTGACCGCTCTCGGAACCTCGTTCACCCGCACGTTTTCCCCGATGACCGTCCAGCTGTTCCGCTTTCCGCGCAACAACGCCCCGGCCGTGGTCCCCGCGCCTGCCGCTCCCGCGACCACCCACTTCGCGACCGACTTCACCTCCGCGCCCACGGGCATGCTGCCGTATTCGTCGGGCTTCGCGCCCGTGGTCTCCGGAGGCACGCTCCAACTCACCGCCACCACGCCGACCAATGCGCGCGCCGCCGTGATTTTCAACGGCCAGCCGCTCACCACGGCCCGCAACCGCGCCCAGATTCGCTTCGGCTTCAACGTCACCGGCACCGGCGAAGGTTTCGTCTTCGGCGCCTACTCCGCCAACCCCGCCGCCGTGGGCAACGCCGGCCAGGCTCTCGGCTACCAAGGTCAAAACAACCGCCTCTGGGGCGTGAAGCTCGACAACAACCCCGACCAGCTCGCCATCGTCGCCACCACCGTCAACAGCACCGTCGAAGGGTGGGCCACCAAGACGATCGCCGCCTACACCGGTTTGGATATGTTCATGGTCATCGATTACGACGGTCCCTCCGGCAAGGTGCGCGCCCGCCTCTACCAAGGCACCGACGACACCGGCACGCTCGTCGCCGATGTCACCAACCGTCTCGGCAACCCCTCTACCCTGCCCGTCGGCACCGTCTTCGGTTTCACCGGTGCGACCACCAGCAACGTCCAGACCACCGCCATCACAAGTCTCACCGTGCTGACCGATAACTACACGCTCGGCACGGATGTGATCGTGGACAACCCGGTGGCGACGCACGCCGGCACCTGGGCTCTCAACCAGACCAGCACCGGTGGCTACTACGGCTCCAACTACGACCACGACAACAACACCAACAAGGGCTCCTGCACCGTCACCTACACGCCCGTGCTCACCGGCGGCTCCGGCATGCGCGACGTGTTCGTCCGTTACACCGGAGGCTCGAACCGCGCCAGCAACGCCCGCTACACCGTCAATTACGCGGGCGGCTCCCACACCGTCATCCAAAGCCAGCGCACCCTCGGCGGCACGTGGGTGAAGATCGGAACCTTCCCGTTCAACAACGGCACCGCCGGAACCGTCGTGCTCAGCAACGCCTCCACCGATGGCTTTGTCATCGCCGACGCGGTCCGCTTCATCAACGTTGCCACTCCGTAAAATCCAGCGCCACCCCTGCCCTCAATCCGAGGCGGGCGCTCACGGAAGAGCGCCCGCCTTCTTTTGTCTCCTTACTCCATGAGAGTCCTCCTCAACGAAGAACCCTACCTTCCCAAAATCGCCCGGTGCTCGTGGATCGACCAAGGCATCTGGCCCTGCTCCTGGGTGGCCGCGCCCTCCGACGGACGCTCGGCGGTGAGCGCCTTCCGTCTTCGCTTCAGCCTGCCCGAAGCGACGGTGATCCGCGCGCATGTGACCGCGGACGAGCGTTACGAACTGTATGTGGACGGCGTGCGCGTCGGACGCGGTTCCGAACGGGGCGACCCGCGCAATTGGTTCTTCGAAACCTACGATCTTTCATTGTCCGCCGGTGCCCACACCATCGTCGCCAAGACTTGGGCGCTGGGTCCGGCCTCCTTGCGTTCGCAGATGAGCCTCGCCCCCGGTTTTTTGTTTTCTCCGGATGACGAAAACCATGTCCCGCTGCTCGGAACCGGAACCGCCGCCTGGGAAGTAAAGTCGCTGCCGGGACACGAATTTCTCCGCCCGTTTCCGCACAATTTTTTCAGCGTCGGCCACGGCCTTTTGCTCAAGGGCGCCGAGTGCGACTGGGACTGGCCCACGGGCGGCGGCGACGGCTGGGCGCAAGCCAAGGTCATGCATCCGGGCTCCAGCGCAACGCTGCGCAATCGCTACGCGCCGTCGGTGCATTTGCTCCGCCCCGCCACGCTTCCGTCCATGCTCGAAAAACCGCGGAGCGCCGGAAAGGTCCGCTACGTCAGCCAATCCGTCGAAGGCGCGATCAAAGGCTCCCAAGGACTCTCCCACGAAGAGCAAGGCTGGGAAGATTTGCTCACCTCCCACACGCCGCTGGAAATCCCGGCGAACACCTCGCGCCGCGTCATTCTGGATCTGGAGGACTATGTGTGCGCCTATCCACAGGTGCGGTTGCGCGGCGGCGACGGCGGTCGCTTCCAATTGTTTTGGGCG
>DATHXF010000192.1:0-2771 GCA_035459785.1 Rariglobus sp. | reverse complement strand
GTGGCTGCGGCCAACGCGGGCTGGGTCGCATGGAATCCCGCAGCTGAGGAGTTCAAGGAGAGCGTGATCGATCTGCGGCCGCTCAACGAGAAATTCGCCGGTGAACAGGGGGCGATTCAGGCGAAAGGCGAACAGTTCGTGCATGGAAGCACGGGACGGCCGGTGCGTTTTTGGGCGGTGAATGGTCCGCCGCGCGAACTGCGCGGCGCGGACCTCAACACGTGCGCCCGCATGCTGGCAAAACACGGAGTGAACTTGATCCGCATCCATGGCGCGGTGTTCGACAACAAGACCGGCGCGCTCAATCCCGAGGAGGTTCGCCGCCGGCAGGAAATCGTCGGGGCCATGCGGAACGAAGGTATCTATTCGCTGCTCTCGATTTATTTCCCGCTATGGCTGACGCCGGAAAACGGTCCCGGCTGGCGCGAGGGTTACAACGGGCGGGAGCATCCGTTTGCGCTGCTTTACTTCGAGCCCGAGTTCCAGGCTCTGTATCAAAGCTGGTGGCGCGAGTTACTCACTCGTCCGGGCCCGTCCGGAAAATCCCTGCTCGAAGATCCCGCCATCATGGCGTTGGAGATCATCAACGAGGACTCCTTCTTTTTCTGGACGTTCAAATACGAAACCGTGCCCGAGCCGCAGATGCGCAAACTGGAGAAACTTTTTGGGGATTGGGCGAAAAAGAAACACGGTTCGTTGGAGAAAGCGCTCACTGCGTGGAACCAGCAGGGGCATGCCCGCGACGACTTGAAGGACGGCCGTCTGGGAATGCGTCCGCTCTACGATATCGTGACGCACAAGTCGGCCCGCGACCGCGACACCGCCGCGTTTCTCATGGAGACGCAGCGGACCTTTTATGCGGACACCGTGCGGTTTCTCCGCGGGCTCGGCTACAAGGGCATGATCACCGCCTCGAACTGGATCACCGCCAACGACGACATCCTCGGGCCGCTGGAGAAATACAGTTATATGCCGGGCGACTTCATCGATCACCACGGCTATTTCGGGGCTAATCACCGGGGCCAAGAGTCCGGCTGGTCCATTCGCGAGGGGCATACCTACTCGGACGTGAGCGCGCTGCGCTTTGACGCGGAGCAGCCCGGCAAGCCGAAGAGCTTCCGGCATCCGGCGATGGACCCGATGTATAATCGGAAGCCGTCCACGATTTCCGAAACAACCTGGAATCGTCCCAATCGTTATCGCGGCGAGGCGCCTTTGTTCTACGCGGTTTATGGAGCGTTGCAGGACACGGATGCGATCATGCACTTCGCGCTCGAAGGCGCCGGGTGGAGCGTCAAGCCGGGCTTTTTTATGCAGCCGTGGAATCTGATGGCCCCGACGCAGGCCGGGCAGTTTCCCGCCGCGGCGTTGATCTACCGACTTGGTCTGGTGAAAACCGGCGAGCTCGTGGCGGACCTGCCGATGAAACTGGACGATGCTCTTGCGCTCAAAGGATCGAAACTCGTGCAGCAGGCGAACCTCGATGAGTTGAGAAAGAGCGATGTGATGAAGGGCGTGCCCGACGTGTCGGAAGCCGGAATCGATCCGCTGATCCATTTCGTGGGGCGGACCAATGTGCGCATCGATGACAAGGGTGGAAACGCCATGATCAAAGACCTCACACCGTTCATCAACCGGCAGGCGCAGACGGTGGTGAGCTCCACGGGCGAAGTGAAGTTGGACTACGGCAAAGGCGTCCTCGCGATCAATGCGCCGGCAGCCCAAGGCGTGAGCGGACAACTGAAGCTCGCCGGTCCGTTTGCGTTGGCGGATGTGAGCATCAGCTCCGAATTGGAAGTCGGACACATCATCGTGGTGGCGCTGGATGGCCGCCCCTTGGCGACGTCGGCGCGCATGCTGGTTCAGGCGATGACCGAGGAGAAATCGACCAACTGGAGCACGCAGCCGGCGGGCGAAGGCATCAAGCGTATCACCAGCATCGGACAGGATCCGTGGCTTTTCCGGGAGATCCAAGGGAGCGTGAAATTCAAACGCGCCGATGCCGCGCAGCTGAAAGTAACGGCGCTCGATCTGAACGGTTATCCGGCCGGCCCAGCCGGCACGGCGGCGGAAATCAAACTCCTGCCGGACCGCGTGTATTATCTGATTCAGAAGTAATGGGCGGGATCAATATTCGCAGGAGGTTTTTAGCCCTCGAGGACGACGAGGGTTTCACCGGCGTTGACGGGGCGGCCTTCGGCGCAGCGGATTTCGCGGATCACGCCGGCGCGGGTCGCGGAGACGGTGACTTCCATCTTCATGGATTCCAAGATCACGAGGGGCTGGCCTTCGGTCACCGTGTCCTTGGGGGACACGAGAATCTTCCAGACGTTGCCGGGGATGTGGGCGGGGAGGGCGATGCAGCCTTCGGGAATCGCGGACTCGTCGGCGCTGGCGGCGGCTTCGTCGGACGCGGAGAAGTTGATCTGGCCGGAGTCGATCCAACGCTGGCGCTCGGCTTCGAAGGCGGACTGCTGGTGGGTTTTGAAGGCGGTGATGGTGGCTTCGTTTTCGGCGAGGAAGCGCTGGTAGTCGCGGAGCTTGAAGGTGGTTTCTTCGATGCGGAGTTTGACGCGGCCTTGGGGGAAATCTTCGCGGAATTTTGTGAGCTCGGCGTTGGAGACGGGGTAGAATTTGATCTGGTCGAAGAAGCGGAGGAGCCAGGGTTTTCCGTCGGTGAAATCGGCGGTCTGCTTGTGGCGGTTCCACATCTGGCAGGTGCGGCCGATGAACTGGTAGCCGCCGGGGCCTTCCATGCCGTAGATGCAGAG
>DATHXF010000191.1:0-2536 GCA_035459785.1 Rariglobus sp. | reverse complement strand
CGCGGTAGGGAATGACCTCGACGCGGCCGGGGAGGTTGTCGGCGAGGCGGTAGTAGAACACGAAATCGCGATCGAGTTTCGCGCCGGTGCGGTCGAGCGAGAGCGTGTAGTGGCCGGCGTCGATCTTGTTGGTGACGGCGGAGCCTTCGAAGCCGGGGGCGCGCACGTCGGCGACGGGCCAGGCGGATTTCAAGGTGACGTTGATCGAGAGCGTGCCGTCGACGGTGGCGTGGGCGGGTTGCCAGAAACTTTTGGCGACCTCGTCGGTGCCGCCTTCTTCAAGCGGGTAAACATAGCGGCCGACGCCGGTGTCGATTTCGAGGGGCTGATAGTAAACGAAGCGCAGGCGCGTCTCGGTGTTGGCGCGGACGGGGGTGATCTTGAACTCGTAGTTTTGGTAGCCGTTCTTGGTGGTGAGGCCGGCGTCGTTGCCCTTGGCCTTTTCCTCTTCGTAGATGGTCTCGGCTTCTTTCTTGGGGAGAACCTCGCCGTTGAGGGTTTTTTCGCCGGAGGTAATGGTCACTTCGGAGAGACTGGCGCTTTTCGGAACGGGGAAGGCGTAGAGCGCCTCGAGGTCGGTCGGGTTGGGGTTGAAGAACGTCTGGAGGACCTCGGTCTGGGCGAAGCCGTTGTTGATGGTGACGTTCACCTGATGGGAACGGATCTGAATCGGCGCGTGCGGCGAACCGACTGGTGTCAGCGTGCCGCCGGCGAAGACCGGTGCGAAACCGGAGGCCAGGGCGAGCAGGCCGGAGAGAAGTAGTGAGCGGGATGTTTTCATAACGGCGCTCCCTTTTGCTCACACGGTGCCAAGGTTGGGTGGTGGATATTAAGTGTTTGGTAGTTTGTGGTTAGTGGAGATTTTGGGTTGAGGTAGAGGATGGTGTGTTGACATAAAATGTTAATCAATTGGTCATAAAATGTAGATATGGCTTCGCTCTTCACGATTTCGGACCGGGCGTTTGCGCAGACGGTGGTGCGGATTAATGCGTGCAATCCGTTCCTGCCGGAGCGGATCGCGGCGGAGCGCGAGGCACTCGGCGGCGAGTTCATCGAAGCGGGGGCGGAGTGGAACCAGTTGCCGCCGGCCGTGGAGTCGCACCCGAACCATGTCGCGCTGACGAAGCGCGTGGCGCACTTAATTGAAGCGGTGAGGGCGAAATGGCCGCGGGACGGGAAAATGGCGCGGGCGGACGCAGCGCTTTTTACGGAGCTCGCGGGCTTTTGGTTGTATCAGGCGTATGCATTGCGCTTCGACGCGGTGATCCGGCAATCGCTGGAAGGAAAAGGTCCGGGCGGGGCGCGGTTGGATTTTTATCCGGCGTTCAAGGCCGACGTGGACCGGTGGCTGGCGTTGCCCGGACTGGAGTTTTTGGAGGCGCAGCCGGCGACGCATTTGTTTGCGTGTGCGTTTCAGATTCGGCGGGCGTTTCACCACATCTTCCGCTCGCTGGTGGGCGGTTCGGCGCCGATGGCGCGGTTGCGGGCGTCGATCTGGCAGTCAATTTTCACGCACGATCTCGGGCGCTACCGACGGGTGTTGCATGGGCGCATGGGCGATTTCACCACGCTGGTCACGGGACCTTCGGGCACGGGCAAGGAACTGGTGGCGCGGGCCATCGCGATGTCGCGCTATCTGCCGTTTGATCCGAGGCGCGGCGGTTTCTCGGATGATTTTTCAGGAGCGTTTTATCCGCTGAATTTGTCGGCGCTGTCGCCCACGTTGATCGAGTCGGAGTTATTCGGCCACCGGCGCGGCGCGTTCACCGGTGCTCTGGCGGATCGCGCGGGTTGGATGGAGGTGTGTCCCGCGAGCGGCGCGGTGTTCCTCGATGAAGTCGGTGATGTCGATGCGGGGATTCAGGTGAAACTGTTGCGCGTGTTGCAGTCGCGCACGTTCCAGCGACTGGGCGACACGGAGACGCGGACGTTTTCGGGCAAAGTGATCGCGGCGACCAACCGTGATCTGGCGGCAGCGATTCAGGCGGGGGAGTTTCGAGAGGATTTTTATTACCGGCTGTGTTCGGACCTCATTCATACGCCGTCGTTGCGCGAGCAACTCGACGATGCGCCGGGCGAGTTGCCGGCGCTCGTGGCACACATTGCGGAGCGGCTGCTGGGGGACGAAGAAGGGGACCGCTTTGCTCGCGAGGCGGTGGATTGGATCGAGAAAAACCTAGGTGGTAGTTACGCGTGGCCGGGTAATTTCCGTGAATTGGAGCAGTGTGTGCGCAATCTCCTCGTGCGCGGCGAGTATCGTCCGCCGGCGGTGGCGATGGAGGATTGGAATTCGCTGCTGGGCGAGGGGAAGCTCACGGCCGAGGAGGTGTTGCGACGCTACACGCAGCAGGTGCATGCGCAGGCGGGCACGGTGGAGGAGACGGCGCGGCGGTTGGATTTGGATCGGCGCACGGTAAAGGCGCGACTTTAAGGGAGGGCCAAACCGCTTGCATCTGCCTTGGCGAGGGGCACAACTTTCCGTGCGCCATGCCGAATCCGTCCACGTCGCGTCCGCTGCTGCCTTCGGGCCTCAAGT
>DATHXF010000190.1:0-4042 GCA_035459785.1 Rariglobus sp. | reverse complement strand
TTGATGGAGTCCATGTTCTTCGGACACCTCAAAGGCGCCTTCACCGGCGCGACCGCCGACCGCAAAGGCTTCTTCGAACTCGCCCACGGCGGCACGCTCTTCCTCGACGAAATCGGCGACATGCCCGCCGCACTTCAGGCCAAACTCCTCCGCGTCCTCGAAGACGGACGCATCACTCCCCTCGGCGGCTCCTCCGAAAAACAGGTGGACGTCCGCATCATCGCCGCCACCAACGCCCACCTCGAAAGCAAGATCGCCGCCGGCTCCTTCCGTCAGGATCTCTACTTCCGCCTCGCGCGCTGCGTCGTGCGCGTGCCGCCGTTGCGCGAGCGTCCCGAGGACATTCCGCTGCTCGCCGCACACTTCATCGCCCACTTCTCCGCCGAGATGAGTTTCAAGGCCCCCGCGATCCAGGCCGACGCCCTCGCCTTGCTCGCCGACCATCCGTGGGACGGCAACATCCGTGAACTGCGCAACGTCATCGAAAGCGCCCTCATCGCCAGCGGCGGCCGCGAGATCACCGCCGCCCACCTGCGCTTCATCAAGAGCGTCCCAAACCCCCATACGCCCGCGCTCGCTCCCGCCGTGTCCGCCACTCCGTTCGATCCATCGTCCGGCGAACTCCCGCAGAACCTCGACGCCGCCGAACGCACGCTCATCCGCCGCGCCGTCTCCCAGACCGGCGGCAACATCGCCGAGGCCGCCCGCCTGCTTGGAGTGCATCGCACGCGCATCTACCGCGCGTTATCCGAATCCGCCTGATCGCTCTGATGTCGCAACTGTCGCGCCCGCGACACTCACGACATTTCAATGCGGCCCCCTCGCAACCATCCGCACGCCTAAAAAACTTTCTACACCCTAAGCTGCACACTCTTACGAGACACGAAAACCCGCTGGCACAAGCCGCGCTAAACATCGCGCACACACCTGCACGACGCAGGCCGCACCGACCAAGCTGCCAACTACAACACATGAAACTCGTGTCCTTCCCGCACCACCTCGCGCGCTCCGCCCGCGCTTCGTTGTTCGCCCTCGCCGCCACAGCGGTCGCCCTCACCACCATCGCCCGCGCCGAAGAAGCCGCCCCGTCCCGCCTCCATGCGCTCGTCGGTCTCACCGTCTCCGACAAATATCTCACTCCGCGCGGTATGATCGTGCAGGACGAGGGTCTCACGGTGCAGTCGCTCTTCCTCGCCTTCCTCGACGTTTACGACGGCAAGCCCGACGCCTTCATCAACAACGTCACCCTCGTCGGCGGTTTCTGGAACGACTACGCCACAGACTCCATTCCCGAGCACCTCGGCCCCGGCAGCACCGAGACCAACTTCATCGAGATCGATCCCATCTTCGGCGTGTCCGTCGCCTTCGCCGAAAACTTCAAACTCGATGTGACCTACACCGCGTTCTGCATGCAGATCCTCGACATCGGCACCTCCGAACACCTCGAGGTCAAACTCAGCTACAACGACACCAAGCTCCTCGGCGCCTTCGCCCTCCACCCCTATCTGCTCTTCTGGAAGGAGCTCGATAACAAGGCCACCGCCGCCGCCAACTTCGGCATCCCGTCCAGCTACTACTTCGAGGTCGGCATCACTCCCGGTATCAAGATCGGCGACGTAAAGCTAGACGCCCCGATGCGCGTCCTCCTCCCCGCCTCCGACTTCTACGGCGAGACGTTCGCCAGCAGTTCCACCGTCGGTCTTTACGAAGTCGGCCTCAAGGCTTCCATGCCGCTCAAGTTCATGCCCAAGGGCTACGGCTTCTGGGACGCCAACCTCGGCGTCCGCTACATGAAGTTCGTCGATAAAAACCTCCAGCAGCTCTCCACCGACGGCGGCTTCGGCTCCCGCACCAAGGACACCGCCCAGGTTTACTCAGGCGTCACCGTGTTCTTCTAAAAAACCTCCGTCCTCCGCGCCCTACCATGGATCCGTCCCGCATCTACGCCATCGACGCCGAACCCTACGCGTTCGAGCTCAAGCCCGCGCAATGCGCGCTGCTCATCATCGATATGCAGCGCGACTTCCTCGAGCCCGGCGGTTTCGGCGAGATGCTCGGCAACGACGTCTCCCAGTTGCGCCGCACCATCGAGCCCAACCGCCTGCTCCTCGCCGCCTGGCGCATGCAGGGCCTCGCCGTCATCCACACCCGCGAGGGCCATCGTCCCGATCTGGCCGACCTGCCCCCCGCCAAAAAAATCCGCGGACGCAGCGCGACGTGCATCGGCGACGCCGGCCCGATGGGTCGCATCCTCGTGCGCGGCGAGGAAGGCCACGACATCATCCCCGAGCTTTACCCACTCGCCACCGAACCCGTCATCGACAAGCCCGGCAAAGGCGCCTTCTGGGCCACCGATCTCCACGGCATTCTCCAAAACAAAGGCATCACCCAACTCGTCGTCACCGGCGTCACCACCGAGGTCTGCGTCAACACCACGGTGCGCGAGGCCAACGACCGCGGCTACGACTGCTTCGTCCCGTCCGACTGCGTCGGTTCCTACTTCCCCGAGTTTCAGGAAATGGGACTGAAGATGATCAAGGCCCAGGGCGGCATCTTCGGCTGGGTCGGCCACTCCTCCTCCCTTCGCGCGGTGCTCGTCTGAACGAGCGCCGCTTTTTTTTGCCCGCACTCCCTTCGCTTCTCCACGCATCACACCTCTCATCGCCATGAGCACCGACATCACCACCAAGCCCAAACTCTGGGTCCCCGGAGACTGGAACGCCTACTTCGGATTCGGCACCAACATCCTCGTCAATCTCCTCACTCTCACCGCGCTCCTGCGCTTCGTCCTGAAGATGCCCGACAGCCTCGTCTTCGGCCGCATCCTCCCCGCCGTCGGCCTCATGCTGTGCATGTCCACGTTCTATTACGCGTGGCTCGCCTACAAACTCGCCAAAAAAACCGGCCGCACCGATGTCTGCGCCCTGCCGTCCGGCATCAGCGTGCCGCACATGTTCGTCGTCGTCTTCGTGATCATGCTGCCGATCTCCATCAAGACCGGTGATCCCATCAAGGGCTGGGAGGCCGGTCTCACCTGGGTGTTCATCCAGAGTTTCGTCCTCATGCTCGGCGGCTTCGTCGGTCCGTGGATCCGTAAGATCACCCCGCGCGCCGCGCTCCTCGGCACGCTCGCCGGCGTCTCCGTCACGTTCATCTCAATGAGTCCCGCCGTGCAGATGTTCCTCACGCCGGTCATCGGCCTCACTTGCTTCACCATCATTCTCCTCAGCTGGTTCGGCGGGGTCCGTTACTTCAAGGGCATCCCCGCCGGCCTGATCGCCATCGCCGCCGGCACCGTCATCGCCTGGGGTTCGAATCTCTTCGGCCTCAACTACGGCGGTCTCTCGCTCAAGGGTCTCACCGACTCCTTCAGCAACTTCGGCTTCAGCATCCCGGTCCCCGCCTTCAGCCACGTGTTCTCGGGCTTTGAATTCCTCGGCGTGATTCTCGTCACCGCGATTCCGTTCGGCATCTACGACCTCGTCGAAGCCATCGACAACGTCGAGAGCGCCGCCGTCGCCGGCGACGAATTTCCCACCACCCGCGTGCTCACCGCCGACGGCGTCGTCAGTCTCATCGGCTGCCTCATGGGCAATCCGTTCATCAACGCCGTTTACATCGGACACCCCGGCTGGAAGGCGATGGGCGGGCGCATCGGCTACTCCGCCGCCACCGGCGTCACCGTCATCCTGCTCTGCTGGTTCGGCACGATCTCCGTCATGCTCGCCGCCATCCCGAGCGTCGCGATCATCCCGATCCTGCTCTACATCGCCATGCTCATCGGCTCGCAGGCCTTCCAGGAAACACCCAAGCGCCACGCGCCCGCGATCATCCTCTCGCTCGCACCGCACATGGCGCACTGGGCCGTCACCCTCATCGGCGGCGCGCTCGCCGCGGCCGGTGTTTACTCCGTCTCCGACGAACTCGCCGCCAACATGGTCAACCAGGGCGTGCTCTTCCGCGGACTCGAAATCGTCGGCGGCGGTTCGATCCTCGGCGGCCTCATCCTCGGCTCGATCGGCGTGTTCATCATCGACCGCAA
>DATHXF010000189.1:0-4994 GCA_035459785.1 Rariglobus sp. | reverse complement strand
AGTTCGGCGGCGTGCTGCGTGCGAAGGTTGGCGATTTCCTCCTGTTGGGCGGCTTGGAGCGAGGCGACGCGGGTGTTGGCGTAGTAGGCGGCGCCGCCGATGATCAGGGCGAGGATGACGATGAGGGGAAACTGTTCCTTAAGTTTGGTCCACATGGAGGAGTTGGGTGATTGGGGCGAGGCTAGGCGGGCGTCGGGTAAAAGCAACGATGCGGTGGGCCGGGGCTTTGCGGTTGTTTTTCAGCGTGGCGTGCGCACGTTTTTTCGAAAATGAGCCTGAACCGTGCCGAGCAAATGACGTTTGATTATCTCCAGCGAAATCCCGACGAGAACCGGCACTGGTTGGAGAAGGTGAAAAGCATCTCGGCGCGGGCGCGCGATCCGCATGCGGCGGCCATCGAGTTGGAAGACGCGTTGTGGCGCTACTATGAAGAACGCTCGGCGGTCGCATCACCGTTTCGCGAGGTCGCGCAACGCGAGGGACTGCGCCGCACGAGTCTGCGGAATCTCGCGGAATATTTGTTGCGCGTGTGGGCTCCGGTGAAAGTGAAACCGCGCGCCGAGGGAGAGGAGCCGTGGCGGCCCTACGCGTGATTTTTTGTCGTTCGCGTGCCGGTCGTGTGGCGTGACGGCGGCGAAAATTTTTGGGAACTGGCGCAAGTCTTGCATGGACAAACCGAGTTCTGTTCGCAGACTTATCCACAAGTTATTCACCACCCTAAATGGAAAACCTGAGCGAGGCCAAAGCCTCTAAAACGCAGCTCAAGGTCACCGCAAAGGCGAAGACCTTCGTCCTGGACACCAACGTCCTCCTCCACGACCCGCAGTCGATTTTTAAATTTGAGGACAACAACCTGGCCATTCCGGTCGAGGTTTTGGAAGAGCTCGACGCCATCAAAACCGAGCAGTCCACCGAGCGCGGCCGCAACGCCCGCCGAGTCCACCGCATCCTTTCCGAACTGCTCCCCGACTCGCGCTCCATGCACGAGGGCGTGAAGCTCGAGAACGGCGGCACGCTTCAGGTGATCATCAATCCTTACATGGCCGATCCGGCCAAGAAGGACGCGCCGCTCATGCAGAAGCTGCGCGCGGTGCTCTCCGACTTCTCGAAGAAGGACAACCGCATCATCGCCTCAGCGCTGTTCGTGCAGGAGCGCTACACGCCGCCGACGATCCTTGTCACCAAGGACGTCAACGTCGCGCTGAAAGCCCGTGCGGTCGGCCTCGAGGCGCAGGACTATCTCAATGACAAGGTTCCCGAGACCGATGACGAGAACGCCTATCGCGAGATCCCCGTCACGATCTACGAGATCCAGCGTTTCTGTTCCGAGGGCGAATTCGACCTCGGCGAGGAAACCGCCAAGACGCTCTATCTGAACGAATACGTCCTGCTTCGTTCCGATGAAGGAAAGACCATGCCGGCCCGCTACTACGGCGAAGGCGTTGTGAAACGCCTGCGCATTCCCGACAGCATCAAGGCGCCCGGCGGCATCTCGATCCGTTCGCGCAACCTCGAGCAGCAGTTCTTCATGGATGCGCTCTTGGATGATTCGATCTCGCTGATCACCTGCTTCGGCAAGGCCGGCACGGGCAAGACGTTGCTCTCCATCGGTTGCGCGCTCCACCAGACGCATGACGACCGTTCGCTCTACGACGGCGTGTCGATCTCGCGCCCGGTCATGGCGCTGGGCAAAGACATCGGTTTCCTTCCCGGCACGATGGAAGAAAAGATGAAGCCTTGGCTTCAGCCTTACTTCGATGCGCTCGAGGTGCTCATGCCCTCGAAGCCGACGAAAGAGCCGCAATTCGCCGCGAAGAAAGTTTCAAAAAAACAACAGAAGAAGCAGCCCAGCGCGCTGGAGGTTTCGCGCCAGGAGTCTGTCTCCAGCCACGGTGGCGGACATGGCGGCGGTCACGGTGGTGGCAACGGTGCCGCCGCGCCGATGAAACCCTACGAGCGTCTGATCAAGAGCGGTTTGGTCGAGGTTGAGGCTCTTTGCTTCATCCGCGGACGCTCGATCGCCCGCCGCTTCTTCATCCTGGACGAAGCCCAGCAGCTGACTCCGCACGAGGTGAAGACGGTTATCACGCGCATCTCCGAAGGTTCGAAGATCGTGCTGATCGGCGACCCGGCGCAGATCGACAATCCCTACGTCGATGCGCGCAGCAACGGACTGGTTTACTGCCACAACCGCATGAAGGGCCACGCGATCTCCGCGCATGTAAAGCTCACCAAGGGCGAGCGCTCCAAGCTGGCCGAACTCGCGGCGGATTTGCTCTGAGTTACAAAGACGTCACGAACGTTTGAATACAAGCGCCCGCACTCGAAAGAGTGCGGGCGTTTTGCTGTCCGAATTAAAGGACGGGTGGGTGGATTACATCTCCGCTTGGCGGGCGAGGAGCCAGAGCAGGTCGGACACGCGGTTGGTGTAGTGGCCGAGCAATGGGCGAACGGTGCGGCCGTGTGCGGGCAGGCCGACGAGGCGGCGTTCGGCGCGGCGCGCGGTGGTGCGGGCGAGGTCGAGGGCGGCTGCGTGGAGGTTTGCGCCGGGCGTGGCCCAGCCGTCGAAGCGTATGTTTTGCGCCTCGAGGGTGGTGACACCGGCATCGACGCGGGCGAGGTCGGCGTCGGTGAGCTTGGGGAATTTCGAGTCGGCGTAGCGCGCGGTGTCGGTCTCGGCGCAGGCGAGTTCGCCCATGAGGTTGACGAGATCCTTTTGGATGCGCTCCAACTCGGCGCGGCGGCCGGCGTCGGGGCAGGTGGCCTTGGCAAAACCGATGGCGGCGTTGAGCTCGTCGAAGGCGCCGACGGCTTCGATCTGCGGATGATCCTTGGACACGCGCTGGCCGTAGAGGAAGCCGGTGGTGCCGTTGTCGCCGGTGCGGGTTGCGATGGAGGACATGGCCGGCGACGGTAGAGAGACAATCCGGCGCGCGCCAACGCGAACCGGTGATTTTTCAGAGTCGGTGGGAAACCAAAGTGTAACCTAGGTTACACTTTGGTTTGAAGAGATGCCCTTGGAGTGAGTGCGCAAAGGGCGGAGGCGGGCACGAAAAAGCCCCGGCGAAAAGTCTCCGGGGCCAACGAGGCGCGAATCAGGCGGTCAGGCGCTGATTAGAAGCCGACGTTGATGAAGGGGAAAACCTTCGGGAGGGGTTTGAACTCGGCCCAGTCGCGGGTGTTGACCTGGTTCCAAAGGCCGATCTGCACGCCTTTGAGGGTCTCGGCGTAGTTCACGAAACCGAACTGCACGCCGTAGGCATGCTTGGCGGTGTTGACGAGGCCGAGCTGGAGACCGGAGAAGTCAGCCTTGGCGAAGTCATTCCAGTTCACGAGACCGGTCTGGAGACCGACGACCTTGGCGGAGTTGAGATTGATCCAACCGCCCTGCCAGCCGGTGACGGTGCCTTCGGTGTAGTTGACCACGCCCCACTGAACGCCGGTGGTGCTGCCGCCGACATGGTTGTAGAGGGTGAACAGACCGCCGAGACCGGTGAAGTCGCCGGTGGTGGAGTGGGCGAAACCGATGTCGAGGCCTTTGACGTTACGGTTTTCGCCGTAAACTTGGAGGCGGATACCGGAGACATCCTCGGTGGCGTCAACGAGCTGGGGCTCGGGAGTCCAGAGCGAGGCTTGGAAGAAAGCCTGGGCCTGGGCGGAGATTGCGAGGGTGCTGGCAACGGTCAGAACAGACAGGGTCTTAACGAGGTTCATGGGGGGTTATGGGATTATGCGACGACGGTGAGTCGAACACGTCAGGAATGTGCATCAATGCGGTTGAGAGTGCACGCAGATTTTCGACACCGATGTGTAAGTCGGGCGTTAATCTGCACGCACTTTAGGAGTTTGTTCGGACCTCGAAAATCCGAACTGGTTCGCTGAGAACTCAGGCGATTTTTCGGGCGGCGGCCTGGGCCTTGAGGCAGAGTTCGGCGGCTTTGAACACGTGGGCCTGCGTCATGGCTTTTTCGGTGCGGGCAAGGCAGTCCAGGATGAGTTCACCGAAGAAACGGAAACCGACCTGGCCGGCGACGTTGAGGTGGTGTTCGCCCTTTTCATCGACGAGGTAAACGTGGTCGCCGGTTTTTTCGCGGCCGATGTCCACGTATTTGCGCAGCTCGATGTAGCCCTTGGTGCCGAGGATGGTCATGCGGCCGTCACCCCAGGTGCTGAGTCCGGCGGGCGTGAACCAGTCGACACGGATATAGTTCGAGGTGCCGTTGTTGCCGACGAGGCTGGCCTCGCCGAAGTCCTCGAACTCGGGAGTCTCGGGGTGGGCGTAGTTGGCGACGGCGGCGTTGGTCACGGTCGCGTCGGTCGCGCCGGTGAACGTAAGGAATTGTTCGAACTGGTGGCTGCCGATGTCGCAGAGGATGCCGCCGAACTGTTCTTTTTTGAAGAACCAGTCGGGGCGGCCGGTGCCGAGGCGGTGCGGCCCGAGGCCGATCACCTGGATGACGCGGCCGATGGCGCCTTGTTGCACGAGGTCGGTCGCATACATGGCGGATTCCACGTGGAGGCGTTCGCTGAAATAGCAGGCGTATTTGCGGCCCGTGCGGGCGACGACGGCTTTGGCTTCGGCGAGCTGCTCGAGGGTGGTGAAGGGCGTCTTGTCGGTGAAGTAATCCTTGCCGGCTTCCATGACGCGGCAGCCGATGGCACTGCGGAGATTGGGAATGGCGGCGGCGGCGACGAGTTGGACGGCGGGATCGGCGAGGATTTCGTCGAGCGAGCGGGCGACTTTTGCGCCGGGGAAACGGGCGGCGAGGGCCTCGGCCTTGGCGGTGTCGGCGTCGTAAACCCATTTGAGCTGACCGCCGGCCTCGACGAGACCGTTGCACTGGCCGTTGATGTGGCCGTGGTCGAGGTGGGCGGCGGCGAAGATGAATTCACCGGGTTTGACCACGGGGCGGGGTTTGCCCTGGGGGGCGTAGTTCATGCCGTCGGATTTTTGGCTCATGGGTAGGGGAATGGGTTGGCCGCAAATCAAACGG
>DATHXF010000188.1:0-5339 GCA_035459785.1 Rariglobus sp. | reverse complement strand
CAAAGACCTTCGGCAGATCCGCGAGCTGGGTGCGTTGCCCGCCACGCTTGGCACGGCCGACACGTTGCGCGAACATGCCTATGTGTGCCTGACGCGCTGGCTGCTGGCGTCGGAGCGCGTGAAGCATCTCACGGCGTCCGCATTCTCCGCCGCCGTGATGAAGGCGAAGAACGATCTGCAAGGTCTCGTGCCGAAACTGGTCGAGCTGTTGCGCGAGATCCTCACGTTGCGCCAGGCGCTGCTGGTGCATCCGAATCCGTATCGCGGACAAGGCCCGGACCTCGCGGCGCTGGTGCCGAATGATTTTCTGAAGGTGACGCCTTACGAGCGCCTCGCGCATTTTCCGCGTTACCTGAAGGCGATGAAGATGCGCGCCGACCGCTGGAAGCAGGGGCAGGTCAAGGACACCGAACGCATGAAGCAACTCGCCGCCTTCGCCGGCGTGCCCGAGCTGTGCTGGCAGGTGGAGGAGTTGCGAGTGAGTTTGTTTGCCCAGGAGCTGGGCACGGCCGAGCCGGTTTCGGTGCAAAAACTGGAACGTGCGCTGGCCGATTTGAAGCAGGGTAAAAAACCATCCGCCTCCGCGCCGGTGACCGC
Organism: Rariglobus sp.; assembly: GCA_035459785.1. Taxonomy (GTDB): domain Bacteria; phylum Verrucomicrobiota; class Verrucomicrobiia; order Opitutales; family Opitutaceae; genus Rariglobus. Next base: position 4,742 of record DATHXF010000188.1, on the reverse strand, counting down.
TTCCGAATCGCCGAAGCCGCGTGAATCGACGCCGTTGCCGGTGACGACCACGAAGCCGAAGGCGCCGCTCAAGAGTTTCGGCTCGCTCGATGCGTTGTTCCGGAAGTGAGAAGTGAACAACCGGGCCGTCTGGTAAAAATGTATAAAGCGGGCGTGGCGACGCGACGGTGCGTCATTTCGCTTGGCGGGCGAGGCGCGGAGGGCTGAATGGATTTATCATGAACCTTGATTCTGCACTCACGGAAATCCGTGCCGCCATGAAACGTCTGGCCGCGCTCTATGGGGAGCCGCTCTTCGATGAGTGGGTGCTGGTTGCTCTTAGCGACGGGGGCTGCGCGTTGCAGTGCTACGAGGGACCGCGCGCGGAGCAATTCAAGGCATCGTTTGCGAACGATGTCGCCAAGTTGCGCGCCGAACTGGCGGAGGATGACCTCGATGTGGGCGGGCTGGTGTTCGGTTCGGGCACGCACGGAAACACCTATGACGCCGTCATGCGCGTCGGCCCGGCGGCGTATCTGCTCGGCAACCACACGACACGGTCGATGGAGGAAATCCGCGCCAAGCCGGAATGGTTGAAGGCGCAGGCCGCGTGGTTCATGCTCGGCGAGAAATTCCGCGCCGATCCGCTCGCGTGAAAACGCTTTCGTAATCAACCGGTCCAGCCGGTGAGCACGAACGCGGCGTAGGCGGCGACCAGCAGCCAGCCCATCCAGCGCGGGAGTCCGCCGGTGAAAAGCAGGCAGAGCAGGTGCAGTCCCGCGCCGGCCATGAGCACGATGAGTCCGGTGGTGGCATGCGCCGGCATCGGCAGCGGCTTGAGCAAGGCGAACAATCCGATGCCGAGTGGAATGCAGATGTGGCCGTCGCCGACCTGCGACGCGTAAACCACCTCGGGGCGTTTGCGCGCGGCGTAGAAGAAGGCGAGCAACGCATTGGGGAGCACCATGAGCCAGCCGGTGAGCCAGCCGAGATTCTCGGCGCGGAAGAAACCGGTTTTTTGATGCGAGAGCCACGTCACCAGTTCGTCGATGCTGGTGAAGAGCACGAAGGCGCCCAGCAGCACGAGGATGATATCGAGCCAGAAGCCGGCGCCGAGCGAGACGCGTTCGCGGGTGTTGTGCTTGAGCACATCGTAAGCCTGGAAGCTCTGCCAAAACACGAAGAGCCCGACTAGCATGAGGCCGTCGGATGCATCCAGGACGCCGTCTTCCGCGAGCACCCACGTCGCGCCGGAAAAAAACAGCACGGCGGTGAGCGTGAGCAGCAGCGAGAGACGGTTGAGGCGTTGCGGAAGGTCGCTGTCGCCGCCGGATTTTTTGGAGCGGCTGGCGCGGCGCGGTTTCTTCGCGGGCTCGGCGGCGGAGGGAACGATGGCGAGTCCCCAGAGGATGGCGGGCAGGCCGAGCAGCAGCGTGAGATTGGTAACGTTGTTGACCAGCGCGTTGGTCATCACCTCCTGCGGCGGGGTGTCGCCGCGCGCGACGATGAAGACGAAGAGCAGATTGCCCAGTCCCGAGCACAGCGGCATGACCAGCGTGCCGAGCGCGGTGCCCTCGAAGCCGCGGTCCATGATCGACTCCAGCCGCCAGAGAATGAACAGCGAGGCGCAGAGGAAGAGCAGCGCGTAAATCGCGGGATCGTCGAGCCCGAGATCGGTCAGCCGGCCGGGAAGCGGATTCATGCGCGCACGGTCAGGTGAAGGCCGTCGCGTTTGCGGGACAGGCGCACGGGGGCGCCGAAGGCGTGCGACAACGTGCGCGAGGTGAGGACGGTTTTCGCGGGGCCGGTCGAGACGACCCGGCCGGCGGCGAGGACCAGCGCGTGGGTGAAGCCGGAAGTGATTTCTTCCACGTGGTGGGTCACGAGGACGAGCGCGGGGCCGCGCGGCGTGCGGGCGAGCTCGTTGATGAAGCCGAGGAAGCGGGCGCGGGCCACCGGGTCGAGTCCGGCGCACGGCTCGTCGAGGATGAGCAGCTTCGGTTTCGCCATGAGCGCGCGGGCGATGAGGATGCGCTGGCGTTCGCCTTGCGAGAGCTGGCCCCAGAGACGGTCGGCGAGTTTGCCGGCGTTGACGAAGCGCAGCAGTTTGCGCGCGGCGCGGCGGTCGGCGGGCGTGAGTTTCACCCAGAGATCGAGCTGCGCGTATTTTCCGCTGACGACGGTTTCGAGCGCGGGCTCGTCGGGCGGGACGCTGGTCTGCAGCGCGCTGGTCACGAGGCCGATTTGGAGGCGCAAGTCGCGCCAATCACTTTCACCATAGCGCTGGCCGAGCAGTTGGATCTCGCCCGAGCTGGGGGTGAGATAACCGGTAAGCGCTTTGAGGAGAGAGGTTTTGCCGCAGCCGTTGGGACCGAGGATGACCCAGTGTTCGCCGGGCTCGATGCGCCAGGACACGTCGTTCAGCAGGGTCGTGCGACCGCGTATCACGGTGAGGCCATGCAGATCGAGGAGCGGTGCGGCGGCGGGCATGGCGGCACGGTTGGCGGAGGCGGACGCGTCGTCACGCGAAAATCACGGGATTGGCTTTGCCAACGGGAATGTTCGCGCCGACTTATCGGCGTATGCTCAAGCGGAGTTTTTTTCTCGGGCTGCTCCTGGTGCCGGCGTTGCTGGCGGCGCGTCCGTTCACCGTCGTGGTTTATAACGTGGAAAATCTGCACGACGCCGACGGCGTGGCGGCTTACGACGATTACCAGCCCGCGCTCTACACGAAGGCACATGTGCTGACTAAGGTGCGGAACATCACGTCGGTGATCGCGAAGTTTGGCTCGGGGCAGGGGCCGGACATTATCTTCTTTGAGGAAATCGAGATCGACCACACGCCGGGGAAAACCGCGCCCGACTACGCCGCGATTTTGAAAACCTACGCGGGCACGACGATCGACAAGATGCTCGGTGCGGACTTCACGCCGGCGATCGCCGATCTGCCGGCCGAGGCGCTGCTGCTGAAGGCGTTCGCGGATCGCGGGATCACCGGCTACACGGTGGTTGCGGGCTCGGACGGCGGCGACGGGAAGTTGCACGAGGGCAGGCCGGCGCAGGCGATCAAGTGCGTGGTCTTCACGCGGTTTCCCGTGAAGGAAGTTCACAACTATCCCACGGCGTCAGCCCGCAACATCCTCGAGGTCAAAGTCGAGGTGGATGGATATCCGCTCACGCTCTTCAACAACCACTGGAAGTCCGGCGCGGGCGATGTGAAGACGGAGCCAATCCGCATCGAGAACGCGAAGGTCATGCGTGCGCGCCTCGACGAGTTGCTCAAGGCCGATCCCAACGCGGACATCCTTATCGGCGGAGATCTCAACTCGCACTACAACCAGAAGCGTCGTTACCGAAAAATGCCCGAGACGGCGATCAACGACATCCTTGGCTCGCAGGGCAACGAGCTGGCCATCCGCGGTTCGTCGCGCGATCTCTACAACCTGTGGTTCGAGCTTCCCGAGTCGGAGCGTGGCAGCGATGTATTCCAGGGCGAGTGGGGCACCTTGATGAACCTGATTGTGACACGCGGTCTCTACGACCTGCGCGGCGTGCAGTATGTCGACAACTCCTTCGGCGTGGCGAAATTTCCCGGACTCAATGCCGATGCCGCCGGTCTGCCGGTGCGCTACAGCAGCGAGGGGGAGGGCGGGCGCGGGTTCTCCGATCACTTTCCGATCTTTGCGCGCTTCCAGACGGTGGATGACAACCAGCCCGGCAAGTTCGCCGCGCTGACGCGCGAGTCGGGGAAAGAAGACGCCGTCGCCGATGCGATCCCCAACAAGGTCGATCACACCAAGACGGATTTTGCCGGCGCAGTCGTGCTCTCAAAACTTCCCGCCGGCGCGAACCTGCGCGACGGCACGTGGACGGGTAAACTATTCCGGGTCGAGGCCAAGGCGCTCGACGACCGTCTGCTGCGCGTCGAGGTGAACGGCGAGACGTATGATGTTTACGGGCCGCGCAAAGAAATCCGCGACCTGCTCTACGCGCAGCGCCGCGAGAACGCCGGCACGCTTTCGTTCTACGGCGAACTCGGCACCTACAAGGGCACGTGGCAATTTCTTGTGAAGTCGGAGGCGTGGGTGAAATAGTTCCGCGCATCCGCACCATGAGCACGCTCACTGTTTACACTTATTCCAACTGCGACACCTGCCGCCGCGCCGTGAAGTGGCTGCGCGCGCACGAGATCGCTTTTGTCGAGAAACCTATTCGCGAGACACCGCCGACGACCGCCGAACTTCGCACGATGCTCACCCGTCTCGGCGGCGCGGGCGCGTTGAAAAAAATGTTCAACACGTCGGGCGTGGATTATCGCGCGCAGAAAATCGGCGAGAAACTCCCCGCGTTGTCCGAGGCCGAAGCAATCGAGCTGCTGGCCGGCAACGGCAACCTGGTGAAGCGCCCTTTCGCCCTCGGTGCCGGGGCGAAAGGCGCGGGGCTGGTCGGTTTTGACGAGACGGAGTGGGCGGCGGCTTTGCGCGGATAAGAAACTCAGCGCATTCCCTCGGTGCCGCCGGGTGCGGGCGGCTGCGTGTTGATGAAGGGCGCGCCGGTCACGGAGCCGCGCGGGCGCAGTTTCAGCGCGGGTTTGGTCTTGGGCGACGACGGGGAGTTTTGATTGCCGCCGGTCGAATGGGACTGAGACGGTGCGGTCGTGGGGCGGGGGACGGTCGGCGTCTGGAGCTCCTCCTGCATGCGGGCCAGTTCGGAGATGCGTCCGTTCGCGAGGAAGGAGTCCGTTTCGCGGATGAGTCCATCGA